>JBAWBG010000090.1:0-25647 GCA_049589695.1 Candidatus Sulfotelmatobacter sp. | reverse complement strand
CCCAAAGAGAGTGCGCCTAGGGCAAGCGCTCCCAAGGCTCCAAAGGAAAGCGCACCAAAGGCGGAGAGGACTCGTCCCACTCCCGAAACGCACGCAGCCAGCAAACCCGCGCCAAAAGCGCACGAGGCTGCTCCCAAAGAGAGTGCGCCTAGGCCAAGCGCTCCCAAGCCTCCAAAGGAAAGCGCGCCTAAAGCCGAGAAGACTCGTCCCGCGCCGGAGTCGCACGCCTCCAGCAAACCAGCTCCCGAGCCGCGAGCGCACGAGAGCGCACCCAAAGAACGTGCTCCTAAGGCGAGTGCGCCGCGACAGAGCGCGCCGAAGCAAACCCACAGCGCTCCCGCTCCCAAGCCCGAAAAACAGGCCGCTCCGCCGAAACACGAAAATCCTCCTCCCAAGGAGGAGCACAAGGGACGCTAACCTGATCAGCGGATGGTTCATCGGCCAGTGCCAGTACCGGCGCTGGCCTTTTTTCGTTGCAAGGTCTGCGGTGCGGCAACGTTCTTATCCCAAGCATGGCATTGTCGGAGCTGGTTACGTGAGTGCACGAAGGTGCAGGTACAGGCGCAGTATAAAATCCTCTTCTGCTACAATTTTTTACAACTGCCGCGGCGAAGAAACAGTATTCTAGTTCGAGAGCGCGCGCCGAACGGGTTTGAGATAACTATGTCCTCCACGAAGCATAAACTCCGCATCGCTGGCGCCTTCGCCTTTCTCGCAACGCTAGCCTTAACCATAAGCTGCACCGGCTTTTTCGTGAACCCCACCGTCTCGAGTATCACGATCGACCCACCGAATCCTACAGTGAGCCAGGGGCTCACAACGCAATTAACGGCGGCGGGAACCGATAGCAATGGCAATGCGCTTACCCTGACCGGTGGCACCAGTTGCACCGGAACGACTGTGTGCTGGTCGAGTGATACGCCCACCGTAGCCACCATTAGCAGCGGCGGGACGCTGACCGGGGTTTCGGCTGGAACCAGCACCATAACCGCAGCCTCCGGCACCGCCAGCGCCACCACCACCGCAACCGTTACCCTTGGCAATGTCACCGCCATCGTCGTCGGCCCAGAGACCTCCTTTAGCCTACCCGTGAACTCGATCGCGACCGGGGACCAATGCTTGACTGCCAAGGCGACCGCGGGGGGAACAACGGTTGACGTCACTGCGAGCGTAACCTGGGTCGCGGGGAGCACAAGCATTATTACGGTTCAAAATGGCGTAGACCCGATGTGTGTGACATCTTTAGCCCAAGCGGGCCCAACGACGATCGTTGCACAGTACATCAGCGGCACTAATACCATTACCTCAAATACGGTGACCGTCAATGTCACCCAGTGAGGCAGTGGGCGGGTGCCCCGTATCTGGACCCCATTTCTCGCGGTCTTCGCGAGAAGTCGGGTCCTTAGCTTTCCCTCCAGCCTACGCGCCCAGAACTTTAACCTTCTCTCCACGCGCGGCGGCGCGTAGATCCCGGTCCAGGGTAGCCAGCGGCAGACCGCGCCGTAGCGCGAGCTCCAGGTAAGCCGCGTCATACAGCGTCAGTCGTGTTGTTCTGCCAAGCGCGCTGTCGCGCTCCAAGCCTGCCGGTCGGTCTCAAGATCCAAGTGGATTTCCGGAATCTGCACCGCCGCGAAGTCTATCGACAAAAACATCGACTGGTCCACGGCCACTCGTAAGTTGCCAATCTGCGCGGCCACAGTATCATCGAGAAGAACGGCCTTAATTTCTTACATCTGGCCTCCTGACGATTCATCCTATGTCTGACATTCGCTGTATCGGTATCGCCACCGGAGGCGGAGACGCGCCCGGCCTCAACGCCGTCATTCGCGCCGCAACGAAATCCGCCATCCTCAAATATGGATGGAAGGTCATCGGCATCCCCGATGGCTTCGATGGCCTCATCTGGCCGGAAAAAGCCTTCGAACTCACGCTCAAGGAAGTCAGCGGCATTCTGCCGCGCGGAGGAACTATCCTCGGCACCACCAATCGCGGCGATCCCTTCCACTACAAGAAAGTCGAGCATGGCAAAGAGGTGATGCGCGACATCTCCAGCAAAGTCATCTCCAATGCAGCGAAGCTTGGCATCGATGCCATCATCAGTATCGGCGGCGATGGATCGCAGAAAATCGCCTACGAGCTTTTTAAAAAGGGCATGAAAATCGTGGGCGTGCCGAAAACCATTGACAACGATCTTTCCGCGACTCAGGTCACTTTCGGATTCGATACCGCGCTGCACACCGTGACCGACGCAATCGACAAAATTCACACTACAGCCGCTTCGCATCATCGCGTCATGGTGGTTGAAGTCATGGGCCGCGATTGTGGGTGGATCGCGCTCGAGGCCGGCATTGCCGGCGGCGCACACGTCATCCTGATTCCGGAAATTCCTTTCACCATCGAACACGTTTGCCATTACATCGCGGAGCGCGAAAAAGTTGGCAAAGATTTTACGATTGTTGTAGTCGCCGAAGGAGTGAAAACTCCGCCGGAGTTAAAAGAGAATCGACGTGCCAGTTCCATCGGTAATCTGCTGGGCAACGCCATCGCCCGCGGCTCCGGCAAAGACGTTCGCGTCAGCGTGCTGGGCCACATTCAGCGTGGAGGCACGCCGTCGCCCTTCGATCGCATTCTGGCCACGCGCTTCGGCGTGGCCGCCGTCGACTTGATCGCCGCCGGAGGTTTCGGCATGATGGTCGCGCTGCACGGCGATACCATCGTCTCCGTCGACGTAGCGCACGCGATTGGGAACCTCAAGTCGGTGAATCCGAACGGAGAAATTGTCCGCGCTGCGCGCGCTGTCGGCATTGGATTTGGAGATTAAGTTCCGCACTGCGCGCGGCGGATTTCTGTCTGGGCCTGGGCAACGAGACTAAATTTCACATAGGAATTTTTATTGATCGCATTGGCTCCTTCGCGGTACTTTCGTAATCTCCCCCAAAAAGCCAGAAGAGCGTTTTAATAAAAGAGGTCGTAACACTCCAGCATTGGATTTATAGCGATGAGCACTTTGGGATTGTGTCTGGTTGTCCAGTTTTGTCTGGCATTTGGCGTGGCCGGATTGTTATGGCCAGAGCGGCTGATGCCCTTCTTCGAAGTCTTGATGTTCCCGTGGGCGGCAAGCTATCGCGGTATTCGAGCCAATAGCATCGCCGCCATCGGATTGTCACTCTTACTTTTTGCCCGGCTGTTCACCGGCCTGCGCTGAGTCGGATATCGCCAATTCCCTAGTCTTTCATCATCTCGTCGATCAGCGCATAAAGCTGGCTGCGGTCGACTACCTCGACAAAAGGTTTACCGGAGTGTCGATTACTCACAACGTAAAGCGTGGGCGTGTGCTGCAGTTTGATTTCCTTTCCCAGTTCTTTGTCGGCATTCACCAACGCGGCAAGTTTGCCATCAGGGTCAACTACGAAAGGCAAATCGACTTTGTGTTCGGCAGCGAATTTTTCCGCGAAGCCGCGCAGGTTCTGCGGAGTTACTTCCAGTTGGTTCGAGAAAATATAGTCCCGAAACTCATTGCCCAGCGCCTTCGAATGCGTATCAAAATAGCGCGCCAGAATGGCCGCGTCATACGACCAGCTATGAAACGGCAGCGGGAAATCATGACGCACCACTGGAATCTTGTAGGTTCGGGCGGCCTCTTCCACCAGCGGCGCCGCGCGCCGGCAATCGGGACACTGCAAATCTTCGAAGACCACAATGGCAACGCGCGCGCCTTTGGGCGGCCGCAGCGCAGGATTCACAGCTGCTTGCTGCGCTGCAGCGGAAGAGAAATCAGCCAATAGGAAGAATAACAAACCAGACACGAACAAATTCCTGGAAATATTTTTCATAATTCGCATGTCAGAAATTTAAAGTGCGACCGCCGTCGACGACTGCGGAGTCGCCGCGTCTTTAATGTTAACTGAATCGCAGTCCTTCATGTAAGGACGGCCAGCAAGAAAGCTACGCCCGAGGTGCATTATCCGTAAACCCAGCGCGGTACGCCGCCAGGCGACAACGCGTTATAGTAAAAAGTGCGTCTGGATAAACCATTCTTCCTAAAGATTGTGAAACCCTTCCGTTTATCGCAGCTGGAACGGATTGCCGTGGCACTCACGCTGGCCGTTGTATTCGCCCTGACGGCTTGCAATCGCGGCCGGCACCGCGTGCTGGAAGTGAACTACGTCTCCGCCGTGCAGGCCACCCTGCGCGACCAGGTGGCCACCATCTATAACCGCGTGGGCATAGTCAAGAACGGCGAACGTGTGGAGGTACTGGAGCACGAGAAGCGCTTCTCCCGCGTGCGCACCGCGAGCGGCCTCGAGGGCTGGATCGAACAGCGCTATTTGGTAGATCAGTCCACCTACGATGGCCTGCAGAAGCTCACGCAAGATAACCAGACTGATCCCGTTCAGGCGCCCGGCGTTTTGCGCAATGACACGAATCTCCATCTAACGCCCGGACGCGAAACCGAACATCTGTACCAGCTTTCCGCGGGAGCCAAAGTTTCCGTGCTCAAGCGCGCCACCGCGGAAAAACAACCCGGAACGATCGTGCAGACGAAACCCGGTGGGAAGCCCATTGGCCCGGTGCTCGAAGACTGGTGGCTGGTGCGCGATGCGCAGAACCGAGTTGGCTGGGTGCTGGCTCGCATGGTCGATATCGATGTGCCGCTGGATATCGCTCAATACGCCGAGGGCCAGCGCTTCGTTGCCGTTTTCGTTCTGGATCAGGTTCAGGATTCCGGCAAAGAGGGTACCGGGAAAAATGTTCCGCAATATCTGTGCGCCATGACGGAACCGCGCGACGGCTTACCCTACGATTTCGACCAGGTGCGCGTATACACCTGGAACGTGCGAAGGCATCGCTACGAAACTGCCTACCGCGAGCACGGCCTCAACGGCGTACTTCCGGTAACCGTGACCAGCGAAGATTTTGATAAGGAAGGTACGTTGCCGGTTTTCATCCTGCGCGTCAAAGACGACGCTGGCAATGTGAACGAGCGCAAGTACAAGTTGAACACTCCGATCGTTCGGCGCCTTCTAGCGCCGGGCGAGCAGAAAGAAGCTCCAAGGACGGCGGCGAAACGCCGGCGCCGCTGATCTCTAACCGCTTGGAGAAACGGCTCTTCGATTGGCAAGCTCCTCGATTAGCCATTGAGTCTTGTCAAAGCCGTCCCAAGGATTTCCCGGCTCTTTGTCTCCTGAACGAAAACGACCACGCGCAGATTTTCTGGATTCCAGTCGGGACTTAATTTGACGAGAGTATCGCCGGAGAACGCAACCGAAGCGTTGTGCGCATCCGCAATCCCAATCTTGCGCAATGATCGCAGAGTGGCAACGTGTTGCAGAACGTGCCCGGCGTTTTCTCCCCGGCTCACCGACGAATGGAGCCCATCTTCCGTCACCGCCAGCCAGATTTCAGCTATATCGCCGTTATTGTTTCCCGCAAGTTTGTTCACCGATACGTGAAAACGTTGTGAGCCTTTCTCGTCAGCCGAGAGAGGAGTGATGCGAACCTCCGCTTTCAACCCTCCTGCCGCCTTCCTAATCTCCGCTGCCGCTTCTCCGCGATTGTTGCCAACAAACTGGCTGCGTCCGTTCAGAACCGCCTCCGGCGTGTACGGATCGTCTTTGAACACATCGGCATAAGCTTGCTGCCGCTCGGTCCATTGCGATGAAGAATAGGGATCGATCCAGCCATCGTGATTCCAGTAATCCACATGCTCCTCGAGAGCAATGATCTCGGCATCCGCGATCGGTTGCTGCTGCACCAATTTCTGCAGCAACAAATCTGCTGGCGGACAGGAAGAACACCCTTCCGAAGTGAACAGTTCGACCACGACAGGATTGCGGGCAGCCTTCGTGGCAGACACTTGGGTCGTTCCATGAAGATGGAACGCAAGGAAAAATGCACCAAGCATTAGCCCGGCGCCGAATACTGATTTAGGGAATGCTCGCATCGCTTTCATCTCCGCGCGCTTAACTCCGCGCGCTTAAAATTGATGCGCACGACTGCGGAAAGTTACGCTCGCACGTTCCGCAATGCATGGAGAGATGTTACCGCCGGGAAAATCCGCTAGCAGTAAAAGTCGGCAATACTCGTCACGACGCGCTTCTGCTCGTCTTCGGTGAGTTCGGGAAACATCGGCAAAGCCAGCACCTCTTCCGCGGCGCGTTCGGCTTCCGGGAAGTCACCTTCGCGGTAGCCGAGATACACAAAACAAGGCTGAAGATGCAGCGGGATGGGATAGTAAATCTCCGTCCCAATCTTGCGTGCCGTCAGGAACTCGCGAAGTTCGTCACGGCGGTAGGCACGCACCACATACTGATGAAAAACATGATGCGCCTTCTTTGCCGTTTGCGGAAGTTGAATAGGAGACGCATTCTCTCCTCGCAGATCTTCCCCTGAGGACAGTCCCGCCTGGGCAAACAGTTGATCGTAGGTTGCCGCACGCTGCCGCCGCGCATCGTTCCATCCTTCGACATACTTCAACTTCACCCGCAATATGGCAGCCTGCATCGCATCGAGGCGGCAATTCCATCCAAACTCTTCGTGTACATAACGGCGCGGGCTGCCGTGATTGCGTAACCGGCGCATGTGCGCAGCCATTTCTGGATCGCTGGTAGCCACCAGTCCCGTATCGCCGTAGGCGCTAAGATTCTTGGTGGGATAAAAACTGAACGCCGCCGAGACGCCCATGGATCCTGCGCTTCGGCCCTTACCCGACTCGTCTCGCCAGCGCGCGCCAATGGCCTGCGCGGCATCTTCAATTACAGATAAATGAAATTCCTCGGCCAGTTGCTGCAAGCGATCCATCTCAGCGCATTGGCCATAAAGATGAACCGGCAACAGCACGCGCATTTTGTCATGTGGACTGCTGCGCAAAAAAGATTCGGCCTTGGCGGGATCAAGATTCAGCGTTCGCAGATCGATATCGGCGAAGACTGGCCGCGCTCCGGCCCGCACAATCGCACTCGCCGAAGCAAAAAAACTGAAAGGCGTGGTCAGCACCTGATCTCCCGGCTGCACGCCAGCCGCAGCCAGCGCCAGCCACAACGCATCCGTGCCGGAGGCGCAGCCGACAGCGTCACGAGCGCCGCAGAAATTGGCAATCTCCCGCTCCAGTTCTTCCACTTCGGCCCCCAGAATGTAGTGCTGCGACGCGCAAACCCTCTCAATTGCAGCCAACACTTCCTCCCGCAGTTGCAGATATTGGCGCTTGAGATCCAGCATCGGTACCGAGTCCAACGCGTTAGGTTCTCGCATTGGTGGGTCACCGGAATATGGCTTGGCGGATCCGGGATGAGCCGATGATTTAGTCACAGAAACGCCGATTGTAGCAGGCAGAACGCATCACTCGATATGTTCCCTCTAAACATAACAGTCAACCATACCAACGCTCATAGGAAGCATCCGGAAATTCGTTTGTTTTTTGCAAGCCGAATTAGATTGGCTCGTAAGTCAATGATAATAAATATATTACGCGCGAGGCGTTTGGAACAACAGCTGCTTTACGCTTCAGTAGCGCAGTCTGAGGCTGTTTCGAGCTTCGCTATCTCTCGATTCAGCAAGGAGAATTACCTTGAACTTCCCCCCGATCCGATCCCAACTTCACTCGCTGGTCATTCTCGCAATAATGGTATTTGGCGCCACTTTCGCCCTGCCCCAAGGTATCGTTACCGGTACCATTTCCGGAGTAGTTCAAGATCCACAAGGTGCAGTCGTACCGGGTGCCAAAGTCACTGCCAGGCACCTGGCGACGAACCGGGAGTTCAAAGCTCAAACCAACTCCACAGGCGCGGTGGAGCTGCGCGATTTACCACCCGGCGCCTACAATCTGCGTATCGAATCCCCGAATTTTCGCACCTATCAGGCTACTTCGCTCTCGGTGAATGTGGGCCAGGTTACTTCCCTTGGAACGGTCAAGCTGGAACTAGGGTCGGCCGCGGAAACGGTGACCGTTGAGGGAACCGAGCCACTGATCGAAGCTACTACCGATCAAATCTCAGATACTTTCAGTTCGGAAAAGGTCACCGACCTGCCCATGGGAAACACCTTCGATTCACTGGCACTTTTTGTTCCCGGGGTTGCGACTGCAGGAGACGCCAGCTTCAGCAACAACAACGGTGCGGAGCTCTCCGTAAATGGTCAGCGCGCCCGCTCAAATAATTTCCAAATTGACGGTCAGAGTAACAATGACAACTCCATCGGAGGCCCCGACATTTTCTTCGGCAATCAGGACGCTATTGCCGAGGTGCAGGTGGTCACCAACTACGACGCAGAGTTTGGCCGCAATACCGGAGCTGTGGTGAACTACATTACCAAGGCCGGAACCAACGCTTTTCATGGCTCAGCTTTTGAAATCTGGGATGGTTCAACCTTCGATTCTTTGACCAACCAGGAAAAGAATCCCCTGCTCAGTTTCTGCCCTCCAGGAGTATCGCCCTCCACCGGCTGTACTGCACCGACTGTCTCCCGCTTCGTGGAGAACCGATTCGGCGGGACCGTCGGAGGGCCGATCAAAAGAAATAAGATTTGGTTCTTCGGTTCCACCAACATCGACCGCCAGCGCTCAGCCGGCCAGCCCAACTCTTCGGGGCAGGGCATCGTGCCCACCCCGACCGGCGACTCGCAGCTCCAAGCCGCTTTCCCAGGCAGCCCCATCGGCCTAATCGCATCGACGATTGGGCCGAACGTGATTGCCGCCGGTAATCCGACGTTTACAAGCATTCAGAATGTGTTGGTAACGAACAAGATCGATCCCACGACTGGCTCAGCCTATGTTTGCACGTTGCCACCCGGGACACCGCCCGGGACGCAGCTGCCGCCTGGCTGCACGCCGATCCAATTTGGCGTCATTTCACGTTTCGTGCCCAGCCCGTTTAATGACTACGAGGCCACGGGGCGCGTCGACTTCAAGTTGTCGAGTAAGGACAACTTTTTCGCCCGCTATGTTTACCAGAAGCAATACGAGGGCGGCGTGAACTTCGGCAATGGCATCGACGTCGGCGACTATCAGTTCGTCCCTTCACTCAGCCAGCAGATTGGCTTAGATTGGGCGCGCAACTTTAGCAACGCCTTCGTCAACCAGGTTCGCTTCAGCTACTCTCGCGCCAGCATATTCTTCCAGGAGCAATCGTTCCCCACGTGCAATTCCGTGAGCCCCACCGAGTGCCCCACGGACATGATTCTGGCAGGATCAGCGCCGCAGGATATCGTCAGCTTTGGTGTGGCCGAAGGCTTTCCCCAAGGCCGCATCATCAATGTGTATCAGTTGCAGGACAATGCCTCCATGTTGAAGGGCCGTCACACGATTAAATTCGGCGCCGAGGTCGATCAGCAACGCTCGCCCAACGTTTTTCTCCCGGAAAACAATGGACTTTTTGTTTTTGGGAGCTTTAGCGACATGGTTGCGAACAATCCCGAGGAGACGCAAATCGCACTCGGCAGCCCCATTCTTCCATTTAGCGAATGGGACTTGGGCTTTTATGTTCAGGATGACTGGAGGGTAAAGAGTAACCTGACCCTGAACCTGGGTATGCGATGGGACTGGTATCAACAGGCAATCAATTTGTTACATCAGAAATCGACTCAACAGGAGACGGGACCGCTGCCCTTATGGTCCACGACGCTTCCTCTAAGTCAAACCACGGTGCCAACCGTGCCCCAGGCGCTGCATAACTTTTCCCCCGTTATAGGTTTTGCCTGGACACCTAGCCTCTATAACGGCAGTCAGGCCACGGTTGTCCGCGGCGGCTTCCGCATTGCTTACGACCCGGCCTTCTACAACATCTTCCTGAATGTAGCTACTTCGGCTCCCGCCGTGAACCTCGCCACCTTATTCGGCACGGGCCTCCCTACTGCCGGTTTCTTCGGAACCCAAGTCATCCCGTACCTTCAGCCGCTGGCGCCCGTAGGAAACCCGGGATTCGCCGACCAGACGCAGGTGAGCCCCAACTTCCGGAACCCCTACTCGGAACAGTGGAATATCGGAATACAGCACTCGTTTACCGGCAGGATCGTGAGCGAAATCCGGTATGTAGGCAACCACGGAGTCCATCTCTTCCAGGCACTGAACGGAAACCCCCAATTGGGTCCGCTCATCGCCGCGGGATTTTCAAATGTAATTCCGGCCGGTTTGACGCCCTGCTCTACTCCAGGGGCGCCGGGTTTCGCGGCTGGAAATGTTAACTGCAACTTCACTAACGTCATCCAGGATGCCAACACGGCTAGCGCGAGCTACAACGGTCTGCAAACCGAACTGCGAGCTGCAAACTTTCACGGCGTGAGCGCTACCGCTTCTTACACCTGGAGCCATTCAATCGACAACGCCAGCGAAATCTACAGCACGATTGCTGGTGGCAATACGCTGGCGGAAGCGCAGAACCCCTTCAATACCGGTGCACCAGAGCGAGCTAATTCCGGAACGGATTTCCCGAATATAGTGGGCGTGGCCGTGGTCTACGATCTGCCCTTTTACAAAGACCAGCACGGCGCGGTCGGTCGCGTGCTCGGTGGCTGGCAGGTGAACACAACTTACCGCTACACTACGGGACAGCCCTACACCACGATACAGAGGTATCCAAGCGACGGAAGCCTCTGCGACCCTGGTGGGAATTGGGGTGGAAGATACGATGCCTGTCGGCCCGTCTTGGCGAATCCGGCGGCTCCGATTGCCTCCGTTGGCCAGTTTGCTTGCTCAGGAACAAGCGCTTCGACCTGCACCCTTTTCGATTTTGTGACCGGCGCGCCGACAACCCTGAGTTCCGTGCACTGGGTTCACAATGACCCGAATGCGGCAATTTATTATGGAACACCGTTCGCCGGGGTGGGCCGCAACACGCTGCGCGGAACCCCCATTAGTACAGCCAATCTTTCTGTGTTCAAGAACATCAATGTGACGGAACGGCTCACGGCTCAATTTCAAGCCACCGCGTACAACGTTATGAACACGATGTTCCGCGGCGTTCCTGATCCAATTCTGGACGACGCCGCCAGCGGCTCGTTCCAAAATAACAACTTCAACCCCGATGGCGGCGCCACCTTCGCCGGAAACATCATCACGGATGGCATCGGACAGCGGCGTCTCTTCTTTGGTTTGAAGTTCATCTTCTAACCGGCTCATCTTGAATCCGGGCCGACCGCAAGGTCGGCCCTTACTTATCCGTCCAACGCTGCCAATCGCAAGCCATCGCTTGCTGCACACGCTTCTTCGCGGCAAAGAAAACCTGCGCCGCAGCGCGGTGAAACCAGCCTTGGCCGAAAATCCCTCTCTCAGGCGTAGCGAACCAATCCTTCGGCAATTTGCCTTCCGGCCAGATGCAATCCGAATCCTTCGGGTTGCTGTGGATTCCAAAAATAATAGATTTGTTCGTCCGGCAATTTCGTTTTTTGGGAGAAGCTTCGAGTTAGGCATAACAAAACACTGAAAACAATGAGGGTTTGTAAAGTTTTGTTTTGGAGTGTCAGTTGCATATGTCTTGTTGCTCGGGGCGCAGTCTACCTCTTCTATCGCTGCATAGGTGCACCCCGAACACGACCCCATGCTCGGGATTACTCAGGTTCACCCTAAATTAACGCGCGCCAGGAGAAACGCCATGAGACAGCTTGCAACGAGCCTCAAGCTCGCAGGTCTGGTTTTTGCACTGTTTGGTCTGTTCGCGATCAGCGCCGTTCTGGCCTACGGCCAGGCCATTGACGGCAACGTTGTCGGCACGGTACTCGATTCGCAAGGCGCAGCGGTTGTGGGCGCTCAAGTTAACGCTGTAAATGTCGCTACCAATGTGGTGGCCAGCACCAAGACCAACAGCGCCGGCGAATACCGCTTCGATAATCTTCTGGTCGGAACTTACAAGATTACCGCGCGAATGACCGGTTTCAAGACCATCACCGAGCAAGTTGACGTGGAATTAAACAAGACTGGCACCCGAAACCTCACCCTGACCCCCGGTGCTGCCACTGAGACCATCGAAGTCTCTGGCACTCCCCCCACTATCGACACCACTACGTCGCAATTGCAAAATACGTATGAATCCAAGCTGATCCAGGACCTGCCCACCGTATCCACTGGCAGCGGTGTTATCAACTTGTCGCTTCTCGACGCGGGTGTCGCGACCACCGGTGGCATTGGGGTTGGTTCGGGCCCGTCAGTCTCCGGACAGCGACCCCGCAATAACAACTTTACCGTTGAAGGCGTGGATAACAACAACAAGAGCGTGACTGGCCCACTGCTTCAGCTTCCGAATGACTCCGTCGACCAGTTTACGGTCCTGCAGAACCAGTTCTCCCCTGAGTTCGGCCACTCCTCTGGTGGCCAGTTCAACCAGACAATTAAGTCTGGCTCGAACAGCTTTCACGGCCGATTGTACGAGTATTTTCAGAACCGCAATTTAAACGCCCAGGATTCCCAAGTCGCGCTCTCCCAAGTCAGCCAGGGAATCAAGCCATTTAATACCCGATACGACAACAACCGTTTCGGTGGCCAGGTGGGAGGGCCGATTCTTAAGAACAAGCTGTTTTTCTTTACGGACTGGGAGTACAACCCGATCGGAAATGCCACGTCCTCAAGCGGATGTGCACCGACTGCAGCAGGCTACGCGGTCATCGCTGCCACTCCCGGTACCAGCTCGACGAACCTCACGCAGTTCCAGACTGCTGTGGGTGCGGCCCGGGTGCAAGCACCCCCGCCTTCGGGTGACGCGCTCTGCCCGGCATGGGCGGTCGGTTACGGCGATGGTGCCGGCGGCGCCGGGTCCGTGGCGATTGGCGATGTTGGGTTCTCAGGCGCTAACTATCAAAACTACTTGACCACGGTAAACTCCGTCGACTGGGACATTTCGGCGAAGGATCAGGTGCGCGGACGTTACGCTTATGAGAAAAATAATGCAATTGACTTCAACGGCCAGATTCCGTCGTTCTGGACAATCACTCCCTCACGTTATGGCTTGTTCACATTGAGCGAGTATCATAACTTTACCGCAAACCTGAACAACGAAGTGCGCGTTGGCTTCAACCGTTACGCCAATACTCTGCCCTCCGGCAACTTCTCCTTTCCCGGGTTGAACGCATATCCCAACCTAGTCGTCGGAATCGGGGAGAGCTCGGGAGTTCAGCTCGGGCCTGACGGAAACGCTCCGCAGTTTGGTTATCAGAACTTCTACCAACTGGTGGATAACATCAGTTGGATAAGAGGCCGCCACAATTTCAAGTTCGGCGCGGAGTACCGCGAATACATCGCCCCCCAGGGCTTTACACAGCGCGTACGCGGCGACTATGAATACTTATTCTTCAACACCTACTTCAGTGACTTGGCGCCCGATTACTTCGGCGAGCGTTCCGTTGGGAACTCTACATACTACGGCAACCAGAACATGTTCTATGGCTTCGGTAACGATGACTGGCACATGTTCAAGAACTTCACATTGAACCTGGGTCTGCGTTATGAGTTCACACAAGTACCTCTCGCGGAAAGGGAATGGCAGCCGCTTAACGCCGTTGCCAATGCGCCCGGAGTCATCACGTTCGGTGCTCCCACCGCGCAAAAAACCAATTTCCTTCCCCATGTCGGATTTGCCTACTCACCAGGATCTAGCGGTAGGACCTCAATCCGTGGCGGTTTCTCGATGGCTCAGGATGTGCTGTATGACAACCTGGGACTGCTCACTGCTCCCCCGGAGGTGCAGCAGACGTGCGATGTGGGAAGTCCCACGGCAACTTGTTTCTGGAAGAATACGGGATTCCTTGCCGCTGGCGGCTTGCCTTTCCAGGCTACGATTCCTCCAATTACGGATCCGACGTTGGCTCGCTCCGTCACCGGAGGCTACGTTCCCAATCAGAAGTTGCCCTACTCCGAGACATACACTTTGGGTGTGCAGCACATCTTTGCCTCGAAGTATACCGCGGAGGTTCGCTATGTCGGAACCCGTGGTATTCATCTTCCCGTCCAGGATCGTATAAACCGGCAGCCTAAGACGTCAGCTACGGATAATCTCCCTTATTACTTTACGGCTCCATCACAGGGAACCTTGGATGCTTTGACAAATAACTACGCGGCGATCGACGCCAACTCCAATTATGTGCCTGCCTATTTGAATGCAGGATTTCTCTCTAACATCACTTCGTACCAGCCTTACGGGGCCTCGAAGTACAATGGTTTACAAACGTCGCTGAAACGAAGCTTTGCTAACGGGTTGCAATTCCAGGCAGCATGGACCTGGAGCCACCTGATGGACAACTCGACAGCGGACGTCTTTTCTACCTACCTGACTCCGCGCCGTCC
Organism: Candidatus Sulfotelmatobacter sp.; assembly: GCA_049589695.1. Taxonomy (GTDB): domain Bacteria; phylum Acidobacteriota; class Terriglobia; order Terriglobales; family Acidobacteriaceae; genus Sulfotelmatobacter. The sequence continues at coordinate 11,384 of JBAWBG010000090.1, read as the reverse complement.
GCAGGACAACACCTGCTTCGCATGCGACTGGAGCGATTCCGCTTTGGATCGCCGCCATCGCATCACCTTGGAAGCCCTTTACGACATACCCTTCTTCAAGAGCGCAGGCAGGTTCATGAAGAACGTGGTCGGCAACTGGGAGGCGGGTCCTATTTATACCTTCCAGTCGCCTGAATATGCGACGGTGCAGAGCGGGGTTGACGTTAACGGGAACGGCGATTCTGCTGGCGATCGCACATTCATCAATCCGGCTGGAGTGAAGGGCACAGGCGGCGGCTATATTCCGTTGTGCAATAGCAGCCTCTCCACGGTTGATCCAGGGGGAACCTGCGGCGACGATGGCAGCCTGTCAGCGCTTGTTGCGTATCAGGCGGCCAGCCCGACCGCCTATTACAACCAAGCGGGCCAGTACTCATTCCCTAATGCCCGGCGAAATACTTTAGCGATGCCCCGCATCAGCAATGTCGATTTGACAGCCCTTAAGCGCATTAACATCACTGAACGCCAGTCTGTTGAGTTCCAGTTTCAGGCATTGAACGTGCTTAACCATGCTCAATACGTGCCTGGCTATATCAGCGATGTTGCTCCTCTGGGCTACACCGGATCCAACATACTTTCGATGCTAGAACCGCAGGACCCCACGTTTAATCAACCAAAGTCTGTGTTCTCGCAACATCCGCGTCAGGTTGTATTAGTCCTCAAGTACAACTTCTGAGGGAGTATAAGTGCCGTTTGGGGGGAGCTCTCGGGTTCCCCATTTTTTTCGCAATCACGGGCTCCTCGAACGACCCTGCTGGAACTAAAGCAGGCACACCCACACTTCTCTCGTGGGTAAGGTTCACGGCAAAGTAAACAGTTCCAGGAGGCTCTTTCAAGCCTCCTGTTTTTTGTGCTTAATTTCTTCGCAAACTTATTTCCCGAACATGGGATAGTGGCTGGCCGCGCCCATAAAGAATAGCAGCGGGATGGACAAGTAAGCGTTGGCGCGGGAGCACAGAAACGCCTGCCGGGCCATATATTTCGCTTTGTCGGGCATGGGGGTGCCGTTCGCCGCATTGTCTCGCGTCCATTGAATGAGCCGTTTCTGGATGCGCCAGATCACTCCCCAAACGTTGAGCATCATCACCCAACCAATGCCGCCGCCAATGCCGATCGCCAGCAAGCGATTGCTTTCCCATCCATGGCTATTCAAGCTAAGGAAAAGCCAAGCCGCGGCCGAAACGACTACCGCATAGACCACTCCGATAAACGCGCCGCTATCGAAAATCCCTTTGCCCGGGATCAGGCAGGCGTACAGAATTCCCCAGACAATCGTCCAGATCAAAAAGAAACTGCCCATGGCTGTGCCGCTGCTGGCGTGGACTCCTAATGCCAGCGCATTTTGCGCATCGGCCGCGACAATATTTCCCCAATAAGCAAGTCCGGCCAGCACGGTCAACACCGCCGACATCCGGAACCACCACAGCGCCCGCGTCATCAGCGGGGGCATCACCTTTCCCTTGATCGCGGGATCTAACTCCTTCATCAGCGAGACGTTCACCAGGTTGAAAAAGTACAGCAGTCCAATCCAGGTGATGCCCGCGAGAAAATGAATCCAGCGGAGCAGCATCAGGAAGTTTGTGTTGAAATCCCGCGGAAGATTGATTTGCGGTCCAAAATTAAAAGTGAAGAAAGTTGCCAGAGCGGCGCTTGCCATCATGCCTCCTAAAATTCCAAGGTGTTACACAAACCAGAATGCCCCACGCCGGGGATTGTACACAACCGCACCAAGCTATGGGCTTTTGGCCAGCACTCACACTTAAGGACGGGACTGCACTACGAAAACGTTTGGCAACATGGGTACAAAAAACACGTTCGCAAAGTTCCCGGTTGAAAAGCGTTCAGGGACGCCGTATGGTACTCGCAGCTACCTGCCGGGCGGCACCGTCTCAGAAAACCGAACCGTGAGGAAGGCAGGTTTTCTCCCCCCGTGTTCCTTGTGCGGAAGGTCGCGAGGAAAACGCTGTTGTTTTGGCTGTCCCGAGGCAATTGCCGAAGGCACAAGTGGATTGGTGCAGTTCAAAGAATCTAAGGAGATCGGCTATGGAGAGCAGCAAGCCGGCACAGAACATTCAGGATTCCTTCCTCAACACGGCCCGTAAGGAAAGATTGAGCATCACGATTTATTTGCTCAGTGGCGTGAAGTTGACGGGCCGGATTCGCTCCTTCGACAAGTATTCCGTGGTTCTGGAGGCCAATGGGCAGGAACAATTGATTTTCAAACACGCCATCTCAACCGTAGTGATGGGGCGGACCATGCCGCATAGCGTGCACCCAACGCATTCCGACGGGAAGGCCGCCTCTGCAAGCGGGACGACGGCCCAGGCTGCCAGCGCTTCCGGCACTGAAGGGTAAGGCGTTAGGTTATTGCGCAGTTCTCATCCCAAGAAGACTCGCGACCGTGCGTCCCTAACCCAACGTGTCCCTCTTGGCGCACAGCCTCCGTCCCCCGCGGATTCGCGGGAGCGTGCGTTTTTAGTCGGACTCGACGTGCGTACCCGCGGGCGCGGCGGCGCAAAAGTGACCGCCCAGGCGCAAGCTGCGCGCGATGCAGCGTCCGTTACAGCTGACGAAAAGGTTGGCGCGCCGGCACACGGCTCTGCCAAGTCCGCCAGCAACAAGCCGAGCATTCCAGAATTCGACGCGGATGAATCGCTGGCCGAATTGCGCACTCTGGCCGGAAGCGCTGGCGCCAACGTTGTTGGCGAAATTCTGCAGCGCCGCGACCGTCCCGATCCCGCTACTCTGATCGGAGCAGGCAAGCTGGAAGAAATCGCCGGCGCGGCCGCCTCCGTGAATGCCGACCTTCTTCTCTTCGATCACGATCTCACCGCTTCCCAGCAGCGCAATATCGAAAGAATTGTCCAGCGCCGCGTAATCGACCGCACCCAACTCATCCTCGATATTTTTGCCCGGCACGCGCGCACACGCGAGGGCCAACTGCAAGTAGAGTTGGCGCAACTGCAGTACATGCTGCCGCGGCTGGCCGGGCGCGGCATCGAGATGTCGCAACTCGGTGGCGGTATCGGCACGCGCGGACCCGGTGAAACTCAACTCGAAACCGACCGCCGAAAAATCTACCGCCGCGTGCGCCACGTCGAACAGCAGCTCGAAAATGTGCGGCGCATCCGTGCCCAGCAGCGCCAGCGGCGGGAATCCGCACCGGTGGCAACGGTCGCGCTCGTGGGATATACCAATGCCGGCAAGTCGACATTGTTCAATGCTCTCACCCGTGCCGCTGTGCTGGCTTCGCCACGCATGTTCGCCACGCTTGATCCCACGATCCGCGCTGTCGTGTTGCCCTCAAAGCGCAAGATACTGCTTTCCGACACCGTAGGATTTATTCGTAGTCTGCCGCACACACTGGTCTCTGCCTTTCGAGCCACACTCGAAGAAGTACAGCGCGCATCATTAATTCTGCAGGTGTCTGATGCCAGCAGCCGCCTTTCGGCCGAGCAGGACGCGCAGGTAGAAATTGTCCTGAAAGAACTGGAAGTAGAAAAGAAGCCGCGCCTGCGCATAATGAATAAAGTCGACCTGCTGGATGTGGAAGTAGCCGACGGCCTGCGCGACGATGCCCAGACAGTTTACGTTTCAGCAGCGGAGAGAAAAGGATTGGGCCGCCTGCTGGCCCGTATCGACGAACTGATCGATGAAGACCGCGTCAGCCGGGTGCATCTGAGAATCCCGCAGAAAGAAGGAAAAACGCTTGCCATGCTCGAAGCCAAGGCAAAAATTTATTCGCGGTCGTATAAAGATGGCGCGGTCGAAGTGGATATCGAAGCCCCGGCGTCGGTTGTCCGGCGAGTACGCGACTGGGTCGTAAACGCCGCAAATTTAAATGGGCCGGCAACCAAGAAGCGGTGACATTCCTTGGCTATCGGCCCATTCGATCCTGAATTGGATCGGAGGTGATATATCTATGCTAATCCTCCTGATTGGGAAGTCAAGGGTTAGTTGCAAGTTTTTGCAAGCGACTACGAATCGCTTCAGCGAACTACTTCGTTATCCGCCATCGTTATCCGCTATCAATCGCGAAATCGCGAAAAGTTACAGTCCTTTACGTTGACATAAACTCCTTCGCACGTTAGACTTAACAGTTTTCAGAGCCCTCATTTTCCTGTACAGCCGCTAGCCATGGATCAAACGTTACGACAATTAGGCGAATTACTGCTCGGAGCGGTGCCGACTGTAATCCTGATGACGTTGCTGTATGTGCTCTATACAACCATCGTCCACAAGCCCCTGAGGCGAGTGCTGGATCAGCGGCGCAATAAAACGGAGGGCGCGGTAGAAAAAGCAAAAGCCGATATTGCCGCAGCCGAGGCGCGGACATCCGAATACGAATTGCGCTTGCGCGAAGCGCGCGCCACTCTGTTCCTCGCGCAAGAAGGGCGGCGAAAGGCGGCGCTGGATGCTCGTACTGCCGCAATGAATGAAGCTCGCGCCAAGGCTCAGGCGCAGGTTCAGGCAGCCAAGGCGGGCATCGAGAAAGATCGCGAAGCCGCGAAGGACGGGCTACAGGCTCAGGTTCAGACCCTGGCGGCAGAGATCATACAGCGTGTGCTGCAGCCGGCCGGGGCGGCCCGTTGATGAATTTGCAAATGACTTCCATAAGAAAAATCGACCGCGCAATTTGGCTGACGCTGATCGCGACATCCTTTGTATGCGCCGCCGGATCGGCGCATGCGCAAGATCGGCCCGCCTCTCCCGCGAACCAGCGCTCGGCTGATTCTGCCAGGCAACCCGGCTTCGCGCAGCAACTGACCCGCGAAACCAGGGAAGCTGCTGGAGAAGATAAAGAAGAAAAGGACAAGGGCGCGTTCAAGCAGTCGGCCTCAGTGCGATTCATTGCCAGAAAGTTGGGGATCAACACGGAAACGGCGTCGCTTTTGTCCTTCCTCTTTAACTTCGGTGTTATCGTTGGACTTTTCGTCTGGGCAACACGAAGGCACTTGCCGGGCGTTTTTCGCGCCCGCACCGCCGCGATCCAAAAAGCGATGCAGGAAGCGCAGAAGGCTAGCGAGGAAGCACGGCGAAGGCTGGCAGAGATCGAAGCTCGCCTGATGCGACTGGATGGCGAAATTGGTATGATGCGCAACGCCGCGGAAAAAGAAGCGGCTGCGGAGGAAGCTCGCGTCCGCGCCGCGGCCGAAGAAGATGCGCGCAAGATGCTGGAGTCGGCGCAGCAGGAAATCGCGGCTGCGGCAAAAGCGGCGCGGCGCGAACTCACGGCATATGCCGCCGAGCTCGCAGTTGGACTGGCGCAAAAGCAGATTCGCGTGGACGCCGCTACTGATCAGGCCCTGCTGCGGAATTTTACCGGGCAGCTGGGCGCAGCCTCCGAAAGCTCAGCAGAGAACCCGGGGAAGGGCACACAATAGGCAATGGCTTCTGTTGCCAGCACGTACGCTCACGCCTTCGCGGATGTAGTTATCGATGCGCATCTTGACGTGGATCGCGCCACCGCGGAGTTGCATGCTATTGCGAGCTTGTTGAACGAGAGCTCCGAGTTGCGTCAGGTTTGGGAGAATCCCGCGATTCCCGTTGACCAGAAGCGGCGGGTGCTGGACGTGATTGCGCAGCGCGATGGAATTTCGAAGCAAGTCCGAAACCTGGTCGCCGTTCTGATCGATCATCGGCGAACACATTTTCTGGATGCGGTCATCAGGCAACTGGAGAAAGAACTCGACGCGCGGTTGGGTTTCGCCGAAGCCGAAATCACCAGCGCCCGCGAACTGGCCGATAAGGAGAAACGCGAGTTCGAGCAGCAGGTAGCAAAGTTAACGGGCAAGAAAGTCCGCGCACATTACGGACGCGACGCTTCATTGCTGGGTGGCGCGGTGGTTCGCGTCGGCAGCACAATCTACGATGGTTCCGTAAAAGGGCAATTGGAAAGAATGAAAGAAGCAATTAGCTCTTAGCTTCTTGGCTGGCAGCTAGAAGGTAGAAGCTACGTTTCATGAACTGATTCTATGGCACAGATCAAGGCAGACGAAATAACCAAACTGATCCGCGAGCAGATCGAGAACTACGAATCCAAGATCTCCGTGGACGAGACCGGCACTATCATCACTCTTGGCGACGGCATTGCGCGCGTCTATGGCCTCGACAAAGTCATGGCGGGCGAGCTTCTTTCCTTCCCTCACGGCGTCGCCGGAATCGCGATGAACCTGGAAGAAGACCAGGTCGGTGTAGTGATCCTTGGCGAGTACACCGAACTTAAAGAAGGCGACGAAGTAAAGCGTACCGGGCGCATCATGAGCGTGCCGGTAGGGGACGGCATGATTGGCCGGGTCGTCGACTCTCTTGGCCGGCCCATCGACGACAGAGGTCCAATTGCCACCGATCAATTCATCGCTCTCGAACGCCTGGCTCCTGGCGTCATCGATCGTCAACCAGTCCGTGAGCCCATGGCCACCGGACTCAAGGCGATTGACAGCATGATTCCGATTGGCCGTGGCCAGCGCGAATTAATCATCGGCGATCGCCAGACCGGCAAAACTGCGGTCGCGCTCGACACTATCATCAACAGCAAGGGCAATGATCTCGTCTGCATTTATAACGCAATCGGCCAGAAGCGCTCGTCGATCGCGCAGGTGGTAAAGATTCTGGAAGACTATGGCGCGATGGAATACACCATCGTAGTCGCGGCTTCGGCGTCCGAGCCCGCGCCCATGCAATACATTTCGCCGTACGCGGCAACGGCCATCGGCGAATATTTCCGCGATTCCAAGCGGCATGCGCTGGTCATCTACGATGATCTTTCGAAACATGCCGCCTCTTACCGCGAGATCTCGCTGCTGCTGCGCCGCCCGCCCGGCCGCGAGGCTTATCCCGGAGACGTCTTCTATCTTCACTCACGATTGCTGGAACGCTCAGCCAAGTTGAGCGACAAGAACGGCGGCGGATCGCTCACCGCTCTGCCCATCATCGAGACCCAGGCCGGCGACGTTTCCGCCTACATTCCGACAAACGTGATTTCGATTACCGACGGCCAAATTTATTTGGAAACGGATCTGTTCAACCAGGGCGTGCGTCCCGCTGTGAACGTTGGATTGTCCGTAAGCCGCGTTGGCGGCAGCGCGCAGATTAAAGCGATGCGGCAGGTTGCTGGAACGCTTAAGCTGGAACTCGCCCAATATCGCGAACTGGCAGCCTTTTCGCAATTTGGCAGCGACCTCGACAAAGCCACGCAGGCGCAACTCAACCGCGGCCAGCGCTTGGTCGAACTTCTCAAACAAAATCAATTTTCTCCGCTGCCATTCTCGAAACAAATTCTGATCATTTTCGCCGGCACCGGCGGGTTCCTCGACGACCTGCCGGTAAATCAGGTTCGCGACTTCGAAAAAACGCTTTACGAGTACGTGGACGCAACTAACGCCGGCCTGCTGCGCGCGATCATGGAGAAGAAAGTTCTCGATGACACCCTGAAGGCGCAACTGGCTGACGTGATCAAACAGGCGAAGCAGCAGTTCGTCGCCTCGCAGGAAGCTGTGGCGAAGTGAGTTCTTAGCTTTCGGCTCTTAGCCCTGAGCTCTTAGCCTTAAGCGAGAGCTGGCGCAAAAGAGACGTGAAGCCGAATGGTACAAGCGAAGAGCTAGAAACTAATAGCTAGCAGCTGATCTTCAATGGCAAACATTCTCGACATCCGTCGCCGGATCCGCAGCGTAGTAAACACGCGGCAGATCACCAAGGCCATGAAAGTGGTCTCGGCCGCAAAGCTGCGCCGCGCGCAAGAACGTACTCTGGCTGCCCGACCCTATGCCCAGATGTTGACGAACGTATTGAAATCGCTGGTAGCGCGGGCCGAAATTTATGATCCGGAGACGGGTAAGCCTAAACATTCTTTGCTGGCGCAGCGCGAAGAAAAAAATATTCTCCTGATTGTTGTCACTGGCGACAAAGGACTAGCTGGCGCTTTCAGCGCCAATATCACCAAGGCAGCCAGCCGGTTCATTGAGTCGAAAGCGGGGAAGAACATCGACATCGAGGCCATCGGACGCAAAGGCCGCGACTTTTTGCGCAGACGCTATCCCGCCGCGCCAGTGCAGACCCGCAGCCTTGCCAGCGACGAGGAATCCACAGAAGATCGAGCAGCTGCCGGCGAGCGTGCCGGTCCGATACAGATTACCGGCGAGCATGTCGGCGTTCTCGGCAAGCTCGATTTTTCGCAAGCACGAACTCTGGCCGATAGCGTCATCGAACGTTATGAGCGCGAAGAGATCGATTCGGTTTATCTGGTCTTCAACGAATTCAAGTCGGTAATCGCGCAGCGTCTCATCGTGGAGCAAATTCTTCCCATCGTGAAGGTGGGAGAGCAGGTTGTGCGTCTGGCCGAAGAGATGACGGAAGAAGAAAAGAAAAAGGCCAAGGAAGCCGCAATCAGCGCCGGAGTTGGCATGCGCGGCGAGAGTCCCGCTGACAAAGTCGCGGAGAAATTTGGCACCGCCGATGTCGATTACATTTACGAGCAGCCACCCGAGGAACTGTTCCGGTCACTGCTGCCCAAGTATGTCGGCATTCAGATTTTCCGGGCACTCCTGGAGTCAGTAGCGGCCGAGCACGCCGCGCGCATGACCGCAATGGATTCCGCCACCAGCAACGCCACCGACATGATCGACTCACTCACGCTGGCCATGAACCGCGCCCGCCAGGCGAAAATCACGAAAGAGATCATCGAAATTGTCAGCGGCGCGGCGGCAATGTGAGAAGCTTCTAGCTACTAGCTTCTGACAAGAAATGAAAATGAGAATTTCGTTGTGCAAGAATGCCCGGCAGCATTTGACCAAGCTAGGAGCTAGAAGCTGAATTTATGCCAGAAAATATCGGACATGTAATCCAAATTGCGGGCCCGGCCGTAGACGTGCAATTTCACGAAGGCCACCTTCCTCCCATCTACGAAGCCATTCGCGTGGTGAGCGATGGCTTCACCGTGCCCAATCCAGTCAATGTAATTCTCGAAGTCCAGCAACACTTGGGTGAAGGCCGTGTGCGCTGCATCGCGATGGAAGCCACCGAAGGCATGGTGCGCGGCATGAAGGCCATCGACACCGGGGGACCGATCTCTGTCCCGGTCGGCCGCGGCACTCTGGGACGCGTGATGAATGTAATCGGCGAACCCGTCGATCAGTTGGGACCCATCGAGTACAAGGAGCGAATGCCGATTCATCGTCCCGCGCCGGCATTCGATGAACAAGCCACGACGGCCGAAATGTTTGAGACCGGCGTGAAGGTCATCGATCTGATTCAACCATTTCTGAAAGGCGGCAAGATCGGATTGTTCGGCGGTGCAGGCGTAGGCAAAACCGTCGTCATTATGGAGTTGATCAATAACGTCGCCAAGCAACACGGCGGCTATTCCGTGTTCGCCGGCGTGGGCGAGCGCACGCGCGAAGGCAACGACCTGTGGCTGGAAATGACGGAGTCCGGCGTGATCAAGCCGGGCGATCCCGCACACTCCAAAGCTGCACTGATCTACGGTCAGATGACTGAGCCCCCCGGTGCGCGCCTGCGCGTGGCGCTTACCGGACTCACGGTCGCAGAATATTTCCGCGACGCCGAAGGCGCAGACACTCTATTGTTCATCGATAACATTTTCCGCTTCACGCAAGCCGGATCGGAAGTGTCAGCGCTGCTCGGCCGCATGCCCAGCGCCGTGGGCTACCAACCGAACCTGGCTACGGAAATGGGCGAACTGCAGGAGCGTATTACCTCAACCAAGAAAGGTTCGGTCACTTCAGTGCAGGCAATCTATGTTCCCGCCGACGACTTGACCGATCCCGCCCCCGCCACCACCTTCGCTCACCTCGACGCCACTACTGTGCTCTCCCGCGCCTTGACCGAGATTGGAATTTATCCCGCGGTCGATCCGCTGGCTTCGACCTCGCGCATCCTTGACCCGCGCATTGTTGGTCAGGAGCATTACGACGTGGCGCAGTCGGTAAAGAAAACTTTGCAGACTTATAAAGATCTGCAGGACATCATTGCAATTCTCGGTATCGATGAACTCAGCGAAGATCAAAAACTCACCGTGGCGCGCGCTCGAAAGATTCAGCGTTTCCTCTCGCAGCCGTTCCACGTGGCCGAACAGTTCACCGGAGCCGCGGGACGTTACGTCAAGATTGCCGACACGGTGAAGGGCTTTAAGGCGATTGTAGAAGGCAAGTACGACGATATCCCGGAACAGGCCTTTTATATGAAGGGCCCAATCGAGGAAGTGCTGGAAGCCGCAGAGAAGATGAAAGCAGCAGCATAAATTACGGCTTCCGGAGCGCTCAAGCCGGAAGCCAAAGCCGCCCTTGTTATGGCAGATACTTTCCAACTCGAGATCGTCACGCCGGAAAAGAAAGTAGTCGACACCGCTGCGACGGAAGTTCAGATTCCGGGCAAGAACGGCTATCTGGGCGTATTGCCGGGCCACGCCCCGCTCATCACCGAACTTGCGGTCGGCGAAATCACCTACCGCGCCGGAGCGGAAGAGCAAAAACTCGCCGTAGCTTGGGGATTCGCGGAAGTGTTGCCCAACAAAGTGACCATACTTGCCGAAACCGCCGAACGTCCTTCCGAGATTGATGCAGAACGAGCACGCAAAGCCAAAGAGCGGGCCGAGCGGCGGTTGACCAGTGGTGACACCAACGTTGACGTAGAGCGCTCGCTAAATGCTCTGCACAAAGCCGAGACACGGCTCGAAGTGGCTGGCAAAACTTAATAAAACTCTGATTCGCGCTCGCGGAGACAGAATGCGATTTTCTCCAACTCTCCTCTTTTCTCTTTCGTTCTTCCTCGCAGCTTTCTGCGCCGCGCAACAAAATAGATCCTCATCGCTCGCATCTCCTCCGGCTCCGCTGATTTCTCCGGATGTCCACGCAGATGGCAGCGTCACTTTCCGCTTCCGTGCGCCCAACGCAAAAGTAGTGGAACTTGAGCGCGAGGGTTCCGAGCCGCAAGCCATGGTTCAAAACGATCAAGGCGTCTGGAGCCTTACCACAGTTCCGCTCGCGCCCGATTATTACAGCTATTCCTTCGTAGCCGACGGCGTGCGTCTGATCGATCCGTCAAATCCATTGATTACACCGAACTTGCTCTCCACCGCGAGCGCCGTGCACGTTCCGGGGCCGCCATCGCTTCCCTGGGAAGTGAACGACATTCCGCACGGCGAAATCCATCATCACTTCTACAAGTCCTCGGTGGCCGATGACGAGCGCGATTATTATGTTTACACCCCGCCCGGATACAACACTTCCCGCAAACGCAAGTATCCGGTTCTCTATCTTCTCCACGGATACAGTGACGACGCCAGTGGATGGACGGCCGTCGGCCGCGCTAATGTGATTCTCGACAAT
>JBAWBG010000089.1:0-22444 GCA_049589695.1 Candidatus Sulfotelmatobacter sp. | reverse complement strand
GCCGGGTCGAACTGCTGCGACAGTTGGGTTTCTCCTATCGCGATATGGAGACTAAGGACGGCCGCTTCATCGCTGTAGCCGAGGCCAAATGCCGTTATCGCGCGCCGGCTCACTATGATGAGGAGATTGTAGTGCGGACCGAAATGTTGAATGTCCGTGATTCCGTCGTCCACTTTGGTTATGAGTTGAGGCGTGCCGAAGATAGCGCCTTGATCGCGGAAGGCGAGACGACGCATATCGTTACGGATGAGCAGATGAAGATCGCTGTGCTGCCGGAAAAATACTTAAAAATATTTCGCGCGGCGGTGGGAAAACGAAACGGGAACCCTTCTTGAACGCACTTCACCTTAACGGCAACGATCTCACTCTGGAAGCGGTGCGCGAAGTCGCCGATCAACACCGTCCGGTGCTCCTGTTGGCTGAGGCGCGCGAGGCCGTCGACCGGGCGCGCGCCATCGTCGATGAGATCGTCGCCAGCAACAAACTGGCATATGCGATCACGACCGGTGTGGGAAAGCTTAGCGATGTACGAATTGCCGGCGACCAGATTCGCGAACTGCAGGTCAACCTTGTGCGCTCACACGCGGTTGGAGTCGGCGAAGCACTCTCAGTGGCTGAAACGCGCGCCATGATGCTCTTGCGCGCCAACTCTCTGACGAAAGGCTATTCCGGCGTGCGAGCGATCGTCATCGATGCGCTCTGTGAAATGCTGAACCGCGGCGTCACTCCGTTTGTGCCATCGCAAGGCAGCGTAGGCGCTAGCGGCGATCTGGCTCCGCTCGCGCATCTTGCGCTGGCGTTGATTGGCGAAGGCGAATGCATTGACGCAGCGGGAGCGCACATTCCGAGCGACTCCGCCCTGAAACGCGCGCAGATCAAGCCGCTGGTTCTGGAAGCGAAAGAATCCATCTCACTGATCAACGGAACGCAAGCCATGCTCGCCATCGGAAGTTTGGCATTGCTGGCCGCTGAGACGTTAGTGGATTCCGCCGACGTATTGGGCGGCCTCTGCTGTGACGCGCTCAAAGGCACCGATACAGCATTCGACGAACGCATCCATCAGGCACGCCCGCACGGCGGGCAGATCAAGAGCGCGGCAAACCTGCGCAAGATGCTCGAAGGCAGCCAGATTCGCGAATCGCATCGCGAATGTGGACGCGTGCAGGACGCCTACTCCCTGCGCTGCATTCCGCAAGTGCACGGTGCGGTGCGCGACACGCTGGCTCACTGCCGCGAAGTGTTTGAAATCGAGGCCAACTCCGCGGTCGATAATCCACTGGTATTTGTAACCACGACGGCTCATGTGGGGACAGCCGCCTCGGCTGTCCATGCGGAGCGTAGCTCCGCAGTTCTGCAAGGCGATGTCGTCTCGGGCGGAAACTTCCACGGCGAACCTCTCGCTTTTGCTTTGGATTTCCTGGCTATCGCACTGAGCGCGCTGGCTGGCATCAGCGAACGACGAATCGAGCGTCTGGTCAACCCCGCGCTCAGCGAGGGCTTGCCGCCTTTCCTGGCCGAGGGCGCGGGACTGAATTCCGGTTTCATGATGGCTCAGGTCACTGCAGCGGCGCTGGTCAGCGAAAACAAGGTGCTGGCACATCCCGCCTCGGTCGATTCGATTACGACCTCGGGCAACAAAGAAGACTACGTCTCGATGGGCATGACGGCGGCGAACAAACTGAAGCGCGTCGTCGAGAACACGCGTAATGTGCTCGCCATCGAAGCCATGGCTGTGGCGCAGGCGATCGATTTTCTCGCGCCCCTGAAAACTTCAAAGCGCGGACAGGCGGCGCACGCGGCAATTCGAGCTGTGTGTTCGACCGTGGATAAAGATCGTGTGATGTACAAAGATTTCGCGCGGATTGCGGAGTTGATCGGGCGCGGGAAAATAGCGGAAGTCATCCGCTGAAGAGCACGACCGTCGGCTGAGGGTACAGCCGGGCCGAGCCCAGCGGACAGCCAATGGGGCTGTTCCCCGAATAAGAAGCAGCTACGCCGTCTTCGCTGCGCTTCCATCCAAACCCAACTCCCCAGCAACCCCCTGCAGCGCCGCGACACAAAACGCAATATGCTCATCCAAATCCACGCCCAGCGCGGCCGCTCCATTCACAATGTCATCCCGATTCACCTTCCGCGCGAAGGCTTTGTCCTTCATTCTTTTCCGCGCCGATTTCGCATCCACCTCGACCAACGATTTCCCCGGCTTGATCAGCGCCACCGCGGTGATGAACCCGGCCAGTTCGTCGCACGCGAAGAGAGCTTTTTCCATCGGCGTATCCCGCGTCACTCCGGTGTATTCCGCGTGCGACATAATCGCCTTTCGGATGACCTCAGGCCAGCCGCGCTCTTTCAGAATTTCGTTGCCTTTGTAGGGATGATCTTCCAGGCTGGGATATTTTTCGTAATCGAAATCGTGAATGAGCCCGACAATCCCCCAGAGGTCTTCTTCCGACAACCCAAGATCAGTCGATACTGATTTCCCCGATCCATCCTCAAACCTCCGCGAACAAGCGCGCATGCAAGCCTCGACTGCGAGAGCATGCTTGCGCAAACTTTCTGACTGGGTGAACTCAGTTAGTAAACACCACGCCGACTCACGATCAATCATTGCTTTTGCCCTGTCTACTGCGGGATTTGGCCGCGTGCTTCCGATTCTTACCGGCCACATTCGCGACTGTATGCATTTTAACCTTGACTTCCACAGGCCTTGTATCGCAGATTGTCTCTGCAGTTCGGAACCTTCCCCCAATTTTCAGGTTCCAGGAGAGCCGGCTCTGGCACTCCCACAACCCGATGGCCACGACTCTTGCCCCAGTAGACTCTAGGGAAGTCGTCCGTTGCGATCACTGCCTGTTGGTTCAATTCCGTACGGTCAATAACAATTGCCGACGCTGCCACTCGTCCCTGGACGAGGAACCCGAGCCCGAGCCGGTGGTGATGACGCCGCCAGTAATGATGCCGATGCCCGGTATGGGCCGTGGGCACCTGAACCTCGCGACCTCCATCCGCTCGCTGCGCCTGCGCAGCGGATTGAGCCAGCGGCAGCTGGCCGGACGCATGTCCGTGCCGCGAACCTACGTTTCCAAAATTGAAAACGAGAAAGCCACGCCCACACTGTCTTCGCTGGAGCGGCTGGCTCGAGCCCTGGAGGTTACCGTGCCGGAATTGCTCAGTGGTGGTGAAAAGAACCGCCAGGACGAAATCAGCGAGCTGATGAAAGATCAGTTCATCGCGGAGATTCTCCCGTTCGTTTCGCAACTGAACGGGATGCAGATGTCAAGCATCCTGACTCAGGTGCGGGATTTGACCTTGCGGCCGCGACGGACTGCGTAAACGTATGGGGATCCTTCGCCGCAAAAAGCGCGGCTCAGGATTTCGGCTACGGGCTCCCGCTTCGCTCACGCCCGCAGGACGCCTCAATTTATCCGGGCAAACCAGCCAACTCACGGCCGGGACCAGAACTTTGGTCCCGGCTTTTTTCACGATCTCCGCAACTGAATCCCAGCTAGATCGACCAACATCTATCCATCACGAACCTTGAAGAAACTGGAAATGCTTTCCCTGCCTTCGCGATCCGCCCGGCTCAATTGAATGGTCCTGAAGGAAACGCGTGGGGAATCGACGCCCCCCAGGGCGAGGCGCCAGCCGCAGGCCCGGCAAGCTCCGACGATTCCCTGCTGGACGCTTACTCTCGCGCGGTCACGGGCGTAGTGGAACGCGTCAGCCCCTCGGTGGTAAACATCGAAGTGCATCAATCTGCGGGACGCACCCGGTCGGGCGAACCTCGCGAACGGCGCGGCGGAGGCTCGGGCTTCGTCTTTACCCCAGATGGCTTAATTCTGACAAACAGCCATGTGGTGCATGACGCGCGCCGTATCGAAGTCACGCTCGCCGATGGCCGGCGCATGCCCGCAACATCCATCGGTGACGACCCGGCGAGTGATCTTGCGGTCGTTCGCATAGAACAAGCCCGCGTGGATGAGCCCGGCCTCACCACCGCAGCCCTCGGTGATTCGCAGCAACTGCGGGTGGGACAACTGGTGGTTGCGATCGGCAATCCTTACGGATTTCAGTCCACTGTGACAGCGGGAGTAGTGAGCGCCCTGGGACGTTCGCTGCGATCCTATTCCGGGCGCCTGATCGATGATGTGATTCAGACCGATGCCGCGCTTAACCCCGGCAACTCTGGCGGACCGCTGGTCGATTCCGCAGGCCGGGTGGTTGGCGTCAACACCGCTACGATTCAGCCCGCGCAAGGCATCTGTTTCGCCATTGGCATCAACACGGCGAAGTTCATAGCGAGTCGCCTCCTGCGCGACGGCCGAATTCGCCGCAGCTTTATCGGTGTCTCCGCCCAAACAGTTCCGATTCATCGGCGCGTAGTGCGCTTCTATGATCTGGTCAAGGAATCGGGCGCTTTGGTTCTGTCTGTGGAAGAGAAGAGTCCGGCGCAACGCGGTGGCCTGCGCGAAAACGATGTGATCATTGCGCTGGAAGGTCATCCAGTAGCCGGGGTGGACGATCTGCACCGCGTGCTGACCGACGTTCGCGTCGGCGTGAGCTCCACGCTCACCGTGCTCAGGCATACGGAGAAGCTGGAGTTAAAGATCGTTCCGGAAGAAGCGAAGTAGCTAGTGTGGCGCGACCTTCGGCCCGCGAACGCGGAAATTTGGCAGTCACCTAAGGAGTATGACTTTGGGAATGTCGAATATCTACGCTTTCTTTGGCGCAGCAAAGTATACTAAACAAGTAATGGCAAAGTCGGCTCCAAAGTCGAAATCCGCGATGGAGACTCTGGTCGATTCGTTTAGCGATTTGGTCACAGAGGCGAAGGAGCGCATGTCTCCCGAAGAGTTCCGTTGTGCAGAAAAGGAATTCGAGGAGATTGTAGATAAAGCTAAAGCCCGCGCTTCTCGCGCCGGGCGTCGCGAAACCGCATAATCCAGGTCTTCAGCTCTTGTTTCCCAAGGTCTGGCTTGAATTTCTTCACAGCGGCGACGAACTCTTCCTCAGTCCCGTACTCCACGGCAAAGGCTAATTTTTCTGCGAGTTCTTTCTTGCGGCGAATCGCCTCCGCGTCGGTTCGCTGCTCCTTCAGTGGTTTCCATCGCCCTGCCATCTTTAACCGTTTTCTTAGTTGTTTTTGGATCGCGCTACAACCACGCGTTGTGGCTCCAAGTGTTCGGGTGGTAAGGTAGCTTCGAACATCCTTCTTGGTCATTCCAAACCATCGGCATCGTCTCGCGTTTATGCGCTCTCCAGACGATATGCTCGAGAAATGACTTGGCTCGGAGGCCTCCCGAATGGCTTGCAACAGCAATCGAAAGTGCGTAGGAATTCTTGTCGCCCCGTTGAGCCGCCTTTATGGCCAGCCTGCGATTGGTCCTGTCCCAAAGCAGCAGGACTGATGATATTCGAGCGTCTCTTGCGATCCTGACTGCCGCCGCGTTTATCGTCACCCTGCCGTCTGGTGTTATGGCAAGGATTGGCGTTTCGACCCTCGCCCCCGTCCTCTTAAATACTTCATAGGCCATAGCATTGCCGTCAACCAGCGCTCATATTGATCCGTTTACGGAGGCGTTTAAGTAGTCCCTATTCTAGGCGCGGAAGCGCAGCATCGGATGTTCGACGAAGGCTACACTGGCTATTTATCCAAACGCAGCGCAGTACGCTCATTGCAAGCCCCTTCCTTCCTGTGGTAGCGTCAACATTCGGAAGGGGATAAGCCTTGCTGGCAAAAATTCCCGCCGGGCTGGATCGCAAAGAGACTGAAATCTACCGGCAGCTCGATCCAGAGCGGCTCCCAAGACACATCGCGATCATCATGGACGGCAACGGGCGCTGGGCAAAACGGCGCCACATGCCGCGCGTGGCCGGACATCGCGCCGGAGTGGCAGCCGTGCGCTCGACGGTCGAGACAGCGGCGCGAATCGGCGTTGATGCGCTGACGCTGTACGCTTTCTCGGAAGAAAACTGGAAGAAGCGGCCTGCGAGTGAAGTCGACTTCCTCATGCGCCTTTTGAGCCGCTATCTCAAGGCGGAAGTTCCCACGCTAAACAAGAATAATATCCGGCTGGAATATATCGGCCGGCAGCGAGAATTACCTGAAGACGTGCAGGAGCGCATGGAGTGGGCGCGCGCGAGTACCGCGCAGAATACCGGCACAATCCTGACTTTGGCGCTGAATTATAGCGCCCGCAGCGAGCTGGTGGATGCGTTCCGCTCGATGGTCAACGCGGCTTCACAGAACGGCGGCCTGGAACACTTGCGCATTGATGAAGACACGGTGGCCGAACACCTCTACACTCGTGACTTGCCCGATCCGGATCTGGTGGTGCGTACCTCGGGTGAGATGCGGCTCAGCAATTTTTTGCTTTGGCAGTTGGCCTATGCGGAAATCTACGTGACTTCAACCTTATGGCCCGATTTCCGCGGCGTGCATCTGCTGGAAGGAATTGCCGAATATCAGAAGCGCGAGCGCCGCTACGGCGGATTGAACCATCATGATTTAAATCATCGCAATTTGAATCATGACGATTCAAAGCGTGGTGATGCCAATCACGGCCATTCCCACGAGTCGCCCCATTCGGTACGCAAATAAACCCTCAGCATGTTGAAGCGCATCGCGACTGCTCTGGTCCTCATTCCGGTTGTGCTGCTACTGGTGTTGCGCGCGCCCGTGCCAATCGTCGCTGCGGTGGCTGGAGTAGTGGCGCTGATCACAGTTCAGGAATTCTTAAAGCTCACCGAATCCTATAATGTCCAGCCGCTGCGCCTGCCCACATACATTTTTGTGGGATTATTTTTTCTGCTGATGGCGGCGAGCGCTTCGGGCGAGAGTCCGCAGCTTTCCGGATTGAAGTTCGTTCTGGGCATGGGATTCGCCTGCGCCATTTCTCCGTTTATTTTTCTGACCATCACGACGCGGCGAACGCAGATGAGCGGAGCCTATCCGGCGGCGGCAGCCTCCGCTTTCGCTTTCGCTTACATTGCTCTCCCCATGGGAATGCTGGTGCAATTGCGGCAAGAGTGGGCGGGCGCTTTCTGGCTTCTCTACCTTTTGCTCGTAGTCTGGGCGGGCGATATCTTCGCTTACTTCGTCGGCCGCGCGTTGGGGAGCCACCTGATGGCGCCGCGCATCAGCCCCAAGAAAACCTGGGAGGGTGCCACGGCCTCGCTGGTCGCAAGCCTCGGGATCGGGATTCTGCTTTTCGATTACTCCCTCCAGATCAGTTCGTTCCTGCTGCGTGTGGGGCTCATCGAGCGACGCGACGGCCTGTTCGGACTGGAAAAGCCCGAGATGTGGCCTATCGTTCTGCTGACCATCGCCTTAAATATCGCCGCACAGCTCGGCGATCTGGTGGAATCACTGATCAAGCGCGGAGCGGGCGTAAAGGATTCTGGATCCATTCTTCCCGGCCACGGAGGCATGCTCGACCGCATCGATGCCCTGCTCTTCGCCGCTCCGGTGCTATGGTACTATGCGGCTTGGCGCGTCATGCAGTAGATGCCAGCGCTCCGCACCCCCCTGCGGATGAATCAAAACGCGCGTAAAATAGAACCTCACCCAACATGAAACGCATTGCCATCCTGGGATCGACCGGTTCGATCGGCCGCAGCACTCTGAGTGTGGCCGAGTCTTATCCAGATCGCTTTCAGATCGTGGCTCTCGCTGCCGGCGCGAATCTGGACGCTGCCTTTGAGCAGGCTCAGCGTTGGCGTCCGCAGTTAGTTTCAATGGCCGCGGAGTGCGACGCCGATCTGCTGCGCGTGCGGCTGAAGCAAGCAGGCGTTAGTGAGATCGAGGTAGTCAACGGTCCGGAGGGTACCGTCAAAGTTGCAACCCATTCTGCCGTCGATTTCGTAGTCAGCGCCATCGTCGGCGTGGCCGGACTTGAAGCCACTTACGAAGCTGTCAAGGCAGGAAAAACGGTTGGCGTAGCCAACAAAGAATGCCTGGTCGCAGCCGGCGAGTTGATCACGGCCGAGGCTCGCAAACAAGGTAAGCCCTTGCTGCCTATCGACAGCGAGCACAATGCGGTGCACCAGTGCCTGCGCGGCGGGCGAATGGAAGAAGTGGAACGAATCTGGCTGACGGCTTCCGGTGGTCCTTTTCTGAACACGCCAGGTTCCGATTTCCCCAACATCACTGTAGAACAGGCTCTCAACCACCCGACCTGGAAGATGGGTAAGCGGATCACCATCGATTCGGCGACATTAATGAATAAAGGGTTCGAGGTAATCGAGGCCTGCAGACTATTTCACATGCCGCCGGCAAAAGTGGAAGTGCTTGTCCATCCCCAATCCACAATCCACTCCATGGTTGAGTTTATCGATGGCAGCATACTTGCTCAGTTTTCAGTGACGGATATGCGCCTGCCGATCCTGTACGCTCTAACATATCCCGAGCGAATTCAGTCGGATATGCGCTTCCCGGTGGGTAACTTGCGTCATCTGGACTTCTGCCCCCCAGACATGAATAAATTCCCTTGTCTCCGTTTAGCATATGAAGCGGCCGAAGCGGGCGGAGCCAGGACGGTAGCGCTCAATGCCGCCGATGAAGTGGCAGTGGCCGCATTTCTGGAAGGCAGCATCGCATTCGATGAGATTCCCAGAATCATCGAAGCGGCGGTTTCAGCATCTAATTCTGGGAAGCTGGGGTCTATCCAAGAGGTGCTTCAAGCCGATGGAGAAGCCCGCCGATATGCTCAAGAGCGAGTGGTCGAGTTCAGTCGAGCGGAACGCCCCCGGGCAACTTCTTTTATCTAAACACCAGATTTCTGAATCTAACCAAATTGTGGAGTACGTATCTCAACATGCCTGACTTTTTGATTTCGCTGATCGCCGTTGTTGTCATCCTCGGATTCATGATCCTGATTCATGAATTTGGCCATTATGCCGTTGCCAAATGGCTGGGGGTAAGGGTCGAAGTTTTCTCTATTGGCTTTGGCAAACGCCTGCTCGGCTTCCGCAAGGGAGACACCGACTATCGCATCAGCGCAATTCCGCTGGGCGGTTACGTCAAGATGAGTGGCGAGAATCCCATGGATGAGCGCACTGGCGATCCTGCGGAATTTCTCTCTCACTCGCGCTGGCATCGTTTTCTCATCGCCATCGCCGGTCCCACCATGAACATTATGCTGGCTATTTTGCTGCTCACCAGCGTCTACATGGTGCATTACGAATACCCGGTTTTTATGGACAAGCCGGCTGTGATTGATGGGGTGAGAGCCAACTCCGCCGCCGCCCAGGCCGACCTCAAGGCCGGCGATCGCATCATCAAGATCGACGGCATCACCAATCCCACATGGGAGCAGGTGCAGCCCCGGGTCATGATCAGCCCCAACCAGCCTCTCGCGGTGACCATCCAGCGCGGAGACACGATCCTCGAGAAAACGATTGTTCCGAAACCGATTACCTCATCGGAAATCGGCTCCGCCGGATGGTATCCCTCGGAACCTGTCATCGTTGGCCAGGTGGAATCGGATACTCCCGCCGCCCATATCGGCCTTAAGGAAGACGACCGAATCGTCGCTTTGGATGGAAAGCCCCTTATATCGATCGAAGCCATGATTGACCGCCTGCAGCAGACCAAAGATACCCCAGTGGATATCACCGTGCTTCGCGGCAGCCAGACGCTGGCTTTTCACGTAACCCCCGTGCTCTCAAAGACGGAAGATCCGAAAGAGCAGAAGTATCGGCTGGGGTTCCTCAACAAAGAGGACACCGTCGTCAAGCGCTTGCCTTTTGTCCAGGCAGTCGGTCTCTCGCTCCAGGAAAACCGCAAGTATTCTCTGCTGCTTCTGGAACTGGCCAAGAAGCTGGTGCAAGGAAAGGTTTCGCCGCGCATGGTCTCCGGCCCTATCGGCATCGCGCAGGAAGCCGGCTATGCGGCCCAGCAAAAGGGCTGGACCCCGCTCCTGGCGCTGACCTCAGGCATCAGCCTGAACCTTGGCGTCTTTAACCTGCTTCCCATCCCCATTCTCGATGGAGGCGTCATCTTCTTCCTCCTCATCGAGAGCTTAATGGGCCGTGACATCAGCCTGAGCATCAAAGAACGCGTCTATCAGGCAGCGTTCGTCTTCCTGGTGCTATTCGCTGTCATGGTCATCTACAACGATCTAGTTAAGACGATTCCAGGGCTGGCGAGCCGCTTGCAATAGGCGGCTCTTTATGGAAATGGGTGGTGGTGACGATTACACAACGACTGTCATTCTGAGCGGAGCCGTTTTTCAGGCGTAGCGAGAGCCTGCACTGAGCGGAAGCGCGAAGGGATCTCTCGCTTAACCGGCGCACCGCGTAAGCCGACCGGCACCACTACCTGGAAACGTAGTCGCCGCGCCGGCCTCTGCTCGCGTGATAAACTATTAGTTCCCATGGCTATGATTCCACGCAGGAAAACCGTGACCGTCGCCGTTGGCGGCGTGCGCGTCGGCTCGGATGCACCGATTGTGGTGCAATCCATGACCAACACCGATACCGCCGACATCCCCTCGACCGTCCAGCAGTGCGCAGCTCTGGCTCGCGCCGGGTCGGAACTGGTTCGTGTCACCGTAAACAACGAAGAAGCCGCTGCAGCCGTTCCCCGTATTGTCGAAGAACTCGACAAACAGAATATCCGCGTGCCCATCATCGGCGACTTCCACTATAACGGCCACGTCCTGCTTACAAAGTATCCCGAGTGCGCCCGCGACTTGGCCAAATACCGAATTAACCCCGGCAATGCCAGCATCGGGCGTACTGGCGATTCAAATTTCCGCACCATGATCGAAGTCGCGGTGAAATATCAGAAACCCGTGCGCATCGGCGTGAACTGGGGTTCGCTCGATCAGGCACTTTTGACCCGCATGATGGATGAGAACTCCGCGCTCCCCGATCCTAAAGACGCCCGCGAAGTCACGATGGAAGCGATGGTTGTCAGCGCCTTGAATTCTGCTGCACTCGCCGAGAAATTCGGCCTGCGCCCCGATCAAATTATTCTGAGCGCGAAAGTCAGCGGAGTGCAGGACCTTATCGACGTCTATCGAGCTCTCGCCGCCCGCTGCAACTACCCTCTGCACCTTGGCCTCACCGAAGCCGGCATGGGCGCGAAGGGTGTCGTGGCCTCAAGTGCTGCCATGGGCGTGGTGCTGCAGGAAGGCATCGGCGATACCATTCGCGTGTCGCTCACTCCCGCCCCCGGCGGCGACCGCACGGAAGAAGTCCGCGTGGCGCAGCAGATTCTGCAATCCATGGGCATTCGCAGCTTCACGCCGCAAGTTACCGCCTGCCCCGGCTGCGGACGCACTACCAGCACCTTCTTCCAGGAAATGGCCGAACAGATTCAAACCTACCTGCGTGAACAGATGCCGACCTGGAAGGGCCGCTATATCGGAGTGGAAGAAATGAAGTTGGCCGTAATGGGATGCGTAGTCAATGGCCCCGGCGAGTCGAAGCACGCCAACATCGGCATCTCGCTTCCCGGCACGTTCGAAGAGCCCAAGGCCCCGGTTTACGTGGATGGACGCCTTTTCACCACCTTGAAGGGTGATCGCATCGTCGCGGAGTTCATCGGCATCCTCGACGAGTACGTCGACTCACACTACGCGGCACGAGAGACGCAAAACGAAGAAGTAGCCGCGAGAAGCTAATTCCCTTTACTGACCCATCAGCAGAAAGACTGGATTTTGCAGAGCGGTTGCGCTGTTGGCTTCCGGCGCTGCCGGGACATCAATCACCACGGAGTCGGCCGGTATAGGAGTCGTGCTATTCGTATTACTGTCGGTAGTGTTGATTACCGCGATGGCTCCAGCGTCACACATGCTCACATAAACCCTGGTGCTGTCTTCCGAAGCGGCAGTGAATACCCGGAACCGTGTGGTGGTCGGCGAATACAAAGCTGGGTACAAAGGAGCCGTGGCGCACGAAGCTACCGGAGGCACCGCCGTCTGGCCCGCGGCGAATGGGGCTGAAACCAGCAACGTAGGAGTTGGCGCTCCGGACTGATACCTTTCGGGATACATCAGAGAGAGAGTATTGGCGTTAAAAACCGTGAGCTGCGGAGTAACACATAGAGCACTGCCCGAGCATCCCGTGGATGTCTCGTAGCTGGCTACGTAGAACCGAGTCCCATCGAGCAGCGCCGTCACCGAGACTGGCATGCATCCATCGAGGCAAGGGGTCGATCCGGCTTTGAACGAAATCGTCCCTATAAGACTGGGTACGTCGCTGACTACGCCACCAGAAAGCCCCCCGGTGTCAGAGAACACGTAAACCGTCTGCGTGATCGGATTCGTCACATAGAGCCGGTTCAACGTAGGATCGAGAAAAATGAAATTCGCCCCAGGATCGACAGAAAGGCTGCTCGTCACGGTATCAGAGCCGACGTCAATCGTCACCAACTGTCCGTCTCCCTCGGTGAGGACATACACCTTCTGGCTGTCACCGCGAGCCACCAACCAAATCGGCGTCACGCCAGTGAATCCCGTAACCGTATTCGGAGTGAGATCGATCGGATTCAAGCTGCTGACCGTATTGCTGCCCTGATTGGCCACATAAAGCTTTAAGGCGTTCGGGGTCTCGGCCAAACTCACCGGATTCGTTCCAACGATCGCGGTATTGGTGACGGCATTCGAAGTCGTATTGATCGTGGCGACCGAATTGGAGTTGTAGTTCGCCACATACATGAAGGCGTTCTCGGTGCTGTTTACAAATACGGGCTGGTTAGGAATCGACGCGGTCCCACCGGAAGCAGCGGCCAGCCCAGTCACCGAGTTCATATACTGGACCGTAGTTCCGCTGATCGTGGTGATCGCAAACGTGCCGTTGTAGGCGCCGGCGTTGCAGGGTAGAACGCAGCCGGGAATGAATACGCCGTTGATGGCGACCGAAGCACCCGCCACTGTGTTCCTAATCGGCGTACTGAGCGTGACCGTGACCACATTGCCAGCCTCGCTAATGCTGGCAATGCTGGAACTCTGCCCGGCCAGGCTCGGCAAGTTGATCATGCTCACCGCTCCAAATCCGATGGCTTGCGTGGATTGAAACACCGGGTTAAAAGAAGCGATAGCATCCACTCCTCCGGGGAAAACGCTGGCAGCCGCCGCCACGAACAGCCTCGAATCGTTCGGCGAGATGGCCATGTGGGTCGGATTGAAGCCACTGTTAGGCGCGCTCGCGGTGGACGTGGAAGTCTCTCCAATCAGGGAATCGCCTGAGACGTCGATCTGCATCGCACCCCCGGAGTTACTCGGTATGTTGGTACTGATGCCAAAAACCGCATGAAAACTGCTCGGGGTGGGCGGCGTCTCGACCGGACAACCCGGAACTCCTCCTGTGGAACATGGAATTACGACTGGCCGGTATATCTGTCCGCAAGCCGTCCAGAAAAGGATTGGAAACACGATGGCCGCAAACCGGCCCACAAGTCGAACACTCATCGGCACCCCATCGTGTGCCACTGGAGGAAGTTCTTAATCATAGGTGAGAAGAATTCAATATTCTAACGGCTGAGTCAGATCTGCGCCAGTGCCCCTGACTGGTGACAGAGCAGCAAAGTATCTACCCCGTGTTCCCCAGTGCCCTCTGTGTTTAAGCTTTTGACTTCCTCAATCTGGGATGCGCACCTCAAAGCCCAAGTTGGATGGCAGGAGAAATACCGAGGTGTGCTCGTGATATTAGAAGGATTTCGAAATCGCCCTAGCGATGACGCCGTGATTTGCCGCCAGCCGCGGCCGCTGCCGGCGTCTCCGATTTTGCCGTAGCCGCAGGTTTCTTCTTGCCTTCCATCTGCGCCAGGCTTTGCTTCAAAGCGGCCATGAGGTCCACCACCGGAGCCAGCTTCTTTGGCTTTTCCACTGCCGCCACTTCCCCGCCCTCGAGTTTCGCCTCGATCAGCTTTTTCAGATTTTCCTGAAAGCTATCTTTGTACTTCTTGGGATCCCACTCATCGGCCAACGCCTCAATCAACTGGTGCGCCACTTTCACTTCCGCTTCTTTCAGTTCCACGTCAGGCGCCCCGAAGCCCTCCACCTTACGCACTTCTTCTTCGTAATACATCGTGTGCAGCATTAATCCGCCTTCGTGCGGCCGCAGGAACACAGTGTATTCGCGGTTGTGCATCGTGATCTTGGCGACCGCCACATACTCGCTTTCTTCCAGCGCCTTGGTCAGCAGCGCATAAGGACGCCGTCCCGCTTCTTCCGGCAACATGTAATACGAGGACTCGAAATAAACCGGATCCACCTCGCTGGCCTTCACGAACTCGAGAATCTCCATGGTCTTCGCAGTCTGCGGCTCGATCTTCTTGATCTCCTCCGGCTCGATCACGATGTATTCGTCCTTGCGAAACTCGTAGCCCTTCACGATCTCGCTGCGGTCCACCACAACGTTCTCCGCTGGACAAATATATTGCTGCTTCACCCGCACCTTATCCGGCCGGTGCAGCATGTTGAAAGAGATTCCGCTGCTGCGCGCGCCCGAAAACAAACGGACCGGCATGGAGATGAGACCGAAAGTTAAGTGTCCAGACCAGACCGAAGCTGCCATAGTTCCCTCTCTCGTTCAGGGATGAATGCCGATCCCAGTATTGTGTCCAACAATGGCCTAAACTGCCCAGATGTGGGAGTTTAGCCTATAAACAGATCTAAGATGCACAAATCCTGCGGCAAGGGGAACCGAAAAGCGAAGCCCGAGGGAATGTGGTTTCTCCAGTGCCGGCGCTAGGAGTTGTAGTTAATCAAAGAGTTCCTGCTTTTCGAAGGGTAATTTGACATTATAGTAATTTTACTATATATTGAACTGGCTCGCTCGGTTAAGGCTTGACTGGCGCTATTGGTGAAGAGATCATGGTGCTTTACTCAAGAAAAGAAGACCGTTGCGGACGAAACTTCTCTCTCAACCGTATCACGCGCGTGATGAGCAATCGCAAGCAGTGCCAATGGTGGCCGTATCCGCTCCCGCCGGAACGCCATGCTACTCACGGACATCCAGCTCTTAGCGTTGGATCGTCGCGGCGGGAGGAGAGAGAAGCTATTTATGCCTGCCGCAGATTATGCCATGGCGCGGTCCCAACGGGCCGTCGTTTGGCTTGGAAACTCGAAAAAGAACCTTCGCGACTTCCCAGATGGCGCAAAAAAGATGCTCGGCGACGAGCTTCAGCTTATTCAGTTTGGTGGCATGCCGAGGGACGCCAAAGCTTTCAAGGGTGTTGGGAGCGGCGTCGTTGAAATAGCTCTGCGATACGCGTCGGACGCCTACCGGGTCGTGCTGGCGCTTCAGATCGGTAGGCGGATTTATGTTTTGCACGCCTTTCAGAAGAAATCGAAGAAAGGTATAACAACCCCGAAGCGCGACGTCGAGCTGATCAAGAAGCGGTACATCGAAGCACAGGAGTTAGCGCGTGAACAGGAAAAAACAAAAACGAATTGAGTTTCAAGAGAGCTCCGGAAACGTCTTCGCGGATCTGGACCTTAAGGATGCCGACCAGCTTCTGGCGCGCGCCCAGATCGGATTCCATGTCTTCGAGATCCTCAAAGACAAAAAGCTGAAACAGCGTGAAATCGCCGAGGTCTTGGGTATTGCACAGCCCGATGTATCGCACTTGATGAACGGGCATTTTAGCCGCTTCACAACAGACAAACTGCTCGATTTTCTGAAACGGCTTGACCGGAAGGTGATGATCCAAGTCAGCCTTCGGCACAAAGGCGAACCCTACCAGCGTGTGACTTTTGCGCCGTAAGGTGTTGGCAATGTTCTGTTCCCGGAGAACACAATATGACCGATCTACGCTATCCCGTTGGTAAGTTCAAATACGAAGGCCCACCGCCCGAAGACCAGAAACAAAGATATCTGGCCGAGATCGAACAAGCTCCAGCCAACCTGCGCGCCGCCATCAAAGGTCTCTCCGATGAGCAACTCGATACACCCTATCGACCCGAAGGCTGGACCGTCCGCCAGGTCGTTCACCACGTTCCGGACAGCCATCTCAACGCCTACATCCGTTTCAAACTTGCTCTCACCGAAGACGAACCGACGATCAAACCCTACGCCGAAGACCGCTGGGCGCAACTCTCCGATACGCAAACGACTCCGGTCGACGTGTCTTTGACGATGCTGGATTCACTGCACGCGCGCTGGGTTCGTCTTCTGCGCTCTCTTACTCCGGAACAATGGAAGCGCGAATTTCGCCATCCGGAGCTGGGCTCGATGCCATTGGAGAAAAATCTCGCTCTCTACGCCTGGCACGGACGTCATCACGTCGCCCATATCACCAGCCTGCGAGAAAGAAACAACTGGTAAGGAACAATTTCTGGATCCCTCTGTGGCTTTAGATTTCGTAGCCGGTCGCAACATGGCTACGCACAGCGCGGAAATACTTAGTTGGCAGCGCCATGGAAGAGCGGCGCTTCAGCGCCGCGTACGCAACCGTTGTCGATGTTCGGCTTTAGCCTCTGTGCAGACAAGCGCGAGTCGGTTTCCGGCAGACCCCGAAGCTCCTTACGTCATTCCTAACTTCCACACCAAATAACTGCACGCCTCCCGCATCACTGCATACCCACGTTGTAATGCGCCGTGCGGACGCGAGTCAGGACGAGGCGCCACATATACCGGAGCAATCCCTTCGTGCTCCAGTAGTCTTTTGATACGGAAAACGTGATATGCGTCGCTAACTGCCACGCAACTGTGCAGTCCGTTGGCCCGCATGATTACGGCCACCCGCACCGCTGATTGTGCGGTATCGGAGCCCTGGGTTTCTGCGATCAGGTTTCGCTCGGGAATTCCGCGGTGCATCAAATAATCGCGCCCTACGCCCCCCTCGCTGAAACTGGGGTCGAGAGCCGCGCCTCCGGTTGTAATGACCACGGGCGCGAGGTGCTTCTGAAAGAGTTCGAATGCGTGATCGAGGCGCGCGCGCAATACAGGCGAGGGGTGCCCCGAGTACTCCGCCGCGCCGAACACAACAATCGCATCTGCCGGATGCAGTTCCTGCAGCGATCCTTCGTGGACGACGCGAATCGCAGTCACCGCAAGAAACGTCGCCAGCGCGAGCAATGTCAGCGCTTCCAGCCGCACCAGCCAGCGGCCGGGAGCACGCCGGATCGCTGAATCCTGTTTCATCCTTTGGCAAAAAACGTGGAAATTTCATCTGCGGGAATCGCGCCTTCGCGCATGACCCGCCAGCGCGCCGCCTCGTCAGTCAAATCGACAATGGTCGAAGGAATATCACGCGGCGAGGTTCCCCCATCCACAATGATGCTGATCCGTCCGTGCAACTGTTGATGCACTTGCTCCGCGCTGGTGCACTCCGCCGCCCCGCTCAGGTTCGCAGAAGTCGCTGTGATCGGAATCGCCGCCGCCGTAACCACCGCCAGCGGAATCCTCGCATTGGGCACCCGCAGCGCCACGTTGCCAGTGTTGGCCGTTACCTTCAGAGGCAGGCGCGATCCTGCCTTTACAATGATGGTTAGCGGGCCGGGCCAATATTTCCGCGCCAGCGCATAAAATTCTTCCGGCAGAGCTTTGGCTAGCTCTTCCGCGTGATCCACGCTCTCGATGAGCAGCGATAACGGTTTGTGGCGGGAACGCGTCTTGATGTCATACACGCGGTCGACCGCGCGCAGGTTGAATGGATCGGCCGCAAGCCCGTAAAACGTATCCGTCGGCATGCCCAGCACTTCGCCCGCACGAATCTGATCGGCGGCGTACTTCACTAACGAAATCTCAGGAGAATCACAATTTATTTTTACGATTTCCGCGCGCACGGCGCTCCCTTCGGGCCTGCTTTTCTTTTAAAGTATTTTTGCCCGTGAAACATAATACGGCAAAAGGCCGCGAAACGCGCGGACAGCGTATTATCCAGTCAACTGACAGATGAAAAAAACGTTAGAATCCGCTTCCGTTGGCCAGAACCGCCTCCGCCGCATTGAAGGGCGTCACAATCCGCTCATTAAGCGACTACGCCAGGCGTTCTCCCGCGCCGAACTCACCGACACCGGAGACTGCGCCATCGAGGGCGTGCGTATTCTGGAAGAAGCCATTCGCAGCGGCTTACGTTTCAGCGCAGTGTTTTTTCGTGAGTCTGCACAGGACCGCTCAAACCGTCTCCTGCCTCAGATCGGAGCCCAGGTTGAAACTCTTCTGCTTCCCGATAAATTATTCGACAGTCTCGTCCCCAGCGAATCTCCGCAAGGCGTAGCCGCGCTGGTGCGCTTCAAACAATTCTCTCTCGATGACATCATCGAACGGTTGCAAGTTGGGCCGATCATCGTTATCGCGGGTCTGCAGGATCCCGGCAACCTCGGTACCATCCTCCGCTCCGCGGAAGCATTCGGCAGCGCTGGCGTGATTTCCGGCGAAGGCACCGTGAGTATATTCAATTCGAAAGTCGTTCGCGCTTCGGCAGGGTCGGTTTTTCGCCTCCCCATCGTTCATGGCTCCGGCGATTCAGCCGCAGCAAAGTTGGAAACTGCTTCAGAAAAATTGCAGGCCCAAAGTGTGCGGCTGATCGCAACTTCATCGCACAAGGGAACGCCGCTTCACCAAGCGGACTTGAAAGCGCCAACGGCAATTTTCTTTGGTAATGAAGGCTCGGGCCTGCCTCGCGATCTGATAGCCAAAATGGATGAAGTCATCGCGATCCCGCATGCTCCGCAAGTAGAATCCCTCAACGCCGGCGTGGCCGCGAGCATCGTATTGTACGAAGCCGCAAGGCAGAGAAGATAATTGTTGATTGATGATTTTTGATTGTCGATTCGATCCTTTTCTTCAATCAACAATCAGAAATCAGCAATCATCAATTTTTATATGGGACTTTTCGAATCCATCCCGAACGCTGCCGGCGCGATTGATCGCACCCGTCCGCTTGCCGACCGCATGCGGCCCCGCACGCTCGACGAGTTCGCCGGCCAGGAACACTTGATCGGTCCCGGCAAACCTCTGCGCACGCAGATCGATCGCGACGATACGGGTTCGCTTATCTTCTGGGGGCCACCCGGCACCGGCAAAACCACCCTCGCGAAAATTATTGCGAACATGACAAAAGCGGAATTCATCGAGTTTTCCGCCGTGCTTGCCGGGATTAAAGAGATCAAGCAGGTTATGGCCGACGCCGAACGCGCCCGCCAATACGGCACTCGCACCATCGTCTTCATCGACGAAATTCACCGCTTCAACAAAGCTCAACAGGACGCCTTCTTGCCGCACGTGGAAAAAGGCAACATCCGTTTGATCGGCGCGACTACCGAGAATCCGTCGTTTGAAATCAACGCCGCGTTGCTCTCCCGCACTCGCGTCTACGTCCTGCAGCCGCTCACCGAAGATGAGATCGTGCAGTTGCTAAAGCGCGCTCTCACCGACGAAGATCGCGGCCTCGGCACTCTCCATCTCCGCGCCTCCGACGATGTCCTTAAAAAAATCGCCAGCTACACCAGCGGCGATGCCCGCAGCGCATACAACGTTCTGGAAGTCGCTGCCGGACTAGCGCAACAGTCCGGAACTCACCCAGCCGAAATCACCGACGAAATCGTCCGCGATGCCCTGCAGAAGCGCATTCTGCTCTATGACAAAGCCGGCGAAGAACATTACAACCTGATCTCCGCTCTGCACAAATCCGTGCGCAACAGCGATCCCGATGCCGCCCTCTACTGGCTCGGCCGCATGATCGAAGCTGGAGAAGATCCGCTCTACATTGCCCGCCGCGTGGTGCGCATGTCGGTGGAAGATATCGGTCTCGCCGATCCCAACGCTCTTTCCCTCTGCATGGCTGCACGCGATGCCGTGGATTTCATCGGCATGCCCGAAGGCAATCTCGCGCTCGCCCAAGCCGTCGTCTATCTCTCTGTAGCGCCCAAATCCAATGCGCTCTACACCGCTTACGGCAATGTGCAGCACGATATCGAACAAACTGCCGCCGAGCCTGTTCCGCTTCATTTGCGCAACGCGCCCACTCGCCTCATGAAAGGACTGGGCTACGGAAAAGATTATCAATACGCCCACGACGTCGAAGGCAAAGTCGCCAACATGCAATGCCTTCCGGATAACCTCAAGGATCGAATTTATTACCGCCCGACCCACGAGGGCATCGAGAAGCGCATTCGGGAACGGATGGAGGAGATCAAGAAATTAAGGTCTCCAGTTCCCGCCAGTCCGGTTCGCCAAAAGACAGAGTCTTAGCGTTCCCGGCAGCATCCAAATGTCATTACCACTGAAGGCTTCCTCCATGGCTACAAGCGGCGTAAATGTTTTCGATGAATTCTCCGCGGCTCGGCCTGTGCTTGATAACCAGGTCGAAAGCCTGCAAAAGCTGCAGAAGGCTGCGCAAAAGATCGGCTCGATCCTCGATCTCGATCAACTGATCGAGAACATTGTCAATGACGTCGCGCACTCTTTCGGCCTGCTGGAAACCGCAATCTATCTCCATGACGAAGCTCGCGGCGAAATGGTGATGGGCGGCGTCCATGGGTGTTCCATCCACAGCAAGGGTTTTCGTCTCAAGATTGGCAAGGAAGGCATGGTCGGCTATGTCGCTTGTACCGGACAGATGCGCTACGCCCCCGACGTGCGTAAGGACGAGTATTACGTCGCCTGCGAGCAATCCACTCATTCGGAAGTAGCGATTCCGCTTCGTGTCGGCGAACGCCTGGTCGGAGTGTTTACAGCTTCGCATCCTGACCTCGACGCCTTTCCCCGCCAGCAACTCAGGCTTCTTCAGGCCCTGTGCGATCACGTAGCCGTCGCTATCTATAACGCGCGCCGCTTTCAATCGGAGCGCGCCGAGCGCGAGGCCATGAGTCTTGAAGCTGAGGAAGCTCGCGCCATTCAGCAAGCCCTCCTGCCCAAGTGCTCGCCGTACGTCCCCGGTTTTGCCATCTCCGGTCTCAGTATTCCCGCCCGCGCCGTCGGCGGAGATTGGTACGACTTCATCCCGTTTCCCGACGGCCGCTGGGGATTAGTCCTGGCCGATGTCTCCGGCAAAGGCACCGCCGCCGCTCTGCTCATGTCGGCAACGCGCGGAATGCTGCGATCTCTGGCCGAAGCCTGCTGCACCCCAAGCGAAGTCTTAACCAAGCTGAATAGCCTGCTGGTGGAAGATTTCCCCGCGGGCAAGTTTGTCACCCTTGTCTATGCGGTGCTCGATCCTGCGTCCCGCAGCGTTACCTTCGCCAACGCCGGCCACCTGCTTCCCCTTTTGGTGGAAGATAGCGGAGTGCGCTTTCTCGACACCGAGCGCGGTCTACCCCTCGGCCTGAGCTGCGGAGATTACTCACAAACCACCGTAACCCTATCTCCCGGCTCGAAACTCGTTTTCTATAGCGACGGCATCAGCGAAGCCGTCAATGAGGCAGAAGAAGAATACGGATTGGACCGCCTGGTTCAACACGTCTCCTGCCCCGATGCCTCTGCGATCAGTGTTCTCGATGATGTCCGTGCCCACGCCGATGGTGTGGCACTGCGCGACGACGCCAGTGTAGTGTTCGTTAAGGCCGCTTCCTAGAACTCTCGTTTCATCTTCGCCAAGAGTCGCCCGCGGGATTTCTCAAATTGTCTAGGTGAAGATATCCGTCGCTTCGCCGTATGGACGGCGCGGCAATGTGAAAAGAATGATCAGGCTGGCGAGCGCGAGGACGGCGATAATAAAAACGCTGCCTTCGGGCCCGGTCGTTCCTCCGCTTAGAACGGCTCTGCCGACGGGGTGAGTGGCGAGAAGATGGTGCTGCACCATAAGTCCGCTGTCGGCGACGCCATACAGAAAAGATTGGCCCCAATCCCACGAGGTATGAAAGCCGATGGCCCACCAGAGAGAGCCCGTACGCCACAGACTAAAGCAAAAAACCATCGCGGCCAGTCCAGCGGAAAGCAACCCGATCGGGGACTCTCCCGGGTTCTTGCCGTGACCAAGGCCGAACAGCAACGAGAAGATGATCGCTGCGGTCCAGAAACCCAAAGTCTTGCTATGACGAGTTTTAAACGCCCACTGGTAGACGCCCGCGAGTCCGCGCGTAAGGGTGTACTGCAAGTAGCCGCGCGTAAGGTACTCCTCAAGCAGGCCGACAAGAAAGAAGCCGAGCAGCCAGATCGCTCCGTCGAGCAAAATGTCCCGGCCAAAGAGCAAGCGGTTATCGATGACGAGGAGTCCTGCCTTCCATAGCGTTGCGATCAAAAGCGATAGACACGTGATTCCCCAGGCCAGGCCACTGAAGAAATATTTCAGCCTGCGCCTGCCGCCAAAACCGTACACAGAGTTGGGCCGCCGCTCGATCTTCGACATGATCCACGTGACAAGAACGGTGATGACAAAGGGAATCAACTCGGCAAAATACAAGAAAGTTGGAGAAGCCTCTGCGCCCGGCTTCGGCGTCTTTACCGCCCCCGGGAACAATCTGTGACCGATGACGTTTACCAAGAAGGCTATCGCGGCAAAGATCGCGATAAAGATCAGCAGGCTCCAGCCCGCGCGCAAACCGTC
>JBAWBG010000088.1:0-2119 GCA_049589695.1 Candidatus Sulfotelmatobacter sp. | reverse complement strand
ATAATTTTTGATAGGCGACAAGAGATGCGGCGCCTTCGGGGGCGGCGAAGATGCCTTCAGCCTTGGCCCACTGGCGCACGGCTTCGAGAATTTCTGCGTCGGTGGCGGTCAGGGCTAGGCCCCCGCTTTTTTTCAGGATGTCGAGAATCAGATAGTCGCCATAGGGCTTTGGAACGCGAAGGCCAGATGCGATCGTCGACGCGCGCGGCCACATTTCCGATGAGGCGCTGCCTTCGTCCCACGCTTTAACGATGGGTGCGCATCCTGCGGCTTGCACGCCGATCATGTTTGGGCGCTCGGGGCCGATGAAACCGAGTTGCTCCATTTCATCGAAGGCCTTCCACATGCCGAGCAGTCCGACTCCGCCACCGGTGGGATAGATGATGCCTTGGGGAAGTTTCCAGCCGAGTTGTTCGGCGACTTCGTAGCCCATGGTCTTTTTGCCTTCGACGCGGTAGGGCTCCCTGGTGGTGGAGACATCGAACCATCCATCGCTTTTCCAAGAATCGGAATCTTTTAGTGCAGCGATTTTGCGAGCGCAATCGGAGATCAGTCCATCGACCAGAGTGACGCGGGCGCCGTAGTAATCGCATTCGATGCGGTTGGCCATGGGAACATCTTTGGGCATGAAGATGTGGGCTTCGATATTGGCAGCGGCGGCATAGGCGGCGAGTGCTGAAGCGGCGTTTCCGGCGGACGGGATGGCGAGTTTTTTCAAGCCGAAATGGCGGGCCATGGTAACGGCGGCGGAAAGTCCGCGAGCTTTGAACGAGCCGGTGGGATTCAGGCCTTCGTCTTTGATAAAGACGGTGGAATATTCGCGGCTGCGCAGCATGGGAGTGAAACCTTCGCCGAGCGAGACGGGCGCAGCCTCAGGAAGCACCGCATCGTAACGCCACATGGTGGGAGCGAGAGGCAGCAGCGATGCCGGAGAAAAAGTTTTCTTGATAGTAGCGAAATCGTAGCGGGCGTAGAGGATTCCGCCATCCTTCGGACAAACGGTTTGCGGTCGGTCGGCGGGATAATGCTCGCCGCAGCGGGTGCATTCGAGGTGCGTGGGGCGGGACACGGAGAGAGTCTAACAGGCGTTGAGGCGAAGTTGGCGACAGCAGCGAGGGCCGTCGCCGTGCCTATTGGCTCTTTGGGACAAAGATGACCGCCACATCGTCGCTGTAAATCGGCTGCCAGTGCGGCGTTTCGGCCAGAATGTTGGCGAGGGCGGAGTCTTTGGGAGCCAGGACATATCGAACCGCATAAAGCTGAAGAAAGTTCTCCCACCCCGGTTCGACATGCATCACGTTCAAATACAACTTGAGAAATTGTTCGCCGTAAAAGTCGTGACGGTCATCGACCGCTACTTTCACTTGTGGGTAGAGGCGATAGATCAGGTACCCGCCCCAGAAATCTGGCGCGAAGACCGGGCCCGGCAAATTTTGGCTTTCGAAGTAATCCACGGCGCGGGATGGGAAGCGCTTGCCGTCGAAGTGAGCGTTCGCAAGCTGCTTCGTACCGAGCTTCCCGCCATGAAAAGTAATCCAGCATGTGAGTGCGAGCGCTGCGATGGGCCAGGCGTGTCCGCGAAGAGTGGCCTCGATGGTCTCCATTCGCCGGAAAAAACGCGGGCGCATCACGGGCTGGAAACCCGATGTGTTCTGCGGAGTATGAAGTGCATCGGAAAGCCGAGGGCCAACCACTAGAATCAACAGCAGCGCAGAGACAGGGATGTTGCGCGCGGCGTAGAGGCCGGAGTATGCCGCGAAGAGGAGTACTAAAGCTTCGCTGAGCCGAACGGCAAGGCGCTTTTTCGCGGCCAACGCAACTAAGGCAAGAAGCAACAACGCGGCGAAGCATTTTTGCGCCACGCCGTGATAATTGGGAGATTGAAATTCGTCAATGTGATCCATCAGGAAACGATTGGAGAGATAACGGTAGATGTGGAGGTGCAATCTCCAGCCATAGGGATTTGCGAGAGTAGCCAGCGCACTCAATATTCCTATGAGCGCCAGCCGGCGACTTCTCTTCCCCACTCGTGCCTTTTGCAGGGAAATTTCAAAGCGGTCTTCTTTTAATTGGAAATATTCCCAGACGGCGCTCAACCAGTAAATGCCCAGCAGAACGA
>JBAWBG010000087.1:0-2783 GCA_049589695.1 Candidatus Sulfotelmatobacter sp. | reverse complement strand
CCGCCTCGGTTGTTGCGCGCCGTCAAGCGTGCCTTGATCGATCACGACGTTACGCTGCTGGGTCCGGCACTGCAGCGCCGCCGATTCGAAATGAATGCGCAAGCTTTTGTTGAAGGACGTGAAGCCACCAGTGCGGTCGCATGTTGGCGGGGCAAGGTGCTGGCGGCCCTTCATTTTGAAGTGATTGAGAAACGAAGTGCGGCAGGACCGGCAACGGTTGTCCGGTGGATTGAAAACACCGATATTGCGACCGCGGCTGCCAAGATGGTTCGCCGGCTGAATCTCTCCGGAGTGCACGGCTTCGATTTCATGTTGGAAGAACAAACCGGAAAGGCCTATCTCATCGAGATGAATCCCCGCGCCACCCAAGTCGGACATTTGGCGCTAGGACCGGGTCGCGATATTCCGGCGGCCTTGTACGCCGCTCTGTCGGGCAAGGTTCCGCAACTAGCGCCCGCAGTCACGGACAACGACACCATCGCATTGTTTCCCCAAGAGTGGATTCGCGATCCGGAGAGTTCTTTTCTGTGGTCGGCGTATCACGATATTCCCTGGGAAGCGCCGGAGCTCGTTCGCGACTGTGTCAGCAACCGACGAAAGCAGAGCGCCTGGTACTCACGCGCAAACTGGAACAAATCCTCAGCGCCAGTTCAAACTCCGAAGAAAGCATCTGCCGCAGCAAAGGCGTACGGAGTAGGGACTCGGGTGAAAAGCGATTCAATCGCGAGATGAGTGATCCAGCCTCGATGATAAAAATGCGGCCACTGCAAATCCTGAAGTTCGGCGGAACCTCGGTAGGCGATGCCTCCTCGATTCGGCGGGTCGTAGAAATCGTTCGCAACGCGGCCGACGAAAGTGACCTCGTAGTGGTCGTCTCCGCCATGGGCGGGGTAACCAACAAGCTGATTGAAGCTGCGAAACGGTCTGAAGTTAGTGATCGGAGCGCAGCCGAAGCGATCTTCGCGGCCTTGCGTGATCAACACGATAGCGCGCTCAACAATTTGGTTCAATCCCCGCAACAAAGAAGAGCCATTCATAGCAAAATGCAAGACTGCTACGAACAGGGCGAGCAGCTTTGTAAGAGCGGGCAAACGATGGGCGAGCTAAGCTTGAAAGACCGCGATTTGATTTCCAGTCTTGGCGAGCGCCTTTGTGCGCCACTGGTTGCCGCCGCTTTGACGGCATCCGGGGTAAAGAGTGAAGCGATCGACGCCACAGAAATCCTCGTTACCGACTCCTGTCACGGAGCGGCTAATCCGTGCATGGATGCAACCCGTGAGCGTTGCCAAGAGCAAATAGAGAAGCTGCTGCTCCAGGGAATTGTCCCGGTGGTGACCGGTTTCATCGGTGCGACCTCCGAGGGTGTGCTGACCACGTTGGGCCGAGGAGGATCGGATTATTCCGCGACCATCCTGGGTGCGGCGCTGGGCGCGGACGAGGTCATTATCTGGACCGATGTGGACGGCCTGATGACCGCCGATCCCAGGGCAGTGGCCGAGGCCTGCACCATTCCTGAGATCTCGTATCGTGAGGCCGCCGAACTTGCTCGCTTTGGCGCCAAGGTCTTGCATCCTAAGACCCTGCGCGCACTCACGCAATGCGGCATCCCACTGTGGATTCGCAACACCTTCGCGCCGCATTTGCCCGGAACCAGAATTACTCCCGCAGGTCCTGCAATCCGTGGAGGAGTGAAGGGCCTCACCGCGATGGTTCATTGTGAAGCCGCAGGGGAGCCGACTCACGGAAATGCAGAAGATATCACGCACGACCCAAGCGCGGCCATCGTTACCGCAGTCGGCATGGACATCCGCAGCACCGAAGCGGCTGCGCGAATGCTGGGTGCTCTCTCTCTTGCACAAGTGAATGTCGTCGCCATGTTCGAAGGCGCTTCCCGCTGCAGCGTTTCCGTCGTGGTTGCTAGTAAAGACAAGACCGCTGCGCTGGTGGCCTTACATCACGAGTTTCAGCTGGGTGAAATAGTCTGGCCAGTGATCTCTGCCGCCGGTCCCGCAGTGGCAACTGCCGCACCTTACTACCAATCTGAGCCCACCCCCGCTGAGGGGGATTGAGCGAAAGCCACGTCGTCCGTTCCCGCCCGGTGATTTAAGAATCGTCAATTGAGTTGCTGGAAAGGTCTTGTTCTCTATGAACGAATACGTGTGTATTGCCCCAGACGTGAAGCTTGGCCGCAATGTGAAACTCTCGAAGTTCGTTAACCTCTACGGTTGTGAGGTGGGTGACGAATCGAAGATTGGAGCATTCGTTGAGATTCAGAAGAATGCCAGCATCGGCAAGCGTTGCAAGATTTCCAGCCACACCTTCATCTGTGAAGGCGTCACGATTGAAGACAATGTCTTTATCGGACACGGTGTGATGTTCATCAACGACAGTTATCCGCGGGCCACCGCGATGGATGGAAATCTGCAAACTGAGGCCGATTGGAAGGTCGA
This sequence comes from Candidatus Sulfotelmatobacter sp., assembly GCA_049589695.1. GTDB lineage: Bacteria > Acidobacteriota > Terriglobia > Terriglobales > Acidobacteriaceae > Sulfotelmatobacter. Next base: position 333 of record JBAWBG010000087.1, on the reverse strand, counting down.
GCGAACCGTAATAAAAAGAGGCGCTTCGGTGGGTTCCGGTTGCAGCATCCTGTCCAATATCACGATTGGCGAGAACGCCATTGTGGGAGCAGGCAGCGTCGTCACCAAAGATGTCGCCCCCAACTGTATCGTGGCGGGAAATCCCGCTAGAGTTTTGCGCTATATCGAACAGACCGCGGAGGTTACAAAGTGAGCAATTCTAATAATGTTCCGAACAGCATTCCTTTTCTTGATCTGATTACTCCTCATGTAGAACTCGAGCAAGAGCTTGTCGCCGTATTTCAGCGGGCTTTGCGTACCGCAGGCTTCATTGGTGGCCCGATGGTGGAAGAA
>JBAWBG010000086.1:0-30065 GCA_049589695.1 Candidatus Sulfotelmatobacter sp. | reverse complement strand
CGCGCGTTTCGAGGCCGGCTCATATTCGGTACTGGCCGACGTAAGCACGTTCCGCCCGCTGTTCGCAATGTGCGGGACCCGTGATACGATTCGCGTGTGAGCGATTCCGCTTGCATGCCAGGTTCTGTGTCGGATGTCCCATCCACCGTTCCGACTGTGACGGTGACTTCGCGCCACTCTGCGCTCGTCCGCGTCACTCATTGGATCACCACCCTATGTTTTTTTGCACTGCTCATCAGCGGACTCGAAATAGTGATTTCCCACCCACGCTTTTATTGGGGCGAAACGGGCAACGATTTGACGACGCCGTTATTCAAATTGCCGATCCCGTCCTCCAGATCATTGGTGCCGACCGGCTACGGATACGTGCTGCCTGACCAGAACGGCTGGAGCCGGTATCTTCACTTTCAAGCTGCGTGGGTGGTAGTGCTGACCGGTTTGTTGTATGTAATCTCCGGCTTGTTTACGGGGCACTTCTCGAGAAACTTGATTCCGCAGCGGACCGATCTTTCGTGGCGTGCCTTCTCGACTGTAATCGCGAAACATTTGCACTTCAAACAGGCTGGCGAGGCGGAAGTCTGGTCATATAACGTGCTGCAGCGGCTCACCTATCTGTTCGTGATCTTCATTCTGTTTCCCTTGGTGATCTGGACGGGTATGGCCATGTCTCCGGCCTTTGTTTCTGAGTTTCCTGCGGCCGTCAATTTGTTGGGCGGACAACAATCCGCGCGCACGCTTCACTTCTTCGTCTCGCTGGCGCTTGTCGTTTTCCTGCTGGTTCACATTGGGATGGTTTGGCTTGCTGGATTTCGCAGCCGAATGGGAGCTATGATCACCGGCCGCGCTCCTACACATCCCCCTGCTCCAGATCGCCTTGGTACAGATATGGAGCGAACATGAGCGAACCTGTCTCGGGCAAAATCTCACGCCGCAAACTGATCGCGACCGGACTGGCGGCCACGGCGGGCGTGTCGGCCTTGGGCGTGGCTGCGGGGTTGGCGCAGAAGTATGGACTAATTCCGCCCGATCACAGCGGAATCTGGGGCCTCGGCGAGACTCTGACTTATGCTTCGCAACGGCTGCTCACGCGGCACTCGCTGGCGCGTGAGTTTTCCCGGAGCCAGATTTCGCAACGTCCGTTTCCGAATGAAATGGCGCCGCTCGGTGATGCTTTCAAGCGCCTGCAGAGCGGAGGATTCGCTGACTGGCGACTCGTTGTCGATGGCATGGTTGCGCGCCCCGGCTCGTTTTCGCTTGACCAGCTCAAGAGCTACCCTTCTCGCAGCCAGATTACGATGATCCAGTGTGAAGAGGGCTGGTCGTACATCGCCGAGTGGATCGGCGTGCCTCTTTCTCACGTTCTGCAAGCGGTGGAAGTGCTGCCACAAGCTCGATACCTTGTTTACTTCTCGATCCAGCCCGAGTGGTGGGAGAGCCTCGACATGGCCGATGCGATGCATCCGCAGACTTTTCTCACGTATGGAATGAATGGCAATAAACTCCCGGTGGGTAACGGCGGCCCGCTTCGCCTGAGGGTCGCGCGCCAACTCGGCTACAAAAACGTAAAATTCATCACCCACATGACGGTTACCGATAGTCTAAAGGGTTTTGGCAAGGGACTGGGCTCTGCATCTCCAGAGGCAGGCTATGCCTGGTACGCCGGCATCTGATAGGTCTTCCGGGCGATTGCCGCATGTCTGTCAGTAGCGGGACGCGAACGCGACGTCCTGTAACTTACAGGACGCCTTGTTCATCTATTGGCAAGAACAAGAAAAACCGCCTAAGATGTTTCTCTCTCTTCTTGTCGCAAACTGGCACGGCATCCATTCGGTACGAGGTCCACAACGATGGCGAACGCAAGCCCAACGCAGAATTTGACCAACCAAACCGCGGCAAATGGACTGGCAATTGTTCGTGTCACGATCGGTGTAATGTTCGTATGGGTCTTCTTCGAAAACCTGGGAAAGGGTCTCTACACTCCAAACGGCTACGCAAACCTGATCAGTTATTACATAAAGGCAGGTCACTCGCCGGCCGCGTGGAAGGCAGTTATGGGCCTGGCGGCGAGCCACGCCGCGATGGCGGCTCCCATGCAGGCGCTGACCGAAATCTCTCTCGGGATACTTCTCCTCATCGGTTTGCTGACGCGGCCGGTCGCCTTTATAGCGTTTCTTTATTTGGGCAGCCTTTGGGTTTCTGAATGGGGCACCGCCTGGATCTGGGAGCTGCTGGTTCCAGTGATGGCATCGCTCGCGCTCGCGGTGGGGCGCGCCGGTCGAGCGTGGGGCGTGGACGCTTTGCTGGCGCGGCGTCGACCGTCCTCCCCATGGTGGTGACTCAGGTGGTGACGTGAGCGTGCTGACTTGAGCGTACTGACTTGAGCGTTCTGACTTGAAGCCGGATCAAGTGCGAGTGTCTGTCGTCATTCCCACGCACAATGAGGCGCGGTCCATCGGCCGCGTCTTGGCTGATCTCCCCGCCGATATTGTCGCTGAGGTCTTGGTAGTAGATAGCAATTCAACCGACGGAACTCCCGAGATCGCAGCAAGAATGGGAGCTCGCGTTCTCCACGAACCTCGCCGCGGATACGGGCGAGCCTGTTTGACCGGGCTCGCGAATGCCAGTGCCCCGGATGTGGTCGTGTTTGTCGACGGCGATTACAGTGATCGGCCATCCGAGCTGCCGCTTCTCCTGGCACCCATCATGGACGCCCGTGCTGACATCACCCTGGGCTCGCGTCTGGGCAAGCAAAGCATTCGCGGCGCGTTACCTTGGCACGCCGCACTTGGTAACCGGCTGGCGGCTCTCCTGATCAGGCTTTTATATGGCCTAAAGATAAGCGACCTCGGACCATTCCGCGCCGCGCGAGCCGACGTCCTTCGCAGGCTTAAACTCGAAGAAAACACATACGGCTGGGCAGTCGAAATAATTCTAAAAGGCGCGCTCGCAGGATTTCGCATCGTCGAAGTGCCGGTAAGCTACTATCCGCGCATCGGGAAATCGAAGATCAGCGGTACGCTGCGAGGCACAATCGGCGCCGGCTGGTTCATTCTCAGCCTGATCGTGCGATATTATTTTCGCCGCCGAAGAGCCGGAATGCCACGGGCCGCATAGGACGGGACATGTGACCGGTGGCCCATTCAAGCCCGGTTTTGGCTTGAGTGGGGCAGTTCTATCAGTGGACAAAGCTTTCCCGCTGCTCGTTCGCGTCTTCGCGCCGTACATTCTGACTCGATTTCCACCCGTCCCTCATAATTAGTCGCATAGTGCTGAAAACTGCTCCACTCCCAGTCCCCCGGATTTTCGCACAACCCAGCCTTCACGGGATTGCGATGAATGTAGCGAAGCTTTTCCACAAACTGCGGGTAATTTCGAATGTTGAAATCGTAGTACCTCTTTTGCCAAAAGTGATCCGCTTCGCCAAGCAAGCGCCGCGATACTCTTTGCTTCAACGACTTCAGCGCATCGGCCAGATTATCCCTTTGTGGTTCGCTGAGCAGGAGGTGAACATGCTCTGGCATGACTACGTACCCAAAGACCTGAAAGACTGAAACTGCGACGCACCCGCTCCAAGGCCGACTCGAAGATTCGTCGGCTTGCGTCCGTGGTAAGCAACCGACGGCGATGGTAACAACAAAATGTGATGAAATGACTCTGCTCACTGTGGTGAAAACGCGTTAGTCCCCATGGCATGAGGACAGTCTAGTTTTGTTCGTTGGCCCAAATCTGTGACATGTGAACATCCCACGCAAGCCAAAATCGGGCTTGCGTGGGCCACCCGTCGTATATTATTGCCCCAACAATCTATGAAATACGCGAGCGAGAGTTCGGCGCATTCGCCTGACAGCGGACGCACGCTGGTCGTCATGGCGAAAGCTCCTACGCCAGGCCGGGTTAAAACCCGTTTAGCGCAGAGCCTTCCAGTCGAAGCCGTCACCGAGCTCTATCGTTGCCTCTTGGATGACACAATCACGCTGGCGCAATCGTTGAAGAGGGTAGAGGTTGCCATCATGTGTCCTGCTTCGGATATCGAGGAACTCACGCGGTTGACGCGAGGCGTGGTGAGAATCGTGGCGCAGAAAGGGGATGGCCTGGCGGCGGGACTGATCTCAGTGTTTGCACACTTCGCGTCATCTGGCGGGCAACGCGTAGTTGCCTTCAATAGCGACAGCCCGCATCTGCCGGCTTCGGTGCTTGAAAGCGCGTTCGAAGCGCTCAACGGGCACGACGTCGTTGTAGGACCCACGCATGACGGGGGCTATTATCTCGTGGGAGCCAAGGCTTCCCATCCAGCGCTTTTTGACGGCGATGGCATGGGCACGACGAGCGCGCTGGACAGGCTGCTCATGCGAAGTCGCGAACTGCACCTTTCCATTGGCTACACGGATCAGTTCTACGACATCGACGTAGAGGACGACTTAACTCGGCTCGCCGCGGAGCTGCAGCTCGCTCCGGCCAGGGCTCCGCGAACCGCGGCCTGGCTGAAGCAGTTGGAACAGGTGGCGCCACAGTTGCGGATGAGCACGGGAGAACTGTGAAGCTCACGCCGTCGCGCCGGCTCTACGTTCTCGGCGCCGTCATGCTTGTGGCGCTGACGATCTGCTCAGGCAAATTTGGCAGCAGGGGTGAACCGTCATTCCTGATCTTGTTAGGAATTTCCGGCATCGCCTACGTGCTTGCGATTCGTGAGTTCTTCTCGGCTCCAAGATTTCCGCGACGCGTCATCTTAGTCGGGCTGGCGTTGGCTGCTCTGTGGCATCTTCCATTTCTGCTAAAGCCGCCGGGCTCCGATGATGATATTCATCGCTATCTTTGGGATGCCCGCGTGCAGCGGCTCGGTTATAACCCTTATATTGTCGTCCCCAATGATCCTGCTCTGGCTGGATTGCACACACCCGACACCCGCACGCTGAATAACCCGTATTTACCGAGCCCGTATCCAGCGGGCGCTGAACTTTTCTTCCGTGCCGTGACCGCGATTCATGAATCTATCTTCACGCTGAAAGTAGCTTTTCTGATTTGCGATTTGGCGATCGTTTTCGTTTTGCTCGATATCTTGCGCAGAAGCGGACAAGGAGCGCATTGGGTTCTGGCTTATGCCTGGAACCCGCTTCTAGCGATAGAGGTTGCCGGCAGCGGTCACATTGATATTGTCGGTGTGCTTCTGCTCTTGGTGTCTTTCGCCGCCCTGGGACGGCGCTGGCGTGCGGTTGCAGCCCTGGCATTTGGGCTGGCTGTCGCCGTGAAATTGCTCCCGATCGTACTTCTGCCACTCTACTGGAAGCGTGTTCGTATACGCGACGCGGCTCTGGCGGCAGCCGTGGTCGGAGTTTTATACATTCCATTTCTAAACCACGGATGGATTCCGCTCGGCTCGCTCGGCACTTACGTGCACAGCTTCCGCTTCAATGATCCCGTGTTTGCAGCACTTGAGCGAGTGGCGGCTCCAGAGCTTGCAGCTGGCCTGGCGGTGCTCGTGGGTTTTCTTACTGCAATCTGGATGAGAAGCACGGCGACCGCATCGTCTCCGGCTGCGTTCGCATGGCCGATGGCAGCGTCGCTTCTGTGTGCACCGGTCGTGTATCCGTGGTACCTTCTGTGGCTGCTGCCGTTTCTGCGCTCGGCCTCGACGGTGCCACTCGTCATCTGGACCGTGAGCATCATCCCCACGTACTATGTTTGGCATCTTCGCGCGCTTGGTCATCCGTGGGTGCTTCCTGGCTGGATTATGCCGCTGGAGTACGGATGCGTGGCATTTGCCGGCGCATTCATCGGGTTTCGCCGGTTCAAACGACCGGTGGAAAATTATACTCAGCCGACTCGGTGAATCACTCCGAGCCAACCTGTAATTTGTGTATCCGGAAGACTTGTGTATCCGGAAGCCTTTACCCGTCATCCAAAACAGCATCCGTTAAATTCACGAGGAGCAATTCCATGACAAATGTGCGCCGTGTCACACCGATTCTGCTGGCGTTCGGGGTAATGATCCTGGCTGCAACGTCATGGGCGCAGACGCGCCCGCCCATTCTCGAACAGATCGCTAAGACCTATGGTCTCGATTCGTTTGGTCAAATCGAAGCGATCCGCTATACCTGGAACGCTCAGTTCCCGGGAGTGAATGTCTCCCGCTCATGGGTATGGGAGCCCAAGACCGGCAAGGTTTCCTACGAGGGAAAGGATAAAAGCGGTAAGCCGGTTAAGGTCACCTACATGCGCTCCGAGCTGAGCAGCCAACCCGACACAGTGAAAAATGAAGTCGATCCGGGCTTCCAGAACGATAACTATTGGCTTCTGTTCCCCTTGCACGCTTACTGGGACACGAGCGCCACCGTGACCGATCAAGGTATGCATAAACTGCCGCTGGGCAGCGGCTCGGCCGAACTGGTCGCAGTGAAGTATCCCGCGGGTGTCGGCTACACGCCGGGCGACACATGGGACCTCTATGTGGGCAAAGACAAGCGCGTCGAGCAATTTGTCTACCACCGCGGCGGCCCGGTGAAGCCCAGCGTCGTCATCACAACGTGGGCGGGATACAAAAAGGCAGGTCCTCTATTGATCTCGACGGAGCACCGGGGCACAGCCGATGGCAAGCCCTTGCATCTCTTCATTTCTGACCTGGCCGTTAAGCTGACAGGCTCCGACAAGTGGACGAACGCGCAATAAAAACGGCGGACCGGTTTGGCCGACCGATTTCGTTTTTCGGGAGTGGATCAGTGTGAAAGAAAGATTCCGTCGCCGGCTCGAACGGTTTTGATTTTTTACGCGGCTTGCGGCACGGCTGAAGCCGTGCCTTCAAACAGGTTCAAACTGACTCACTCCTCGTTCTTTACGAATGATCCTCCCTGGCTATCACTACAGTCGTGCAGGAACTATTCAACTTGGGCAGATCGCGGGTAGCAGCCATGCGGATGGGCAAGCTGCGTCGTTCCGCGCGAATGATCGGACAGTAATAGTCGGGCTCGAGCAGCGCGCCCTGGAGGCGTCGACGTCCGGCGCAGCCGCCATGGCACGAGTCTCGAAATTCGCAAGGCTGGCATGCCTCGGGAAGCGTGCGAGCTTGCGCAAACGGGACGGAATCTAGAATGTCGAGACCCATCGAGACTAAGTCTGACAGCGGCTCTCCCGATCCCGGCCAATAAACGCAGGGTTGCGTCGTAGCACGCGGAGTAACCCTCACTGTATTAACTCCGCATCCAGCCCGCAGTGGCGGGAGTCCCGCCATCGCTCGTACCAGCGGCTCGCCAATAGCGATCACATCGGTCTCCGCAAAGAGCCTCCGGAAGCCCTCCCAATATTCTTCGTACGACAACGCGTAGATGTCGGATCGCACCGCCTGGTAGACGTTTACGCGCAGTGGAGCGCCAAATTTCTTGGCTACCCTCGCGACCTGCGCCAGACGGAAGTAGTTCGCCTTCATCATGACCGCGATGATGGTTATGGGCAAACCTAACCTTACGCAGCGCTCCGCCTGCTGGTGAATCAGCTCCCAATTGCCGTTTCCGCGTTGCCCATCCTGCTCCGCTTGCGTCGGATAGTCGAGAGAAAACTCAATATCGTGAAAGGCGCGCAGTTCGTCGTCATCCAAAACTGCAACGCTGTGGCCGTTGGACGTGATGGTGAGCTTGATGGGCCGCGTTCGCAGGTAGGCCAAGATCGCTTTGAATTCTGGATGCATGCCGTTCTCGCCAGTGCCCAGATTCACTGAGCCGACGGGCAGCCGTTCCATGACGGACTTCACCTGATCCAGAGAAAGGCGGTCTGTGCGGGTCGGATCCCGGTAGCAGAAAGCGCAGGCAAGATTGCATTCGTTGGTGAGCCCGAGCCCAAGCGAAATCGTAGTATCAGGCGGCCTCGTAGCCGATAGGATGGATGAAGATTTGTCGCCGACGCTATTCATTGGATCATTGTCCATCCACCATCATCCTAAATGGGCAAAACATTGCGTGTAGCGGGCAACTGCGAAATACTCCGGCAGGCTGCTCAGCTTGCGCTCCAGCGCCAGAATCCGCTCATAGTCGGAGCGGCGAGAAATCCGCGACGGCAAGTAATCCGCAAGCACGCGTACACCTCGCTCGGCAATTGTCGCCAGCGATGCTTCAGTAAGCATGGCGCGCAAGCGATCTGACGTAAATAATCGCACGCGGCCTCCGTACAAAGATTCTTGGACCCACTCAGCGGCGAGATTATTTTCCGCAACCGCCAAATCGCCAGCTTGAATCGCCGCCTTGAATACTTCGCCGGCCCGGTTGCGAACCAGTATTGACAGTATCGCCGAGGAATCCCGCAGGGCGCGAGCCGCGCCGCATAAGACTGAAATCGGGGCGTCAAGATACTCGAGCAAGTTGTGGCACAGAATTACATCGAACGATGCATCGGGAAACAAGTTCGTCAACCGCAACGCGTCGCCCCGTTTCAGCACGACTTTGTCCGCAACTCCTGCTTCCTGCACTGTACGTTTCGCGATTTCCAGCATCGCTTGCGATGAATCCAGCAGCGTAACGTGTATGCCAAGACGCGCCAGGCGAACAGCGGTTGCTCCGGTGCCGCAGCCGAGATCCAGCGCGCACAGCGATTTCTCTGCCGGGGAGCGGGGAAGAAAAGCTTGCAAGTTTTCAAATGCCACGTCAGAGCGCAACCGGCCCTCGGGCGTCTCAAGGTAAGCGGCATACTTCTCCGCACCGTTCTTGAAGCGTTCGCTTTCGGCGCGACAATCGTTCATTTAAAGCTCATCGTCATAGATCACACGTAATCGAAAAGGGTCATGAATCCGAAGTCCATGTGTAACTGCTGGTGACAATGAAATAGTGTTAGCCCCGGGTTGTTCGCGACGAAATCGATTTCGGCCTCCTGGTAGCCACCCAGCATCACCACATCTTTCAAAATTCCGGATGTTGCCTTTCCCGCTAAGCGTGTGAGTTCAAAGCTATGCCGGTGCAGATGAATGGGGTGGATGTCGTCGCTGGCATTTCGCATGTGAATGCGATATCGGTTGCCTTCTTTCAAATGAAATGAGGCGGGAATCATATCGTTGCTCATCGGATAAGCCAAGCCATTGATCGTCCACCGGTTGAAGCCGCCGGCGGCTGCGTTGTCCTTGGCAAAGATCATCTGGAAGGTTTCGTCGGGTAGATCAGCGCTTGCCCCGGGTTGCGCAAAGAGCCCGTAGTTCCAGCCATACGACGGGGGCGCAATCCACGTCGCTTTTGCCCTAGCTCCTGCGTATTCCACCACAATGCCCATGCCGTGCTCACGATCGTCATCCGCAAGATCGCCCATGATCCAGACTCCAGGATGCTTCATTTCAACAATGGCAGAGACGCGCTCTGCGGTGCCCAGCCATAGCACCGGTACCGTCGCCGGGTTGGGCACCGGATTCCCGTCGAGCGCCACCAAGTGAAATGAATGACCCGGCAAGGCAAGACTGCGAATCTCGGTCGCGCTTCCATTCAACACATGAAACAGAACTCGTTCGCCCTGCTTCACACGAATGGGTTCCCCATGGTGCAGCATCCGGCCATTGATCGTGAAAGAGTCGTAGCCCACCTCGTATCCGTGCGGCATGCCCTTGGCAAGGGATGCCTTCATTGCCGACTCGCCCTGGTCTTCGAGTGCTTTAACCTTGGCCGGGGGCAGGAAGTTTTGGGCCATGTCTCCACCACGGCTGAAAGTCGGCTCGAACTCCTTCAGAACGAGAAAGACCTCGCGGTCATAGTCGCCAGGCTCATGCTTGGGTTCGATGTACACGGGACCGACCTCGCCGCCGTACTCTCCGGCGTAAAGATTTGCTCCTGCTCGATTGTGCGAGTGATAGAAACGAAATCCAGCGGGACGCGGAGTGAATACGATCCTCCGTTTGCCATGTGCAGGAATAAAAGGCGTGCCCTCCTCCGCAGCTCCATCCACGTCAACCGGCACCATCTGGCCATGCCAATGCAGTTGTTCAGGCACGTCCGTGTCGTTGAACACATCTATCGTGACCTGCTGGCCTTCCTTTAAGCGAAGCAGTGGACCAGGAAATTGGCCGTTATAAGTGGTTACCGAAATGATCTTTTTGGGCGCGATCTCAAGGGGAGACGTTTTGATGCGCAGCGTGTAGCCAGCAGAATCTGACTCCGACGACGCAAGGGTCGAATCGCTGGTCCGAGTTGGAATACTGGATTCAGCGACGGCAGTTCGCGAGTGCAAGAGAGCCGCACCGACCGACACACTTGCTGCTTTTAGGAACCGACGCCTCGACTCAGACAGTTCGTTCATGAAATCTCCTTGATAACCCTGACGAAAGCGAGGGCGGCGCGCCTTATTCTCGACTTCGGTGCGGTCCGCCAGCCTTGCATCAATCGACCAAAGACCGCCACCAACTGAGATGAGAAAAATCAAGCAGCAGAACATCGCAAAATCCGTGCGAGCGTCGCTAACCATGTACCAGAAACCCTGGTTGGCGCGAAACAACTCTGGAATCTTTGTTGTCTTAATCGCTGTTGTGATCACAACCAACAGAGGAATGGACGCGAGTCTCGTCCACAGTCCTGCCAAGAGTAGGAATCCGCACAGAATCTCGAAGGTACCTACAAGATGAGCGGTGAAGTACGGATGTGGGAATCCGATTCTTGCGAAGCGCACCACTCCCATCTTAGGGTCAAGGTACTTCAGAATGCCTTGTGTGGAGAAGATCAGCCCAACCGCAATCCGAATCAGCAGCACGCTGCGTGGAACTCGTGTGGGCCTGAAGAGACACTGAATAATTCTGCTCATCACAGGGGCACTCGTGGGATACCCGCAATTTCATATTACCGAACGTGCTTCGTCCAATGCCACGTTGAGAGAAGACGGTTCGCGTCCGTCACAAAGAGATGATGCCGGTGGTGTCCCCGGTATGGTGGTGCTCGCCTCAAGATACGGGTTCGGCTTGACATGTGTTGATATTTCTGCAATTATCGAAACATGCCAGTCGCTTCAACGAAGAAGAGCACCGAGCAGGTTGCAAAGTTCGCCGACATGCTTTCCGCCATGGGCACCGAACCGCGCCTTCGAATTATGCAGTTGCTGCTATCCGCCCATCCGGAGGGCTTGGTCGTAGGCGATATCCAGTCCGAGCTGGACATTCCGAACTCCACGCTTTCGCACCATCTGGATAAATTAAAGAACGAAGAGCTTGTGAATGTTCGCCGCGAAAGCACTTTTTTGCGGTACACGGCCAATACGGAAGCGCTGCAGGAACTTCTGCAATTCCTCTACGCCGAATGCTGCACTCGAAACAAGGCAGTCAAACCACAAAATATCATCCAGCTTTGTAAATAGGAGAAGCCATTATGAGCGCTACCGACATTAAGGAAGTAGTCAGAGAAAAGTATGGCCAGGCAGCGTTGCGCGTGACGTCTGGCGGCAGCAGATGCTGCGGAGCGACCGCGGCAAGCGGCTTGGGTTGCGACCCAATCACCTCCAATCTGTATGACTCTTTCCAATCGGGAGAAGTCCCTGAAGAGGCGATGCTCGCCTCGTTAGGATGCGGAAATCCGACTGCATTGGCGAAGTTGAACCCGGGAGAAGTTGTTCTCGATCTTGGCTCGGGCGGCGGTGTGGATGTTCTGCTTTCGGCGAAGAGAGTCGGGCCCACCGGCAAGGCCTACGGTCTCGACATGACGGACGAGATGCTTGCGCTTGCCAACGAGAACAAACGCAAAGCCGGCGCTGAGAATGTCGAATTCCTGAAGGGCGAGATCGAACACATACCTCTGCCGGACAGTTCAGTCGACGTAATTATCTCGAATTGTGTGATCAACCTTTCTGCAGACAAGGATCGTGTGTTGCGAGAGGCCTTCCGGGTCCTGAAACCAGGCGGCCGCTTTGCTGTTTCCGATGTTGTTACCCGAGGTGACATCACGCCCGAAATCCGCAAAAGCGTACTTCTGTGGGTAGGGTGTGTGGCGGGGGCGCTCGCGGATGACGAATATCGCAGCAAACTGTCGTCAGCGGGTTTCGAGCAAATTGACATCGAGCCGACGCGGATCTATCGCGCAGAAGATGCGCGTGAGTTTCTCTCAGCGGCCGGCATGGATGTAGACGCGATTGCGTCCGAGGTGGATGGTAAATTCCTGAGCGCCTTCATTCGGGCCGTGAAACCGGCAAACACCGGAGCGAAAGCTTGTTGTGGACCGACCTGCTGCAACTAGGAGACGCCAGCATGCAAGCACATTACAACGCATTGTTCCTGTGCACGGGCAACTCGGCGCGCTCCATCATGGCTGAGGCCGTTCTTAACTTCAAAGGACGCCCTAAGTTCACCGCCTATAGCGCCGGAAGCCATCCTTCAGGAACGGTCCGCCTGGAAGCATTGAGACAGCTCGAAATGGCGCACTTACCAACCGAGAGTCTGCGAAGCAAAGCATGGGATGAATTCTGTTTGCCTGGATCTCCCAAGCTCGACTTTGTTTTTACGGTTTGCGACAACGCGGCGAAAGAGGTTTGCCCAATCTGGCCCGGACAGCCGATGACTGCCCATTGGGGGGTCCCAGACCCAGCGGCGGTTCACGGAACAAAAGCGGAAGTGGAAAGAGCGTTTCGCGAAGCGTTTTTTATTTTGGACCGCAGGATCAGTCTATTGCTCTCTCTTCCACTGAAAACTCTGGACGGCCTTGCACTCAAGAGGGAACTCGACAATATCGGCCAGACGATGGCCCCTGTCACCCACGAATAGCAACGGGTTCGGCAACGAGGCTAAGTTTCGTGGCTTGCATTCCTGAGATCACAAAATGAAGACAACCAGTCGTCTCGCTTTTCTGGATCGCTATTTAACTGCGTGGATCTTCGCCGCCATGGTCGCGGGCGTTGTGCTTGGCTGGCTTGTACCGGGAATTGTGCCGTTCTTGAATCGCTTCAACGTTGGCACCACTTCCATTCCAATTGCGGCAGGACTGATTTTGATGATGTATCCACCTTTCACGAAGGTGCGATATGAGAACTTGCACGAGGTCTTTCGTAACAAGAAGGTGCTAAGTCTTTCACTGGTCCAGAACTGGGTTGTTGGGCCGATTTTAATGTTTGCGTTGGCAATTGTGTTCCTACGCGGATATCCGGAATACATGGCCGGGTTGATCATGATCGGTCTTGCCCGTTGCATCGCTATGGTCATCGTCTGGAACGAGCTAGCCAAAGGCGATTCGGAATATGCGGCTGGTCTGGTCGCGTTCAATTCTCTTTTTCAGGTCTTTTTCTATTCACTTTACGCCTGGGTTTTTATTACCGTCCTCCCCGCCAAGCTCGGTCTTCGGGGCACAATCGTCAATGTATCTATCGCAGAGATTGCAAAGAGCGTGTTCATTTACCTGGGTATTCCTTTTCTGACCGGGTTCTTGACTCGCACTGCGCTGGTTCGTGCCAAGGGGCACGATTGGTACAGGCGCAACTTCATTCCCCGTATAAGCCCCCTGACTCTGATTGCGCTACTGTTCACAATTGTGGTGATGTTTTCACTTAAAGGCGGTTACATCGTTCGCCTGCCCTTCGATGTTCTCCGCATCGCCGTACCGCTATTGATTTACTTCGTATTGATGTTCCTGGTGTCCTTTTACATGGGCAGGAAAGTGGGAGCAGATTACTCCAAAACGGCCACGTTAGCATTCACGGCCGCTTCCAACAATTTTGAACTGGCGATCGCAGTCGCAGTCTCGGTATTTGGCATCAACTCAGGAGCGGCATTTGCGGCGGTCATTGGGCCGCTTGTGGAAGTTCCCGTGATGATCGGGCTCGTCAATGTGGCTGTCTACTTTCAACTTCATTATTTTGCCGACGCCAATTCGCTAACCATCGAGCCAGTTTGTTCACCCATTCCACGCTAACTCCACTAGTCTGAAGCAATGGGGTTTCACCGACATTAACCACTGATCTTCCATCGCATTGCTGTGCCGGCCACCAATCTGCCACGGCTCTTTAGGGAGTGACCCCACCACGCTTATTTTCCGTCCCCCCAGCCGCAGGGTCTCTTTCAAATACCTGCTTCCCGAGTGACATACAACAGCCAAGAAAATCGCTGTTCAAGTGCTCCTTGATCCGGGCTGGAGCCTGGCCTTGGCTATCATCCTGGAATTGTTACCACTCGATGTTGTGTATGGCAAGCATCCCACGATAAGCGAGAGCTAGATGTAGTGAGAAAGAGGATGGTCTGATTAAAGCTCTTAAAACTTTTTCCCCGAGGATGGCGAACTCGGTGATTCAGAAAGGCTGCGAATTGCGTCCTCCATCCATTCCAGGTTCGTGCTGGTTTGGAATGCTTTTTTGAATTCTTGTGGATTGTTGTAGAGGACGAACTTTGTGCGCGCCGGAACGGCGGATCGCAGTTGCTCTTTTGCGGCTTTTGGAGTGTCGGTTTCGAACGCCGCCTGCTGAAGACGAAATTCCTTTGCCTGAATCCTCGGCAGCCAGCCGAGAGGATCGAGCGAGGCTGTCTTGCGAAAGAATTCTGGTTTTATGTATTCCTGTCGTTCGTCTTCTGGAACAAAGGGAGAGGTTCTCAGCCAGATCGGCCAGTCGCCCCAGGGATCGAGCACATCCAACACTTTGATGCGCGGATCGACGGCGGAAGCGAGAATGGCGACGGTTGCGCCTGAACCTTGTCCGAACATGCCTACGCGGCTCATATCCAGATCGTCTCGCCCAGTGAGATAATTCAGCACCATTTGCACATCATGTGCCGAGGTCGCCAGCGACTCCTGCAATTCGCTGAGGAACCACTGTTTCATCGGGCGGTCGTGGTATCGGTGCCCCGTGAGTGCGGAGACGAAGCCAACCGCAGCAAAGCCATCCTTGGTCAGTGCATTCTGAAAGACTTCATTCTTGAAGGCATCTGTGTCGGCGGGGTAACCGTAGAGATGCAAGATCACCGGAGGCTTCTTGATTCCCTTGGGCTTGATCACATAAAGGTCAAGTGGATCGCCCCTGCGCCACTGGAGTTGTAGCAATTCAACGGTGTACCCGTCGTGTTCATCGATCAACGGGCCGAGGGGTGGAACTGGATGCAAATGTGTGCTGGTCAACGCGGGGGAACTCCAGTCCTCCCTGACGTCTTGAAAGCGATCGTCGATTGGATCTGATATCGGCCGCGACGCAGACGATTGAGCAGTGCTTCTCGACGCTAAAAACAGGAGGCAAATCCCGATGGCGAGCGTTCTCATAATCACTGAGAGCGGCAAATTGCGTATCCTTTCTTCTCAAAGCCGACGACGCGGTAATGACTGCGTAAGGGCGACGAACCGGCGTTTAGAATATTTCTTGGATTTTTGCTGCCGAGACGCGATACAACAATCGATCAAAAGGAAGGGCGGCCGGGTGAAGCGGTCCGCCCTCCCGCTTAGTAAAAAGGACTACATACAACTGGATCCGCTTACGGCCTGTCGACCGGACCAAGGTTGGAGTTTTCCGCATTAGCGTTCTGAATCAGTTGTGTCTGCTGGTAGGTGGTCGCGCCGATAAGGGTCGGAATAATATAACCGCCCATATCGCCGCCCTTTTCCGGGCTATTCCCTGGCGCTGATCCCAACAGGGCTCCCCCCCCATCCTTCTGTTGATAGTGCGATCGCAACAGTTTGAGACCGAGATCTGTGGTCCCGCTTACTGCGGCGGCCGGCACGTAATCGGGAGTATCGTTGACGACGTAGATATTCGACGCTTTCACAAGTGCCGAGACGTTGGTTGCAGCAGTTCCGGTGGCTACGATGCGCAGCAGCGACCAGGCGCGGTAGGTGCCATTGCGAAGATTGGGGAAAGAGAACCCATTCCTCCAGATGTCGTGCTCGGAGCATGGAAATGCTCCGAGCCCACCAGCGCAAGTTGCCGGTAAGTTCGCAGCCGCCGGCAAGGCACCATCTGAGGGCTGGCCCGGGTCGAGCGTGGATCCGTAGGTCTGGAAAATCGGATCGACGCCGTTCAGCGTGATGTAGCTGTAAGCGGTGTTATTGGCGATGGAGCTCACATTCCCATAGCTGAAGAAGGTGTAACCGATGCCGTCGTGCCCGTAATTAGCGCCGGAGTTTTGTACAGCCTTCACTTCCTCGCCGGTTCCGATAGCGCGATAGCGTGCGCCCGCACCAGTCTTGCAAGTTCCCGACTGTCCTTTGAGTGGGTTGTGCACAGGAGCATCAACATTCGCTTCCTGACTTAAGCCGAGAACCGCGTCGGGATAAACCGTGGGCCGCCGGAAGACAGTAGCTTCCGTGGTGTTCATGGTACCGGAAAGAGGCTCGCGCAGGTTGATACTGATCGGCCCAGCTGGCAGACCAAAGGCGCTGGCTGAACAGTTCGCACCAGAGAACGCCTCTTGCAGTTGGATCTCCGTGGCGTTGGTTAGCTTGGCGAGTTGGCCTTTATCGCGCTCGAAGACGAACACGATTGGAGCGGCACCCACCGTGGCTACGGAATATCCGGGGATCGTCGTTCCACTGAAAGGATCCTTGCCGGTAATGTTAAACGCCAGAACGTTAGCTGCGGCCGTGCTGGCCGGGTAGCCACTGAGGACGGGACTTCCGACGAGCCTACCCTCACTGCCACCTTTTACGTATTCCGGGCACGCGCCGGAAGGATTATTAGCGTTGTATCCCAGGCCATCCAGCTTATCGCTGGCGGAACCACCCGCCGTCCCGGCTCCAAGGGCAGAGTTCACACGGCACGCGGCGAACGCCGCATCTTCGGGACGAATGTCCGTGCCTGCCGCAGTCACAAAAGTTCCGGAAGTGAACAGGGCCTGGATATTTAACGGCAGACTCGTATCGGAGCCCCAAAGAGCGCTGGAGATCTGTCCCGCACCTGCAGCCGACACAATGGCGCTCGTGCCGTTCGCATTGCAGTGAGGCTGCGCAAAATAGCAGCGGTCTCCGACGACGGAGTCGACTTTGACGAACGCCCATACATTGGTCGGAGAGGCGCTATCCCAAACCACCCACATCGTACCTGCGTCGCTATTGACCGGTGATGGCCGGGTGTCAGTGAGGTTGATAGCGTTGGAGGCGCTTGTCCAGTGGAAAGTCGCACCCCCGCCGCTGACGATGCTGGTCCCGTTGTTGTACGCCCCCAGGGCTAGGGTCTGCCACAGGGCGGAAGAACCCGCAATGACTATCTTGACAGTTTGGGCTTGTACCTGAGGTACGATGCCCACGATCGCGGTCAACACAGCGGCCGCGAAGATCGATTTTAAACGCGACATGTTGATTCCTTTCTCATGGTTGCGAACATATTGGAATACGCGAGGCCTAAGGCCACACGCAGGCGAGAAGTAACTCAATTGTCTAAAGTACTTATGTGCAGCAACCGATTTATCAGCTTGCTAAGAACCTACAGAAACCAACTTTAGAGGGGTCGCTCAATTCAGGCCGGAGTGTATCCACTCATTGTTAAGAGTCTGTGACAAGTTCATGAACAGTTCCTAACAACGACAACATGGAAGGGCATAGCGCGCAGTGATGATGACTTCTTTTCAAAAGCCGCCACGATAATTATCTTCAACAAGATTCACGTTCTTTTAATCTAGGACACTTGACTCGGCGTATACAATCCGCGCTTGCCGCATCAGCCTGCAAAACTAAGTTGCGCCGCAGCGATGAATTCGAAACTATTCTCGCGACCGGTTCTGCTTCGCGTCATTCTTGTTATGACGCTGTTGCCAATCGGTTCGCTAAGTAGTCCTGCCCAACAGCCGGTGCAAACGGAGGCTACAAGTGGAAGCATCAACGGGACTATTACTGATCAAACCCAGGCGGTGGTGACCGGTGCAAAGGTAGTGTTGACAGATGACGCAGGACATAAGCTTCAAACCCCGGTCAATGAAAAGGGTATGTATTCCTTTACCCACCTTAAGCCGGGGACTTATAGCCTGACGGTAAGTGCTCCCAATTTCGCCGACAAAGTATTCGACCACATTAATATGACCGCAGGTCTCGAACTAAATCTCGACGCTACTCTGGAGCCGGCGAGCGAGAAGACCGAAGTAAATGTTGAAGCTGGGAATGTGGGTAAGGTGGAAACAGAAAGCGCCTCGGTTTCCGGTACGATCACGCAAAAAGAAGTGGTATCGCTTGGACTGAACGGCCGCAATTTTACTCAGCTCATCGCCTTGGCACCTGGCGTAAGTAATCAGACTGGGCAGGATGAAGCCAAGGTTGGAGTCGTCGGCAGTGTGAAATACAGCGTGAATGGCGGCCGGGTCGAGTACAACACGTTCGAGGTAGATGGCAGTGACGTGCTGAATACCGGGCTCAATGGCGCTTCGAGCACGCTGATGGTTTATCCCAGTCTCGATGCGATTCAAGAAGTAAAAGTACTGACATCGAACTACGGGGCGCAGTTCGGGCGGACAGCATCCGGGACGGTGCAGGTTACTACTAAATCGGGAGGTGCCAAGTTCCACGGTAACCTCTATGACTTTGTTCGTAACGAAGCCTTTAACTCCCGAAATTATTTTGACTTTGTAGGCACCGCGCCTCCGGCTCCCGGGCAAACTGTGGGAACGCAAATCGGGGGCAAGGCCCCACTCTATCGGCGGCAGGATTTTGGTGGAACCATCGGCGGGCCGCTCACTATTCCTGGCTTTTACAACAACAAAAGAGACAAGACCTTTTTCTTCTTCTCTGAAGAAGTCCGATTGGAAAAAACTCCGACGGAATACAACCAGGCGGTGCCCGGCCTGAAAGAGCGCGGCCTGATCCTCACGCCGAACGGAGTTCAGAAAAACCTGCAGACGGCCACCACCGGCGCGGTGTATCAGGACTTCGATTTCAGCGATGTGTGTCCGCTGGGCGGGGGGAACTTTGTCCGTCAGCAATATCCCGATTGCCCATCTCTGCCAGCGCAGGGGCAGCCCGGGGTTTTGCAAGCGCTAAACCATTTACAGGTTCCCGCGGATCCGATCGGAACAATATCGACAGTGAGCGTGGATAAAAATGCGTTGGCCATTTTGAATTCGAATCTGATACCGCTGCCCAACGCGCCCTATGGCTGCAACTTTAATTTGCCCAATCTAAGCGCGGATCTGAGCAATCTCGATCCGACTGATCCTGATCACTGTTACAACACCTCCGTGTCACCCTCTACGTACTGGCGGGAGGAATTATTCCGTATCGATCAAATCTTGACCAACAACCTGAAAGTTTCGTTTCGATACATCCACGATGCGTGGAATACCTCGGTGCTGACGCCGCAGTGGGGAGTGGTACGAAATACCTTTCCTACTGTGCAGAACAGGTTCGTGGGACCGGGCACAAGTCTTGTGGCCCGGCTGACGGACACAATATCGCCGACGCTGTTGAACGACTTGGTCATCAGCTATACGGATTCGAACATCACGCTCACTGACCAGAACGGACCGGGTGGCGCGCAGTTCCAGCGCAACCCGACTCTGGACCAGCCGCTGGTCGCTGATTCGTCGGCTCCCGGACGATGCAACCCCTTGCTCAGCGCGGACCCGGTCACCGCCTTTCCGCAATGCGCTGTGGGTCACATTTTCAATAACGGCTTTGGCGGCAAGATGCCAGGGGTGGACTTTCTCGGCACAAATGCGGCTTACGGCGGGGAAGGATTTGCAGCTGATCCCTCTTACATGCCCTGGAGCCACACGAATCCCACTTATGCGGTGCGGGATGATGTGGCGAAGGCGATCGGCAAGCACACGCTGCAAATTGGAGCACAATATGTTTACTCGCAGCGCAATCAGACGAACAATGCCATCGGGGCAGCTTCCGGAGATTTGCAAGGTCTTTTGACCTTCAGCAATCTCGCCCACAGCACTGGCAACGCTTTCGCTGATTTTCTGGTCGAGACGTCGCAGAATGCAACGCAAACGCCAACTGGATTTATTCAAAGTTTCGCGCAGGATTCCGCGCAGCGGCGATACTACCAGCGTTTCCAGATCGGTGAGCCTTATGTTCAAGACGACTGGAAGATAGCTACCCGCCTCACTCTCAATCTCGGTTTGCGAGTAAGCCTGTTCGGCACTTTTAGCGAGAAGAATCGAAACGCCTGGAACTGGGAAGCATCCCGATTCAATGCATCGCGGTTTGCTGTGGATCCAGTCTACGGAGTGCTGTTGGACAAAAGCGCAGCCTCAGCTGCGGTGACATTCAACCCCACGACATTTCAATTGGATCCCGGCGTTGTCAGCGACTTGGGACTGGTTCAGTGCGGAGCGAACGGAACGCCATCCAGCTGCATGCAGGGACACTTGTTCAACCCCGCGCCGCGCATTGGCTTTGCCTGGGATCCACGGGGGGACGGCAAAACGTCAATCCGCGGCGGTTATGGAATTTTCTTCGAACATGGCACGGGCAACGAAGCGAATACCGGGTCGCTGGAAGCGAGCGCACCGCTCGTGCTTAGCATGACGCAACCACTTCCGGTCAGCTATGCGTGTATTGGGAATGTTGGTTATGGCGCGGCATTTGATCCAACGAATAGCGCTTGCGCAAGCCCTCTGAGCTCGTCCGGTTCCGCGCCCGCGGCGGGTTCGATGTTTCCTTTGGATGTCACTTCAATTCCGACGAAGGCAATCTGGTCCTATGCACAGCAGTGGAGCTTTGGAGTGCAGCGCGAATTTGCCAGAACGTTTGTGCTCAATATCGCGTATGTGGGGAGCAAGGGAACGCACCTAACGGTCGAGCGGCAACTCAACCAATTGCAGCCCTTGCCGGCAAGTCAAAATCCATTCGGCCCGAACGAGCCACTGACGATTACTGATTGCACGGTTCCCGCGCCGGGAGTAAACACAAATCCCGGGGATAGCATCACTCCATTTCAACTTCAAGATGGTACCCAGGTGACGCCGCAAAATCCTGCCTATGTGCATTTGCAAGCGGCTTGTACAAACCCAAATATTCCTAATGTCAATTCACTTCCCGGACATCCTTATCCAGGCCTAGGAAAAGTACTCTCATTGCAGAACGTGGCGGACTCGACCTACAACGCGCTGCAAGCTACGCTACGACGCACAAGTGGCCCACTTACTGCCGCGATCTCTTATTCCTATAGCCACTCGCTGGATGATGCTTCTGACCGCAGCGATCCGATTCTGGTGAATTCTTACGACCTGCGAGGCAACTGGGCCAGTTCCAATTTCGATGAACGACATCTGGTCAATATCAGCTACGTGTATCAACTTCCGAGAGATTTTCCCCATCGCTTTTACGATTGGCTCAGTGAACGCGAGAACACGGATGCAGGTTCGGGCGCAAAGTGCTGTTCGGCCCTCACAAGTGAACTGCTCGACGGCTTGGAGATTTCCGGAGTAACAATTTTTCAGTCAGGCACGCCGTTCACGGTAATCAACAGCGCCGGCAACACAGGAATTTCCCTGACCGACAATGCGGGAGTTTCGAGCGGGCTGGGCATTGCCGCCTCTTACCCGGACGTGCTCAGCGGATTGGCCTCGCCGGGCAACAATATGAGAAGCTTTGGGCCGCTGCTGGGCAATCCATCGCAGTTTGTGGCTCCGCGAGGACTCACATTTGGAGACGCAGGCAGGAACTTCCTGAATAATCCAAGCCGCTTGAACTTCGACGTGGCTCTTCTAAAACATTTCAAGATTCGCGAGTCCAGCGATGTGGAGTTCCGCGCTGAAGCTTTTAATGTTTTTAATCACACGGAGTTTCGCATCTACGATCCCGACAATCCGGGCAGCAGCGGAAATAACGTGATCAGTTGCTATGCGGGCCCAGAGTTTTCTGCCGGCTTTCATGGTGGCGGAGCCGATTGCGCTACAGGGGCATCCTTTCTTCACCCTTTGGACGCACACCGGCCGCGCACCATCCAGCTTGGTCTCAAGCTGGCTTTCTAGCGGAAGTTTACGGAGATAGTTATCGAACACAGAGCACCAGGTCGAGCACGCCGCGCAGGACAAGCACATCTCTTGTGCTGCGGACAGGTGAACAGCGTTTGGATTTTGCTGATCGCCGCAACACTGACGCTTTCGGCGTGCAGTGGCAGCCACTCATCCAGCGGCTCGCCGAACGGAGCGCCGCTTTCGGGCAACTGGCAGTTTACGGTGGCGAGTCCTACAGATCAGTCATTTCTTGGGGGGCTGCAAGGCGGATTTCTGCTGCAGAACAACGGGGCGGTGACTGGCGCGGCGGTTTATTCGATCTTGTCGCCTCCGGCGCAAACCGGTGGGAATGCGACGGTCTGTAACAGTGGATCGGCTCCGATCACGGGAACCCTCAGCGGCCAGAATGTGACTCTTACCGCGGTAGCCGGTGCGCAGACTTTTACTTTTACCGGAATGCTGAGTTCAGATGTTTCGACGATGACGGGTACTTATGCGTCGACCGCTCCCGCAGCGAGTAGCACTGCATCGGGCACGCCTTGTGGCACGGCGCAGACCGGACTGCAGTGGAGTGCGATTTCGGTCCCGCCGCTCAGCGGAGTAATCCAAGGAAGTTTCCACAGCACGGGCGGCGCAGCGGGGCTGGAGAATCAGGATTTCGCGTTCTCCGGATCACTGATGCAAGGACAGAACATCGGGGCGAGCAACGCCACGATCA
The DNA here is from genome assembly GCA_049589695.1 of Candidatus Sulfotelmatobacter sp. GTDB lineage: Bacteria > Acidobacteriota > Terriglobia > Terriglobales > Acidobacteriaceae > Sulfotelmatobacter. The sequence continues at coordinate 7,554 of JBAWBG010000086.1, read as the reverse complement.
CTGGCACCTTGAACTTCGTAAACCAGACAACGAATCTGACGGATTACCCTTGCTTCGGCATTGCGCAGGTGAACGGGCAGATCAGCGGCAATACGGTTATTCTGCAGATCATCGGGACGAACGGATCGACGTTCGGTCAGATCGGGGGAACGACGGGGTCCGGTGTGAGCACCGTCACGTTCGACTCGACTCCAAGCGGATACGTTCTGCACTCGATTGTGTCTCCAGCCTATGCGGTAAACACTAGTTCTTGTCCTGGAGCCGGTCTTAACAATGCCGGGGATTTCGGCAGCATGTGTCTGACCATGGGCAACTCATCGGCTTGTCAGCAGCCGATCACCCTTTCTCCGGCCCTTCTGACATTTCCTCCTCAATTGCTGGGCTCAGCTTCAACGACGCAAACCATCACGCTTACGAACAGCGATCCAGCTGGATCCACATTGGGTGGATTGAATCTGACGTGGCTGGTAAATAACGGGATTTTCGATAATGGGGCGCCCAGCGATTTCAATGGCCTGCCCAATTTTGCCGAGCAGGACAATTGCGCCTCTTCATTGGGAGCAAGTTTTTCTCTGGCGGCAGGTCAGTCCTGTTCTATCAACATTACATTTACTCCGCAAGAGAGTTGTCCCTGGCTTCCGTTCGGGAATCCGCCGTCAATTGCCGGAGCAGCTCCCGCACATTGTCCGCTTCCTCTGACCGCGGTGTTGACCGTGAACAGCCCGGTGAGTGCGGACAGCAATACGGCATTTGCCGTGCCCATCACGGGGTATGGGGCAAGCGTGATACAACCCTCCACTCCAGAACTTGACTTCGGCGCGGAAGCAGTTTCGGAATCGAGTCCTGCGCAAACGCTTTCGTTCACCAACTTCGGAGCAAACCCGGTTCAGATTCTTGCCAGCGCGCCTGGCGAAAATCCAACAAAGGGACAACTCACGCTGCCTTATCCGTTGCAGCAGAGTAGCGCAGTGAGCGGCTTGCAGGTGGTCAGCAACGGCCTCTCCAGTATTGGAAACATCGGCGTTGCGAGGAGCGGAGCGACTATTACTTACAACTGCGACAGCGATTCCGGCACTCTACAGCCAAATTTTCAGATCTCCGCGGATTCATGCGTGGGGATCTTTCTCCTTCCTCAAGCAACGTGCGGCCTCACGATCAAATACGTACCACAGCCGAACACCAATTTAACCACTGGTCTGGATTACTTCCTGGAACTCAATACCAACCAATGCAGTCTTCTCGACGGAGTAACTCTTGATTGCGAAATCGACAGCGGACGGTTTCCGGTGGAACTGAAGGCGAATCCGCCGAGCACACTGAGAATGTCTCCCAGTGCGGGGCTGGATTTTGGAGGGGTGACGGTGGGGCAAGGAAGCGCTCCACTGATGATTACTTTGCTGAACGACGCGACCGTGGCAAGCCCGGCGACGGTGAACTTTGTGGGTAAGGTAGTGGTGCAGGGCAATTACGTTGAAAGCGACAATTGCCCATTTAGCCTGGCTCCCGGCAGCAGTTGTGTTCTGACTCTGACATTTGTACCGGGTGCTGTGGGATTCGATCCGGGGACGGTCACGATTAATTACTCGCCGGAGCTGAACCATAGTCCGCAAATTATTTATCTCCGTGGCACGGGTCGGTAACACTTTTTTCAGAAGGTCTTCTTTTTAGTTTCGGAGTTGCGGCGGAGTTCTGGATCCAAGCCCGTAGCCATTTCACGTTGGAGAACCTGAACAGCAGGAGGGTTAGCGGTGGTGACGACACGAGCGGTTTCGTTTCTTTTGGCGGCTGCGGCGACATTACTTCTCACCGCTTGCGGAAGCAGTGGCACCGCGAATATTCAGAATCCACCCGCGCCGGCGGCGTCGAAGCTTTCGATCGCGTTTCAGCCCGTGCCCTCGCAGTCGATGCTAATTAACGCGACCACGAATCTAACAGCGGTTGTGACGAAGGACCCGACCAACAGCGGGGTGGATTGGTCTTTGACATGCCAGGTAGCGGGCAATTGCGGCTCGCTCAGCGCACCACATACAAACAGCGGCCAGGCAACCAGCTACACACCGCCCGCGACGCTGGCGAGCAATAACCAGGACGTCAACGTAATTGCGTTCGCGTCCGCTGATCACACGCAGAATGTGATCGCTCCAATCGCTATTTCCGCTTTCGGCAGCAACCTTAAGGGCACGTATGTTCTGCAGGCGCAAGGGGTCGATTCCAATTTAAATCCGTATCAGTTTGCCAGCGTGATCATCCTTGATGGCAATGGAGGAATTACTTCGGGTGAGCAGACAGTGAACTTCTTCGATCCAAATCCGAATGTCAATGCGCTGATATCGCGGCCAGACTTAATCACCGGAGGCAGTTATTTCCTGGGCGCTGACGGAAGAGGAACAATCACACTTAACACCAAGGACCAAGACCTGGGTACCAACGGCGCAGAGCTGTTTAGTTTTGTTTTTCTTTCCAACGCGCAGACGCTGATCACGGCTCTTCCAACCTCCACTCTGCTCGTATCAGCCACCGGAACGATGGATTTGCAGACGGGCACTGCGACGCCCTCAGCTGGATATGCCTTCGTGGTAAGCGGAACTGATTTTGTGAGCGGATCGCCCACTGCGATCGGCGGAATTTTCAATATTGATTCGCCGAACAACATTTCGGGAAATGGTAGCGTGGCCGATCAGAACCTCGCGGGAACTGTGACCGCTCAGAAAAACCTATCCGGGACAGTTTCGGCTCCCGATTCATTTGGCGCGGTCACTTTGAATCTTGCCGTGCCCTTCTTTCCCAGCACCACCCTTTTTCAGTTCACCGGCTATATTGTGGACGCGACCCACATAAAGCTGATCGAGAGCGACAACACGTATGGCAGTGGCTTGGGCGCGACGGTCGGACTCGCCATGGGTCAAGGCTCTGCCACCGCAACATTCACGAGTGATGCGTCGTTCGCGGGAACGTATGTTCTAGGAGTAGCGGGGGAGGATCTCGACGTTTTCGTTCCGGCCACCTTCACCGCGCTCGGAGTTCTCACTCCCGACGGCAGCGGCAATATAGGGAACGGATTCACCGACACGTTCCTGCAGGCAAATGGAATCCAAGGTACGTCCGGAGCACAGATCAGCGGAACATTTAGCGGAAATTATACGGTGGACGCTACGGGTACCGGGCGTGTGCGATCAAGCTTCTATGGCTTCGTTCCCGTAGTGAAGCCGGATTATCAGCCCGTGTATTATTTTTATCTCACCGGCAAGGGGAATCCGGCTCTGGTTCTTGATGGCGGAGATATCAGCGGCGCTTTTAACTATCCCAACCTTGGGGCGGGAATCGCCTATCCACAATCGACCGCCGCTCTTACCTTTGGCGGAAGGTACGGCTTTACTCTCTCGCAGCAGAATGGCAGCGAAAACGCGGGCACTGGGCAGATGACCGCGAACTCAGCCGGGGGAACTCTGTCAGGTGCTGTAGATCTCAATCTTGCCGGCTCTTCGGCCGCGTTCAATAACCCGTTCACGGGAACATTTGTTGCCCCGGCCTCGAATGGGCGCTTCGCGGGCACTTTTAACGGGCAGGTATTTGATGTCTCGCCGTTCGCCGGAGAGTATTATGCGGTCGATCCAGGCCATGGATTCTTCGTCGAAACGGATCTGGTGAATCCGAACGCTCCTTCTGGCGTGGTTTCGTTCGGATACTACGCTACTCGAATACCAGTGTGCCCGACCTGTCAGTAGGCTCAAAAGGGCGGGCGCCATAATCAGATCGCCCGCCCGTCCTAAACTATCCTTTCTATCTTTTCCCTACCGCTCTCAAAACATTACCGTCCACTTTTGCCGAAGTCAGTTCCGGGCGTGAAGGAAACGCCGCGCAAGACTTCTCCGAACCCAGCTTCGCGCAGCGTGGAGAATCTTTCGCGCGACGCGACGGTTGGATTCGTATTCTGCAAAGAGTCGAATACGGCTACAAGCTGATTTGGATCTGCGCCGGTGTCGCCGTTTCCGCTGATGGTTGAAGTTATGGCCCAAATCGCGACATAACCGCCCTCAACAATACCAGTGAGGTTTCGGAGACCATCGGTTGCGGGCGACCAGGGGAGGCCGGTGGCGGCATTGGTTCCTGTCGGATAATTCCTGACCGTGTAAGGCACCCCCAGGTTCAGCCCGTTCTGTAGAGTGTAGGCGAGATTCCAGGTGTTGGTGGACGCGTCGAAAACCCACTTCTGGAGTCCTGCCGTGGTTTGAGCGGCCGCATGAGTGTCGAGGTCGGTTCCACCCGTATAGCCATCCCCTTCGTCGGCCACATACATTGTAGTGGCATTTGCGAACCAGATGCCGAAGGGATAAGCCAAGGTGGTTGCGGTTTTGTTGGGAATCTGCGGGAAGCCCGCCAGGATGCACATGTCGTTGGGCAGTCCCGTGGTCTGGAGAGTAGCGAGGTCATAAGACAGGGCAGAGGTCGGCAAAGTGGCCGACGGAGAAGGCAATCCGACGCCGTTCGGACAAGCAGTGCCGGTTGTGTCCAGGAAGTAGACAGTATTGACGCCGTTGCTGCCGCTGCCTTTGGAGTAGTACAGCACATTGTTAAAGATCGTGAGGCCGCGGAAGTTATCGTCTTTGCCGATCTTGTCCGCTTTTGCGCCGAGCTCCGTCACGGAGAAGCTGCCAACGGGAGTCGGAGTGCCGGGATTCTGCACACGCTCGGGCTCATTCGCTGGACTGAGGATCTGCGCGCCAGCGCCAAGAATGATGCCATTCGGCTGAGGACTGCTGCCATTGCCTGCGTTGCCGGCAGTGTAAAAGAAGTTGGCGCCGTTGCCGTTATTCAGGATAGTGGCGCGTCCGTTGTTACCGCTATAGGCGTTGGTTTCGGTGAAGTGAAAATTGCCCCGGACGTCGACTTGAGCTTCGGCTCGATATACGTTTTCGCCAACAGGATTCGTCGGATCGATGGCTCCGGGAGTGTTTGAGTTGGATACGTCAAGCTGGTCGATGGGTGAGACGTATCCAGAGAACGTAAGGTATTGTCCGTCGGTTGAGAGATTCAGCGCCAACTCCGACTTGGAACTAAAACTGGTGACGAGCTGATCGCTGGCACTTGTGATACCTCGCTGGGAACTGTTTGGCACTTCGAGACTGTTCAGCACAAAACCGAACGGAAGCATTTGATCGAGGTAGATGGTGGAAGTTATGCCGAAACTTCCGTCATAGGCGTCGTTGTTCCATACAGACGGGTAGGTGCCGTCAAATGGAGCGCCACTGGAGGCAGAGCAACCGCCCTGTGTGCTCGCGCAATTGGGCGGAAGGATTTCGCCGACCTTGACGTTATAGGGATTGTTATCGTAAACGCTGCGGCTCACTACCAGATTACCCGGGAAGAAGAAAAATCTGTTGCGATCCGATTTGGAGTTTTGTGCACTGGCTGGAATTGTGGCGAATAGAGCGGCGATTGAGATTGCTGCAATGGCTGACTTCTGCAAGTTGCGAAAAACTTCGCGTCTCCTAACGATTACTGGCATAAAAAGCTCCTCTGATAATGTGGATGTTGTCGCGCGCCCCGACCGGAATGTCCAACACAGTAACAGCCGGCCATTACGGCATTGTTACAATCCATCCACAGATGTCTTGCGAAAGTAGGCGCTGGGAAAGGCGTGCGGCTTGTTCTAGAAAGAATCGTCGGCTTCTTCACTTAAAAGAGGGAACTACAGATTCAGACTATTCAGACAGTACTCGCAAGTCTTGTCAATTTGCAGATTTTGACCGGGCATTCATCTTTCTGCAATCGACGAGTAATGAAAGTCTTGTACGGTGGATTTATCTTAAGCCCGAAGCGGCTGTCAATGCTGGGGGTCTCGATGCGTTATCTTTTCTTCCATTCCAAAACCCGCAGGATAGATTGGTGGACAATCGTGCTATCCCTTATCTCGTTGTTTAGTTTCGCAGGCGTGGCGGCGATTATGTGGATGCATTCCGGCTAAGAAATGAAATCACAACTTTAGATGGGTCTGGGGGGAGAAGCCACAACCCTCGGTGCAAAACTTTTTACAATCTTTTAATCAAGCCATCCTGCTTCGCCCCCTACATCTATCTATCGATCCGTTATTGATCGCGACGGGATGCGTATGCCAGACACAGCCGTTTCTGAAATCACTTTCACTGTCTGTTACTGAACGTTAGAGCTTGTTGAGACCATCCAACGCGGCGACCTTATAAGCCTCCGCCAAGGTGGGGTAGTTAAACACTGCATCGCGAAAATACTCGATACTCGCACCCAGGCTTAGCACTGCTTGGCCAATGTGAACGATTTCCGCTGCACGATCACCGATCACATGGACTCCCAGCAGTTTAAGCGAGTCCGGATCGAAAATTAATTTCAGCAGACCCTGGTCATCACCGAGCATCTGCCCTTTGGCTAGTTCTGCATATCGAGCGAGTCCGATTTCATAGGGAATTTTCTGCTGCGTCAGTTGTTCTTCCGTATAGCCCACCATTGAGATCTCAGGGATTGTATATATTCCGTATGGAATGAGATTCGAGGGCATTTTCCCCGGGGTTCCAAACATGTGACAACTAGCAAGGCGGCCCTGCTCCATGGAAGTACTGGCCAGCGCGGGAAATCCAATCACGTCTCCAGCAGCATAGATGTGAGGGACGGCGGTTTGAAAGTATTCATTCACTCGAAGCTTGCCCCGCCCGTCCGAGGCCAATCCCGCCGCCTCAAGATTAAGCAGATCGCTATTGGCCTGCCGGCCAATCGTGTAGAGCAATCCCTGGCTATGAACATTTTTTCCACTTTCCAGTTTGGCAAACACCCGGTCCCGGGCTTCATCCAGCCCGACTGAAACCACTTTCTCTCCCAGCCGAAAAACTGTTCCCAATTGCCGAAGCTGGAAACAAAGGCTCTCAATAATTTCCCGGTCCACGAAATCCAGAAGAATTGGACGCTGATCCAGCAGAGTAACTTTCACTCCAAGAGCTGCAAACATGGACGCGTATTCCAGCCCGATAATTCCGGCGCCAACAACAACCAGGTCGCGCGGCACCTCTTCAAGACAGTGAACCTGATCCGAATCGAAGATTCGTTTGCCATCAATTGGGATATCGGTACTGTGCGCGGGGCGCGTACCACAAGCGATTAGGATGTGATGGCCGCGAACTAGCTGGGAACCGTCATCGCTTCTGACTTCGATCGTATGGGGATCGAGAAAGCGTGCGTCTCCTTCGAACGTAGCGACATAGTTGCGCCGCAGTTGCGCCTTGATGACCTCGACCTCGCGAAGCATCACGGACTGCGCTCGAAACGTGAGATCTGACATCGCGATGCGATCCTTGAGCACGTACCCGCGCCCATAGAACGTACGCTGACGAAAGCCACTCAAATACAACACCGCTTCCCGCAAAGTCTTGCTCGGAATAGTTCCGCTGTGAACACAGACGCCGCCAATAGTTTTCTTTCGGTCGATGATGGCAACTTTCTTACGCATCTTGGCAGCGCAGATGGCTGCCTTCTGGCCCGCCGGCCCGCTACCAATCACAACGAGATCATGTTCGTTGACTTCCATAATCT
>JBAWBG010000085.1:0-1601 GCA_049589695.1 Candidatus Sulfotelmatobacter sp. | reverse complement strand
GTGAAGTCACGCGCCGGCAGATTTTTGTCAGGATGGCCGGAGTTGAGGCGAAGCTGTCGCTTGGCGGATTGGCGCTTATCGACGGCGCCCGACGCGCGGACACAACGCTACAGGTCGTTCATGCTGCGCCGGGCGGCACCAGCCGCGAATTCTATCGTGCGATTGTCGATGACGACGCGGTCGGAGTGTTTCAGGGAAAGATTATCGTTGAGAAAGCCGCGCAAAAGACCGACGGCGCCATGAAGTCCCAAGCTATTCTCCTGTCTCCGCGCGCGCAGATGAATGAGAAGCCGGAGTTGGAAATCTTTGCCGACGATGTCGTGTGCGGACACGGAGCGACAGTCGCGTCGCTTGATCCCGAACAGGTGTTCTACTTGCAATCGCGAGGCGTCTCGAACAACGACGCCAAGGCGATGTTGCTCGAGGCTTTTGGGGGGGAGTCGATCGATCGGATTGAGAGCGAACTATTGGCTGGTCCGTTGCGCGCCCGACTGGCAGCCTGGCTTGAAACCAGAAAGGCGAAAACGTGAACAAGTTCGTGCAGCCGGCGCTCGACACGTACGATGTCGAAGCGATACGGGCGGACTTCCCGATCCTCGCAGAGCGCCCGTATGGAAAGCCGCTTGTCTATCTGGACAATGCAGCCTCAGCTCAGAAGCCGAAAAAGGTCCTTGATCGCCTGACGTACGCCTACGAGCACGAGTATGCGAACGTGCATCGCGGATTGCACTATCTCGCGAATTCGGCGACCGAGGCGTATGAGGCGGCTCGAGAAACAGTGCGACGGTTCGTCAACGCGGCTTCGCATGAGGAGATCGTTTTCACCCGATCGGCGACCGAGGCGATCAATCTCGTTGCGTCCAGCTTTGGACTTGCGCACATCGGCGCAGGTGATGAGATTGTGCTCAGCGTGATGGAGCATCATTCCAACGTCGTGCCGTGGCACTTCCATCGTGAACGCAAGGGTGCTGTTTTACGTTGGGTTGACGTTGGCGACGACGGTTCCTTTTCGCTCGACGCGTTCGAACGCGCGTTAAGCGACCGAACGAAAATTGTTGCGATAACGCAAATGTCCAACGTCCTTGGAACCACAGTCCCAATCAAGGAGCTCGTCAAAATCGCGCACGAGCGAGGGATCCCCGTGCTCGTCGATGGATCGCAGGGCGCGGTACATCTTGACATTGATGTGCGCGACCTGGACGTCGACTTCTACGTTTTCACCGGGCACAAGGTCTATGGTCCGACGGGTATCGGCGTGCTCTACGGCAAGCGCGAGCTTCTGGAGGCGCTCCCGCCGTACCAGGGCGGTGGCGAGATGATCGAGGAAGTCACGAAGGAGACGGTTTCGTACAACCATCCGCCGCATCGCTTCGAGGCCGGCACGCCGCCGATTGTGCAGGCTATCGGGCTTGGGGCAGCGTTGGACTATATCGAGGGAATCGGGCGAGCTCGCATCCGCGCGCATGAGGAAGCGTTGTGCGCTTATGCGCAGAAGCTCCTGTCGTCGATTAATTCCTTGCGCATATTTGGCGTCGCAGAAGGCAAAGGCCCCATCGTCTCATTTACGATAGAGGGCGCGCATGCGCATGACATCGCGACGT
>JBAWBG010000084.1:0-1932 GCA_049589695.1 Candidatus Sulfotelmatobacter sp. | reverse complement strand
CCTTCGTCACAGTCGCAAAGAGTGTCTTTCAGGTCTCGCGATGGAAATCGATGGGTTGTCGAGAAACCACGTGGCGACGAGAGCGGATTGTCAACTCCTGATCCCGAATCGTGTTTTCTCGCATTGATTGTCGACCGGGATGAAATGAGCAGTGATCTGTTGGCAACGAGGCTCAATCGAGATGGAGGTATTCAGGCTTCTGGCGTCCAATCTGGCGAACTACTGGGCCGTTTAGCGGACGGAAAAACTGAGATGGTGGTCATCGGCGCAGACATCAGTCACAACACGAGAACTGGGTTCGACTTGGCGCACGCGGTGCGGCGCGCGTATCCCGCTTTACCGATTGTGATCATTTTGAATCACTCAACGTACGACGAAGTGATCAACGCCTTTCGTTGCGGGGCCCGAGGGATATTCTCTCGGAAACAGCCGGTCGCCGAACTTATTGACTGTGTCGAACATGTACGCAAGGGATTCATCTGGGCTGGCGCGAGAGAGACGGCCTATCTGCTCGACGCTTTTAGCTCTATCCCGTCCCCGGATATGTCAGTGGTAACCGATGCTTCGCCCTTAACCATGCGTGAACTGCAAGTCGTGAAATGTGCCGCAAGGGGCAAAACGAACAAGGTCATTGCATGTGAATTAGGCCTCAGCGAACACACAGTCAAGAATTACCTCTTCCGAGCATTTGAAAAACTAGGCGTTTCAAATCGCGTCGAATTGCTTTTTTGCTTAACCCAAAGAGGGCACGCATTCGGAGCGTCCGGTGCCGACGAACCAGAGGCCGATCTGATGTCGGAATAGTCCGATGTCGAATGAGCCCGGCTGGCGTTTGAGGCGCCAGAACAGAGCGATCTTCTCTCCCAACTAGTCCAATGGAGCATCGATGAGAACTCTGCTCACATCCTTGGCGTTCTTTTTTGCCCAGATGAATTCCCTTCAAGAAAAGCCAGTCGTCCATCTTGAACTGCACAGCGGCGCCATTCAGGCTAATTTTGGCGGGAAGGTACTCGAACTGCGCGACGCCCCAACGATCATCTACCTGCCAATGACTCCTCCAAAACTGGACTCGCAGGGAAATTCGTGGTCTGTCGACATCAAGAATCTGGGGCCCGGCGCAGTTAACGTTGTTGGCACAAACCAGTTTGAGTTGCGAGTTGTGGTCGGTAAGACCGCTCATGTGTTTTCGAATGGAACTTCATATTCTACTAGGCCATGATTGATGCCGCGTAGCCCCGTGGATCGCGCTTGAGAATTCATCCGGCGAAGCCCAAGTCGGGGCCGTGAAGAAAGTCGCCGAATGGCCGGGAACGGCGAGAGCTGGATCGAGAACTCCATAAGATGGTGGACTTCAGGGTTGATGCTCATCTGCATTCCTGTGCACGGAATCTCGGTGACCGATTGATCGCCGCATTCGACCTCTCCGTGAGCTGCGTACCTTCAAACCAGGTGCCTCATCAAGCAACGCTCCCCTCGAGAGCGTTTAGAGCTTGATCTTTTCTAATGTAGTACTTCGTTCTTTTCACAGGAACCGCCACGATGCGCCGGAGTTCAGAAAACCATGCTCCTGGCCAGATCAACAACCGCAGAGGTGAAAAGCATCCGAAACGCGTGACGCACAGAAACTCCGCAACTTCATCGTTGATTATTACGCGAATGAGCGGCTACCTCTCTAGAAAAGCGATACTCTGGCATTCGTCGCCGAATCCGCCGGGGGTCTTATGAGGTTTCGACGTTGAGCAGGTGGCAACCGGGTCAGGCTCGAACGAACTCACGCGTATAAGGAACCCATAAGAAGTGCCGTGTGGAAAATCGGGCTTTGCGAATCCCAATCCGTGTATAGCCAATCGAACCCGTCTATTAGAGTGCGACAAAATCCGCATGGCAAAGTGGAAATCTGATCCCTGATCCCCTTCCCTCAGCTCCGCAGAT
>JBAWBG010000083.1:0-3622 GCA_049589695.1 Candidatus Sulfotelmatobacter sp. | reverse complement strand
GATCGATCTCGCTCCCAGCCGTTCTAACGCCCTGGAACTTTGTGTGGGCACTCTCGCCGAAATGACGGGAGGCAATATTTACGACGCGGTGGATCGGTATAGCAAGCAAGGCAGGATTGCGTACATTCACCTTCGCAATGTCGTAGGAAAAGTGCCGCACTATCGCGAGACTTTTATCGACGAAGGCGATGTGGATATGATTCGTATTCTCGCGATTCTGCACCGCAACGGATTCGATGGCGTGCTCATTCCCGATCACACGCCGCAGATGACCTGTTCAGCACCCTGGCACGCCGGCATGGCGCACACACTCGGCTATATGCTCGCGGCGAAGGCTATGATCGAATCTTCGCAACCAGACGGCTCGTACCTGGCAGCCACTCATGAGGGCAACTAGCCTGAACAATTTTTCTGGTCCCGCGTATTCGCGTGGCCCGCTCGTCATTGCAGCCACTGTCTCCACGCTCGGTGGTTTGCTGTTCGGTTACGACAATATCGTGATCAGCGGCGCGATTGGGTACTTAAGCCGGTTCTTTCATTTGGACGCGGCAGGAATCGGATGGGCCGCGGGATGCGCGCTGGTCGGGTGCATTGCTGGTTGCGCCGCCGCTGGAACCGTCGCCGATTATCTGGGGAAGAAAAAAGGTCTCGCGCTGTGCGCCTTTTGTTTCGCTGTGTCTTCCGTCGGAATGTTGTTCGCTGCGAGTCTCCATCAGTTTGTTTTTTGGCGATTGATTGGCGGAGTCGGTATCGGCGCGGCATCGGTGATTTCTCCGAACTACATTGCTGAGATTGCTCCCACCCGGGTTCGCGGCCGCTGTGTAACGCTTTACCAACTCGGAATCGTGGTCGGAATTCTTGCCGCCGTTTTCGTCAACATGCTCATCCAGCGCATGGGCGACGAAGCTTGGAACGTAACCACGGGCTGGCGCTGGATGTTTTTCGCAGGAGTTGTACCGGCGATTCTTTTCGGATCGATGATTCTGCCGGCGGTCGAAAGTCCGCGCTGGCTCATGAAAATGGGTCGCCGCGATGAGGCCACTGATGTCCTCGCCAAAATCAACGGCCCCGAGGCTGCCAGACACGAAGCTGCTGAAATCGAGAATTCACTGGCGACAGAAGAAGGTCACATTTCGGAACTTTTCACCACTTTCCGACGTCCGCTGCTGCTTGGCATCATGCTGGCGGGGTTACAGCAGATCAGTGGCATCACACCGTTATTTTCTTTTCTGCCGGAGATTTTTCGCTCCGCCGGAACCGCGACCAGCGACGCATTCTTTCAGTCGGTGCTGGTAAGTCTTATCAATCTTCTGTTTACGGTGTTCGCTCTCTGGCTGGTGGATCGTGCGGGGCGCAAAACCTTAATCCTCGCCGGCACGGCTCTGCAGTTTGTCTCTTTTGCGTTGGTTGGCTGGTTCTATCACATCCACGGCAGCGGCTTGGCCGTTTTGATTTGTGTAATGACATTCGTAGCTGGGCATGCGTTTGGCAATGGTGTAGCCTGCTGGGTCATCATCTCGGAAATTTATCCGACCAAGGTCCGTGGGCGGGGCATGTCCATCGCTACTACGGCGCTCTGGCTTGTGGGCTATCTAGGGAATCAACTGTTTCCGATCACGCAGAAACATCTGGGATCGGACGGCACATTCTGGTGTTTCAGCGCTGGCGCATTATTGACCATCATTCTGGTCGGCTGGCTGATCCCCGAGACCAAAGGCCGGTCGCTGGAAGAGATCACAAAGTTTTGGACACAGCAGCGAGTCGTTTTGGCGAGATAGAATCGGCTCGCCAAACGTGGGAGTCTTACCATGAAAATGATTTCGAATTATTTATTCTGCCTCTTAATGCTCGTTGTTGCTGGATTTGCCCAGGAGACAACTCACGCGGGATATCGATCTTTACAAGTGGATGCCGGTAAAGTAATCGGCGAGATCCGCTCATTTCAGGGGCTGAATGGTCCGCCGAGTCCGGTAATGGCGGGACTTCCAAAGCTGGTCGAACAATATAAAAATCTTCGCATTAGTCAGGTGCGCACACACGATGCCATGGGTCCCTCGGAAATCGATTCGCAGTTCGTTCTCGACAACGGGGAGCTCACCTGGCTCATCCCCGACAAAACGCAGCGCGCCGGAGTGGTAAAGGCGGGCAATGCCAGCATCATTTTTCCGAATTGGAGCGCCGATCCGAACAAGCCGGAGAGTTACAATTTTCTCCCAACCGACAACATGATTGCCGCCATTCGCGCTAGCAGAGCGGAGGTCTATTACCGAATCGGAAGGAGTTGGGGCGCCAACGTTAACCCGCCAGAGGACTTCGACAAGTTTGCCAGTGTGGTGAAGCACATTGCCATGCACTACAACCAAGGCTGGGCCAACGGCTTTCACGATGGCATTCGCTACTGGGAATTCTGGAATGAGCCAGATGGCTTGTTTTGGTCCGGCACTCCGCAGCAGTTTTACTCTTTGTATGAGAAAACGGCGCGCGCCCTGAAGTCAGTGGATCCCATGCTGAAGGTCGGCGGTGACGGCAAAGCTTTTCCCTCCGACGACGGAGGCTACCGCGAGGGTTTCATCGATTATTGCGCCTCGCATCGGGTGCCGCTCGATTTTTATTCCTGGCATACCTACGCCAACGGCTCCGCCGATCCTTATGACGCGGTTCGCCTTGCCAAGGAAATCCGCGACATTTTGGACACGCATGGCTTCCCGCACGCAGAGAGTATTCTCTCGGAATGGAATTTGAGCGCCGACTTTACCGAGGCGGAAAAAGCTGAACTCCAGGGCGCCCACAATGCCGCCTACATCGGAGCAGTGCTGAGCTATCTCCAGGATACTTCCATCGACCACGCCCACTTCTATCGCGGAGACGCAGCCTGGATGGGACTTTTTGGTCTTGAAGGAAAATATTTCAAAACCGCCTACGCCTTCAAGGCGATGGGCAAGATGCTCGACACTCGACAACGCCTCTCTGTCGATGGAACCGATACTTTCGGATTCGCGGCGCTTGCAGGCCGTTCCAACGACGGCAACACGGTTCAGCTTTTGATCAGCAACTATGAAATTCCAGCGAATTACAAGCCGGACCTAATGCCGATGCCCCCGGAATTGCAAAAGAACTCGCCGCCTATGCCGGATATGTCGAAAGTCAAGTTCCTGCCGCCGCGCGCGGACGTTGTTTATCACAATAACGCCGGCTACAATCTCACAATTAAGAATTTGCCATGGGGCGCAGCGCCATTCAGCGTGAAGCGCTACCGGATCAGCAAGACTCAGAACCTCGATCTAGTCGAAACGGGATCCGGGAAAGACAGCGTCTTTAATTTGTCGAATTCCCTTCCTACCGATACGATGGAACTCATCGTTGTCAAACGCCGCTGAGCTTGCAGCTCTAAGAAGGAAGTTGACGCGGGTCAAGCTTTAGACGCATTCACTTCTCCCAATCGACGCTCGAGAAATCTACGCTCGCTTTCGTTGGTCGCCAGCGACAACGCGCGCCTGTAATTCTTTGCAGCTTCCTCCACGGATCCGATCCGGCGCAATAAATCGGCCCGGACCGCATGCAGCAGATGATAGTTGTCGAGAGCTCCGGTTTCACCAATGGCGTCGACGAGAGCAAGTGCCGA
>JBAWBG010000082.1:0-15696 GCA_049589695.1 Candidatus Sulfotelmatobacter sp. | reverse complement strand
GAGTTTTGATCACCACATGATCGACTCCGATTTCCTGCACCGTGCTGTTGAAATACGCTTCAATCTCGTTGTTCTTGATGCGATTTTCGAGGTCGGGCTTGATCCAGTACTTCACATGATGGTGCAGCTGCGAACCACGGTAAACCAGCGTGACGCGGGCACCATGACGCCACAGATCGAGCGTAGCAATAGCGGCCGAGTTTTTGCCCCCAATCACCAGCACATCCGTATCGTAGTAAGGATGGGCGTCACCGTAGTAGTGAGAAACCTTGGGCAGATCTTCACCGGGAATGCAGAGTTGGTTGGCGAGGTCGTAGTAGCCGGTGGAGACAATCACTTTGCGAGTGCGGTGGTCATGCGGGCGGCCGGCTCGATCGGTGGCCGTGATGCTAAACTTTCCGTCTTCTCCCATGACTGTTTTAACCCATTCGTACTGGCGAATATCGAGATCATAATGTTCTGAAACTTTGCGGTAATACTCCAAAGCTTCTTCGCGCGTGGGCTTCTGCCGGGCTGTGGTGAAAGGAATACCGCCGATTTCAAGCAGTTCCGGAGTAGTAAAAAACGACATGTTGGGCGGATAGTGGTAGAGCGAATTCACCAGACAACCCTTGTCGACGACGATGACTCGCAGTCCGATCTTCTGCGCTTCGATGGCGCAGGCAAGGCCGGTAGGTCCGGCTCCGATCACAAGCACGTCCGTGCGCTGCTCCGGATTCGGACGAACCTTCGCCCTCGGAAGTGTCTCTACATCCTCGACGGTAAGAAAGTCGGGCATGGATTTATTAATCGCCCCGATTTCCGCGGAGCACAAATGCACATCGGAGATCGATGATTCTAGCATGCGAACGTTGCGGATTCCTTCCCATCACAATTTAGCGTGAGCTGGCGCAGGGCGCGATATGCCCTCCGCGCTATAATTTGCAGTTACTTCATTCATTTCGAGCGCTCTAGTCAGGATCTAATAATGCCAACCTCCACGGAAACCGCAGGCCGCATGCGCATTGAGTCCGACAGCATGGGAAAGATCGAAGTCCCTGCCGACGTTTACTGGGGAGCGCAGACACAGCGTTCGTTGCTGCACTTCAACATTGGCCGCGACACCATGCCGCCCGAACTGATTCACGCATTCGGAACATTGAAGAAGGCGGCCGCGCTCGTAAATCAGGATCTGGGCAAACTTTCGGCGGAGAAAGCGAAGGTGATCGTGCAGGCCGCGGACGAGGTGATTGCGGGCAAATTAGACGATCAGTTTCCCTTGCGGGTCTGGCAAACCGGCAGCGGTACCCAGACCAACATGAACGTGAACGAAGTTATCTCGAACCGTGCCATCGAAATTGCCGGGGGCGAGAAGGGGTCGAAAAAGCCGGTCCATCCCAATGATGATGTGAATATGTCGCAGTCGTCGAACGATACATTCCCTACCGCGATGCACATTGCGGCAGCGGATCGGGTGAAGAATGCGCTCATTCCGGCGATCAGAAGCGTGCACGATGCCATTGCCTCCAAAGCAAAAGAATTCGAGAACGTAGTTAAGATCGGCCGCACACACTTGCAGGACGCCGTGCCCCTAACTTTTGGCCAAGAATTTGGCGGATGGGCCAGCCTGCTGGAGCGAGACATCAAACGACTCGAACAGGCTCTGGATGGTCTTTACGATCTGGCCATCGGCGGAACCGCCGTCGGGACCGGGCTCAACACACATCCTGAATTCGCGGAGCGCGCCGCGAAAAAGATTGCCGAACTCACCGGACTTCCCTTCCGTTCTCATGGCAATAAATTTGCTGCGCTCTCTGCGCATGATGAAATCGTGTTCGCGCAGGGCGCGATGGAGACTCTAGCAGCATCACTGATGAAGATTTCAAATGATATCCGCTGGCTGGCCTCGGGTCCCCGATGTGGACTGGGGGAACTGTCGATTCCAGAAAATGAGCCCGGTTCCTCGATCATGCCGGGGAAGGTGAATCCAACTCAGTGTGAGGCGATGACGATGGTTTGCGTGCAAGTTCATGGTGCGACCGCGGCAGTTGGATTTGCGGGATCGCAGGGGAATTTCGAACTCAACGTATACAAACCGGTGATGATTTACAACTTTCTACACTCGGTAACACTGATCGCCGACGCGTGCCATGGATACGTCGAGTACATGATCAAGGGCATCGAGGTGGATCGCGCGAAAGTAGATTGGTACGTAAAGAACTCGCTGATGCTGGTCACGGCGCTGGCACCAAGAGTGGGATACGACAAGGCAGCGCAGATTGCGCACACCGCGCATGTGGAACACAGCAGTTTGCGCGAGGCCGCGTTGAAGCTGGGCTATCTTACCGGCGAGGAATTCGATCAGTTGATGCAGCCGGAAAAGATGACGCGACCGTAAAGAAATGAGAATTACGGTTCAGCCAATTCGGCTTCTCTCTCCAAGACTACGTCGAGTTTATTTTTCGGCTTGGTGGTGATGACCACCACGCTGATCAGAATCAGCAGCGTCCCCGCTATTGTCCGAGCGCTGAGCGACTCGCCAGCCAGAGCGTATCCCAGGAGGACTGCGATAACCGGATTAACATACGCGTAAGTGCCCACCTTGGTTGGCGATTCGTGATGAATCAGCCACACATAAGCAGTGAAGGCGACGATTGAACCGGCCCCGATCAAGTACAGCAAGGCGATCCATGCGCCGAACGTAACTGCGCGTACATCGAAGCCGTTAAATTCACGCAATCCAGTTGAAGTCAGGATGAGCAGCACTCCTCCGACCAGCATCTGCGCGCCTGAGCTCATCACTTTGGATTCTGGCAAGGGAAACTTACGGCTAAGAATTGTAGCCGCCGACCAACTGATTGCGGCAACGATCAGAGCTATGGCTCCTGAAGTATCAATTGCCTTTTCTCCTGCGGTCGATAACGGGCCAACGAGAACCAGCACTCCACCTGCTCCGATGATTAATGCCAACGTAAGCCGGATGGTGAGTTTCTGTGTACGCAGGAACCAAATCTCGGCGCTAGCCATGCAGACCGGGATGGTCGCCATCATGACCGCCGTGACTCCGGAGGCGACGCGCTTCTCTGCCCAAAAGATCAAGCCGTAATCGAAGACGAAAATCAGTACGGCTAAGAATGAAATAGCCCTCCACTGGCGGCGAGTCGGCGAAGGCGTACCTTTCACTCGCATCCACGCGTAGAGCACAATTCCAGCCGTGAAGAAGCGCACCCCAGCGAGCAAGAATGGCGGAACCTCGCGGACGCCAATGCGAATTGCAAGAAATGTTGAGCCCCAAACCATATAGATAATGGCGAAGGCCAACAGAATTTTCCATCGACTTGGCCGGAGCTCCATCTCCATGTTGGCTTCCGCCACTTGCGTGACAATCGGGCCCTAATTCTAGATTGGATCGATGTCTGGCGTCAGTGGGAGCACATTCTAAGTATGGAAAGTTTAGATGGAACGGATCGTTCGTACGGGTTTATTGAAAGTAAGCTGTCTGAGGTTGAAATCTACTTCTTCAACAGGCTGGTGTGGCTGGCGGCGCATTGCCAACGGCCCTCAGTGAACACCCAGGTGTCGGTAAAGCGGCCGAAGTGTTCGTAAGGCTTGCCCTGATAGGTTCCTTTGGTGTGGTAAATGCCAACCACCACGGCCGAGTCAGCATACATACTGACTTTCAGATCCTGAATCGTCAGGTTGCTCGGTTTGAATTGTGGATCTTTGATATCGGCGAGGAATTTTGACCTATCACTGATCTCGCCATCCCACTCAGTGTTAACGAAAGCGGAACCGAGCATGCCATCGAGCGCGCGGGAGTCGCGATTCACCTGGGCCTCGTTCCACAGGTGTTCCATCACCAGCAACTTAGTTTGCTGGGAATCGTCTTTTGATTTTTGAGCGGCCGCGTGTCCCATCGAGAAGAGAGCGAATAGCACACAGCAGCAAGTAGAACGTAACATGGTCTTGCTCGTTCACCGCATCCCCACGTGAGGCGAACGCTGCGAAAAGATAGCAGCGGGCGCAAAACTATTCCACCCAAATGTCGGTAGAGACGTTACGAACGTCATTTAAGCCAGGGTGGAACTGCTCGCTTTGCTCGGCGGGATGGCCGAGGCGGCCGTCCCCACATGATTCATCCGGCAAAGCCGACGCTTAGAAAGCCCAGCGAAGCAACGCGGCGCCGACCGTAAAGCCCGCGCCCACTGAGGCCATCAATACGAGACTTCCCTTCTTCAGTTTGCCCTCTTCGACCGCGGTATTCATGGCCAGCGGAATCGTTCCAGCGGTGGTATTGCCGTAGCGATCGATGTTGACGATTACGCTTTCCGGGCGTAGGCCAAGGCGCTCGGCAGTGGCGTTGATAATTCTTAAATTGGCTTGATGCGGAATGAAGGCGTCAATGTCCGAACCTTTCAGCCCATGGCGTTCGAGAAGCTTCAGGCAGGCTTCGGTTTGTTTGCGTACGGCGAACTTGAAAACCTGTTGTCCATCCTGGTGGACGTAATGCATTTTCTGTTCCAGGGTTTCGCGCGACGTACGATTCAGGCTGCCTCCGCCGGGCATGTAAAGATAGCAACCGCCGGAGCCATCGACCTCGTGAATGAAATCGATCAGGCCAACCGAGTCGTCTTCCGCAGGTTCGAGGATCACAGCCCCGGCCCCGTCGCCAAAAATCACGCAGGTGGCCCGATCGGTGTAATCGATGATCGAAGACATGACATCGGCGCCAATCACGAGTATTCGTTTATGCGTGCCTGCGGCGATGAATTGCGCTCCGGTCTGCACGGCATAAATAAAAGCGGAGCAGGCCGCGGAAAGATCGAAGCCCCAAACTCCGGTCGCGCCCAGCTTATGCTGCACCAGGCAGGCGGTGGAGGGAAAGAACATATCCGGCGTTACGGTGCCGACGATGATGGCGTCTACGTCGCTTGGCGCGAGGCCGCGCTGAGCCAGCGCTTTCTTGGCCGCTTCGACCGCGAGATCGCTGGTGGCAACTCCTTTTTCGACGATATGGCGTTCGCGAATGCCGACGCGGGCGAGGATCCAGTCATTATTTGTATCGACCATTTTTTCCAGGTCGGCGTTGGTTAAAAGACGGGGCGGAACGTAGGTGCCGAGGGCGCTGATCTTTGTTCTGATAATGCCGGCTCTGTCGCGGGTGGGTATGGTCAATGAGAGCTCCTGAGTATGAGAGTCAGTATTTTGCAGGATTGGAGCCAGAATGTCTAACCGGGGAAAAGTCAAAGTTATTCCCTGCGACGTTGGGAGTCGCGAACGCGAAATCGATGAAGCGAAGGCATGAACTGGTTATGAGGCCTTCTTGCAGCAGCTGGAAAAAGCGCCGACGAGTGATCTCACGGTGTTACGACGGGAGTCCTGTCGGCCCACCGATAAGTCCTCGCGGTTCGTTGATATTCATTTCTGACCCCGTGAGATTGTGCGCGGTGACCGGCCTGACGATCTCGCACAACCGTATTCTTGAGAAACTGGATGATGGCGGGATAGGTTTCCTCTACGAGGCCGACTTCGGCCTCGGCAGTTTGAAAATAGCCCTCCCCCTCGCGCATCGAAAACTGGGTAGCTGCAATCCAATTGAGACAACCTTTAGCTAGGGAATAAAGACCTCGGGAGGTGTCATGGCCACGGTGGAGATTGCCTTCCTGAACAGTCAACTGCAGGAGCGCAAACGCCGCCTGGAACAGGCGATTGCTCTTGCGCCGCAAAAGACGGGGCTGGCTAGTCTTTTGCGGGAAGTGGATTCCGCGCTGGAGCGCATGGAAAAAGGCAGCTACGGGCTGTGCGAAACATGCCACGAATCTGTGGAACAGGATCGGCTGCTTGCCGATCCGCTGGTGCGCTACTGCCTTGACCACCTGACTCCTCCTCAGCGCGATGCGCTGCAGCGGGATCTTGACTTGGCTTCGCAACTGCAGCGCAATCTGTTACCGCAAGTGGGGCTACGGGCTGGCGGCTGGGAGACCAGCTATCATTACGAGCCGGTTGGCCCGGTAAGCGGCGACTACTGCGACTTGATCCCATCCGATGGGCAGCTATTCTTCGTTCTGGGCGACGTCTCGGGCAAGGGCGTCGCCGCCTCCATGCTGATGACGCAGCTCCATGCTTTGTTCCGCAGCCTGACCAAAATGGCGCTGCCGTTGGGCCAGATGGTTTCGCAAGCAAATCGCATCTTCTGTGAAAGCGCGTTGGCTGGACAATACGCCACAGTCGTGTGCGGGCACGCGAAGTCTAGCGGCGAAGTGGAAGTCCATAATGCTGGACACTGGCCCGCGATCGTGGTTGGAAAGGGCGGCGTGCTGCGGATTGAATCCACGGGTTTGCCGCTGGGGATGTTTTCTGAATTCGAGTTCTCCGCCACACGCCTGCAAATGGAAGCCGGCGACACCATGTTTCTTTACACTGACGGGTTGTCCGAAGCCCGCGACGCGAACAACGAATACGGCGTAGATCGCGTCACTCACCTCGTGCGCCAGAAATCGGTGGGGCCTCCAGCTGAACTCATTGCCGCTTGCCTCGAAGACCTACGCTCCTTCGAAGGAGGCGGAGAGCGATTCGACGACCTGACGCTGCTGGCGATTCGGCGAGTCGGCTAAGATTTCTAAGTTTCCACAGATGGGGCGGACTGCCGGTCGTAATATCCTCCCTCTACTAGAAAGAATGAAGCTCATCAAGTGACCCTGGCAGCCACGACACGGGCCAATGCAGGCAGCCGTCAAGCCGCCTGGCTCTCCTTTTCGAGCTGCATCCATTCGCGGACAAAGTTCGGGCAGGCAATGATGCCGAAATGACGGCCCTCGCCCCCCACGAGGTACATAAGGGCGTCGTGATCCAGCTCCGCCAGATGCGCCAGGTCGAGCAGCGGCCATAAGGCACATTCGACGGCGGAGGAAACGAGTTGGTCAAGATAGGCGAGATGGCCTTGCGACAGCGAGCCAGCGACGCGAATCGTTATGGTTGGCGAAACGAAATTTGACGGAAGATGAAGATTGCGCATGTTTTCTACTACACCTCGCGTTAATGCCGACCTCACTAGGTAAGATGATGCGGCGAGGCGCTTCTTGCGCAAAGAGTTGTAAATTATGCGTAAAGGCGATTTCCAGCAGCGGCAGGAATAAGCCAGGCACCGGGGACCCACTGCACACGCAAGAGCCCGTTACCGTTGCTTCCTTCCGGACCTGGCGGGGTTGGCGAGAGTACGTCGCGTGAGACCGATGCCTGACCTGAATCATTCTAGCAAAGCCATGGAGATTCTCGGCGCAACACAGAGTCGCGGCATGCCGTCGGCAAAGGGATGGTGACTTTTGGTGCAAGAAAAACTCGCGAAGCCCTTCCCTTCCTGATGGGTTGTGTCGAACAATAGGAGTCTGACCCAGCACCCGGTGCGATCACGGGTTCGGTCGAGGGTTACCAAAATAATGGCTCAGCCTTCTCCACCACCGGGCATCATTCCGCTGCCGCAGGCGATCAACAAATACTTCGAGCTTTCTCTCTATTTGCTTGTTTTAATGGGTTTTGGCGCTTTGGCCAGCACGGGAGGACTTGATGTTCCCACCATCTTGCTGGTGGGATCGGCGCTGGCTCTGCGAGGTTTCTTACTGGCGGAGCGTCGTCGCGTCGTAATTTCTGAGCGGTGGACCACACCTCTGACGATCGCGTATTTCGTTTTCTACGCCGTAGATTACTTCCTGCTTTCTCGCGGATTTCTGGCGGCTACGGTACACCTGGTTTTATTTGCGGTGGTAGTGCGAACGTTTTCTCTGCGGCGCGATCGCGACTATGTGACTCTGGCGATTCTCGCCTTTCTGATGGTGCTCGCCTCCGCAGTATTGACCGTGGACAGCATTTTTCTTTTCTTCTTTGCCGGATTCATGCTGATGGCGGTGGCAACATTCATCCTGATGGAGATGCGGAGATCGGAGCGAAGCGCAAAGTTCCAGGCCCGCCACTCCAACGATGCGCACGAACACCGGCACCTGGCGTTCGCTCTGGCGAGGACAACGCCGGGATTGGTACTGATGATGTTGGTGGGAGCGGCGGCAGTATTTTTTCTTTTGCCTCGCATGTCGGCGGGATACCTGGGAGGCTATTCATTCGGCAATGATCTCTCGACCGGCTTCAGCGATCGCGTGCGCCTGGGTAGCATTGGACAAATTCAGCAGTCCAATTCGGTCGTCATGCATGTCCAGATTAATGGTGACAGGCGCGGCCAGTACGCGCTCCACTGGCGGGGAGTGGCGCTGGCAAACTTCGACGGCAAGAACTGGTCGAACCCTCGGGAGCAGTTCATACTGCAAAGGCAAGCGGACGGTACGTTTTCTGTACCCATTTCCAGCCAGGGCGTGCGTCTGGCCGATGACGGACGACGTCAGGCTGCGCCGGGAACCAACCCTCACCTAATTCATTACCGCGTGTTGCTCGAGCCCATCGGTACAAACATTTTCTTTCTTGCTCCCTGGGGGCGCCGGGTGATGGGAACCTATCGCGCACTCGGAGTGGATGCGGGCGGAGCCGTTTACGATCTCGACAGTCAGCACACCATCAATGTCTACGAGGCGGATTCGGATATTGCTAAACCATCTGCCGCAGATCTTCGGGCTGCGGGTAACTCGCTTCCGCAGTTTGTCTCGTCGTACTTGCAGCTGCCGGCCCTCGATCCCAGAATTCCGCGGCTGGCGGCGCAGATTTCCGGTTCGGCCTCCAATAACTACGACAAGGCGGCCGCTCTGGAAAACTACCTGAGAACGCATTACGGATATACCCTGCAGTTACTGCGCACTCCAGTCGCCGATCCTCTGGCCAACTTTCTTTTTGAGCGCAAGCAAGGGCATTGCGAATATTTTGCCTCTTCAATGGCGGTGATGCTGCGGACCCTGCACATTCCCTCTCGCGTAGTGAATGGTTTCCGCAGCGATGAATTTAACGATGTCACCGGAAACTATGTGGTCCGCGCCAAGAATGCACACTCCTGGGTGGAAGCTTACTTCCCTGGCTACGGCTGGATCACTTTCGATCCTACGCCGGGCGGTGATGTGGCGACGCCGGAGGGTTGGGACCGGGCCATGCTTTATCTGGATGCGGCACAATCGTTCTGGCGGGAGTGGGTAATCAGCTACGACTCTTCGCACCAGTACATTCTGGGACATGCGGCGCTAAACAGCACGCGCAATTCGTGGGAGAGATCGAGAACGTGGGCCAGCTTGCACTATGCGCGACTGCTCAATCTAGCGCGGCGCAGCCAGAGGAGCGCGGAGCAGGCCCCTACACGCTGGTTCTGGGGTGTTGGTGGGATCGCATTCCTGGTGCTACTGCTGGGTAATTTGGGGCGGATTGCCCGGATGATCCGCACGAGAAGCTTGCAGGCGCATCCCGAACGATCACCAGACGAAGCAGCAGCGATGTGGTATGAACGCATGGCCCGCTACCTGGCACGGCGTGGGGTAAAGAAATCTACGACGCAGACCGCCCAGGAATTCGTTCGTGTGATCGAAGATGAGCGCTTGCGTCTGCGGGTTGGTCGCTTTACCGACGCTTACGAATCGGCGCGGTTCGGAAATTCCTCAAACGACGCCCAGCGCCTGCCGGAATTGTATGAGGAGGTGGAACTGGCGAGTAAAAAGTAAATGTGCCTAGAAATGCCAGATCATGCCACCGCCGACAAAATAGTTATGCTGCCGCGTCTTACCGGTGTCAGCTAATGGAAGATCGGGAGTTCCGGACCAGAAGTCGCGAACCTCGCCGCGAATGCTGAAGTGCCGCATGCGCTTGCCGAAGGGACTCACATCCAGTCCTAATCCCCCCTGTAGCACACCAGAGGTCGTTGAGCCACCCGGATTGGCGCCATAATAATTTAGATTACTGCTCTCGCTGAAGTGCCCAAAGCCGCCACCAAAACTCACCCAGGGTGAAACTCTGGTCGAGGGAAACAGATTCACGCGAATCGCTGGAGTTACAAAAATCTGCTGGTAACCGGAGGGAACAATGTCGCCGCCGGACCCCAGGTCTTCGTCCAGATTGAAGACAGCTGGAACCTCGGCCGAGATGGCATAAACCTCGGTACCGAAAAGGCGGCGCGAATAATTGATTTCAAATGTCAGCCCTTTGCCGGATCGAACAAGGGGATTAATTGTGGGCGCATTTGTGCCATGAATCCCCTGGTCGCTGATGAAGATGCGGCCAAGCATGCCGGTCAATTCATTCTTCTCGTCCTGGGCGGCGGCGGAGCCTGCCAGGATGGAGATTCCCATGATCAGGACTGCGAGTACGGCCTGTTTCCCAGACATCTCCCCTCCAGGACGCGGGATAGCTGCTTTTGATCGGTAGAGCAAGCGTAGCATGAAGCGCAAAATCTTCATCCACAGCTTGCTGGCTTTCGTGGTACCGATGGTCACAGAAGAGAAAGCTTCGGCTCGATCTTGTCGCCGAGGAAGGAGCGATAAGAAGCATTGAAAAAATGTTAAAATGATGGGATTGCATGCCCTCTAAGATCCTCACTATTCTGACTCCCGACGAAGAGAATCCTACCCAGACGGCGGACGATGATACGCAGCCGGCGCGTCCGCAAAAGGTAGGTTTCGTCAGCCTGGGCTGCCCGAAGAACCTGGTCGATAGCGAAGTGATGATGGGGTTTCTGGCACGCGCCGGAGCGGAACTTTCACCGCGCGCCGAGGACGCGGACGTCATCGTGGTAAATACATGCTCGTTCATTGAGAGCGCGCAACAGGAGTCAGTGAACACGATTCTCGAGATGGCCGGCCTTAAGACATCAGGGCGGGCGAAAAAATTGGTGGTGGCCGGATGTCTGGTCGAGCGCTTCCGCGATGAGATTCGCCGGCGGATTCCTGAGGTGGATGCTGTTGTCGGCACGGGGGAACTACAAAATATTCTGTCAGCAACTGGCGTGGCGCCAGTTGTAGCGCCGGACGAGTCTCCATTTGTCGTGCTTCCATCGCGGCCTGAGGGCGATGCTCGAGCGGCGCAGGGGCGATTTTCACGCGGGCAATGGGACGGCGCAATCGCTGATCTGCCCAACTATCTGTACGACGACGAGACTCCACGTATCCTGGCCACTCCGAAATCCACGGCTTACATCAAGATTGCGGAAGGCTGCGATCATCCCTGCACGTTTTGCATCATTCCGCAGTTACGCGGGCAATTTCGTTCGCGGCGATTCGAATCGGTGATTGCTGAAGCCGAACGGTTGGCGCAGATCGGCGTACGCGAGATCACACTGATCGGCCAGGACACCACCTGCTACGGCGAAGATTTTGGCCTGAAAGATGGGCTGGCGTTGCTGCTGGAAAAACTGGCGGGGATCGAAGACCTCCGCTGGATTCGTTTTCTATACGCCTATCCGAATAAAATCACCGGTAAGCTTCTGGAGACGATCTCAGCGCACGAAAAGATTTGTTCTTACATGGACGTTCCGCTGCAGCATGCCTCGGCGAGCGTGCTGAAACGCATGAAGCGCGGAGGCGGGGCGGAAGTATTTCTCCGGTCCATTGATAAAATGCGGCGCGTGATTCCTCACCTTACTTTGCGCACGTCATTTATCGTCGGCTTTCCTGGGGAAACTGAACAGGAATTTGAAGAGCTGTGCAATTTTGTCCGCGAAGCTCAATTTGATTGGATGGGAACGTTCTCCTACTCCGACCAGGAAGGCGCCAATGCATATGGTTTGGACGACAGGCTTTCAGTTGCTGAGGTTGAACGGCGGCGCAAACATTTGATGGGTATCCAGCGGCAGATCAGCAAGAAGAAAAAGAAAGCGCTGGTGGGACAAGAGTTTGACCTGTTGCTGGAAGGAAGTTCGGAAGAAACCGACCTGCTTATGGAGGGCCGCACCGCAATGCATGCGCCGGAGATTGACGGCAAAGTCTTCGTGAACGAGTTTCCAGCCGAGGCGGAGCCCCAACCAGGCGAGTTTTACCGTTGCCAGATTGTGGAAGCGCACGACTACGATTTGGTAGCGAGAGTTCTATAAACTGCGGTCGATTGAATTGATTTGCTCCGCCGAAGCCGGAGAATCCTTTGATATGCCCCGCAAGAACACCCTGAAACTCCGTTGCCCTATCTGCAAAAAGGTCGTCAAGAGCAGCGACCCGGAATTTCCTTTCTGCAGCGATCGCTGTCGCACCATTGATTTGGGTAAATGGGCCAGCGGCGCTTATGTCATTCCCTCCCCAGTCAGCGACGCAGACGAGCAAATTCGGGAACGAACCCCCGAAGATCAGGATGAGGATTCGTGAAAAATACTACCGATGGCGCCATCACGGAATCCGACCGTAGCGGCGACGTCTCGCCGGCTGTCGAGGCTCCGTTTCTAACTCCACTTTGGGCCAGCCTGGTCGGTACGTTTTTTGGCGTTGGACGTCTGCGGCCCGGGCCAGGAACCTGGGCATCAGCCGCTACCGCACTGCTATGGGCTGCAGTTGCCTATGCTCTCGCTCCCTCGCTTCGCATTCCGGGTGCGTTCGTCTTGGCCGCGCTGGTAACGCTGATTGGTATTCCGGCCGCAACGCGGGTCGCCCGAGGCTCCGCGCTGAAAGATCCACAATTTATAGTGATTGATGAGGTAGCCGGGCAGTTGGTAGCCCTGATTGCGGTTCCCCTGGCATGGAAATCTTTTCTGGCGGGCTTTATACTTTTTCGAGTCTTCGATATTCTCAAACCGCCGCCGGTGCGACAATTGGAGGCGCTTCCGGAAGGTACAGGAATTGTTCTGGATGACATTACCGCCGGCCTGTATGCACTAGGATTTGTACATCTCTTTCTGCACTTTGGTCTTCTAACGTAAGGCGAGTGGGTCTCATGGGATTTTCCGATCGTGTCCTCGGTAAGAAAAACGTGAACGGCGGGCCGCACATCGAATCTGTGTCACCGATTCTGGCGCTCGCGGGTGGCGAGGTGCGCATCGCGGGCTCGGGACTGCGTCCACCCCAGTGGCAGCGTCCGCGCGTGCAGTTCGGCGATGTCGAAGGCGGAGTCGTGATCAGTTCGGATTCGTTTCTGGTTGCCCGGGTTCCGGCGGGAGCGACTTCCGGTCCGGTTGTGGTGGCGACGAACGGTCATGTGAGCAACTCGCAAAATGTGAAAGTTGCCGTACCCATCGCCGAAAACCTGCATCCCGTTACCAGTCCGGCGATCGACGCTCAAGGCAACCTCTACGCAACGTTTTCTGGCTCACGCGGCCAAAAAGTTCCGGTAGCAATTTTCAAGATTGATACTAACTACACGGTGAAGCCATTTGTCGCAGAGATGATGAATGCGACGGCGATCGCCTTTGACCGCCAGGGGCAGATGTATGTTTCCTCGCGCCATGATGGTGCGGTGTATCGCGTGGCCCCCAACGGAACCATGACCACGTACGCCGAAGGAATGGGAATTGCAACAGGAATCGCCTTCGACCGAAACCAGAATCTTTATGTTGGCGATCGCAGCGGCACTATTTTCAAGATTGGCCGGGATCAGCAGGTTTTTGTATTTGCTACGCTCGAGCCCAGTGTCTCCGCATATCATCTTGCGTTCGGGTCGCAAGGAGATCTATTCGTGACCGGACCGACGACGTCGAGTTTTGACTGCGTGCACAGAATCGATCCGCAGGGAACGGTGCATAAGTTTTTCCGTGGTCTGGGACGCCCTCAGGGCTTGGCTTTCGACGCAAACGGCAACTTGTACGTTGCAGCCTCACTTGCGGGAAGGCGAGGAATTGTGAAAATCACACCTGACGGCCAGGCGAATCTGGAAGTTGCGGGGCATGGTCTCGTAGGACTGGCTTTCGCCCCGGGACGTAGCGTGATTTTGGCCACCACTGACGCGGTGCATCATCTTTCTTGGAACATCCAGGGGCAGCCCCTTTTGCCCGACTAACGTGTAACACGCCTCCGCAGCGCGCTTGCTCCATCGACCCGTGATTTTCATTTACACTTCTAGCCGTGAATGCCGAGATCATCGCGGTTGGCTCCGAACTGCTGACCCCCTTCCGCATGGATACAAATTCTCTCTATCTCACCGAGCAGATGAACCAGCTCGGGGTCGAGGTAATTTTCAAGAGCGTCGTGGGAGACGACCTGCAACGCCTGGTTGCGGCCGCGCAGCATGCTCTGTTTCGCTCGGATGTCGTGATCTTCAGCGGCGGCCTGGGCCCCACCGAAGATGACCTTACCCGAGAAGCAGTAGCGCAAGCGCTAGGCGTCTCCCTGCATCGCGACGCACAGGTTCTTGCTGCTATCGAGCAACGTTTCGCAGCTCGTGGCTGGAAGATGTCGCCGAACAATGCTAAGCAGGCGGATGTTCTCGAAGGGGCAACAGTGCTGCCCAATTCCAACGGCACCGCGCCGGGGCAGTGGTTGAGCGGTCAGATCGAGGGCCGCGAACGCATCGTCATTTTGTTGCCCGGGCCTCCGCACGAGTTAAAAGCTTTGTTTGAAGCGGAATGCCGGGAGCGGTTGCGGGAGAAATTGCCAACTGCCTTCCTGGCGACTCGAGTCTTGAAAGTGGCGATGCTCGGTGAATCTCTTGTGGATGCGCGCGTCGCACCCATCTACAAGCGATTTGCCGACGTGCAGACTACGATTCTGGCGGGAGCGGGAGAAATCCAACTGCATTTCAAATCGCGTGCTGAGAGTATGGAGGCGGCGCAGGCGCGGGTGGATGAAGCGGCTGACGCGGTTGAGGAAGAACTCGACGATGCAGTGTACTCGCGCGACGGACAGTCGCTCGAACAAATCGTGGGCTACTGGCTGCAGATGCGCAACGCCACTTTAGCCGTGGCTGAATCGTGCACCGGAGGTTTGCTGGGCGAGAGAATTACTTCCGTGGGAGGCAGTTCGCGGTACTTTGCCGGCGGCGCTATTGTTTACTCCAATGCTGTAAAAAGTGAGTTGGCGGGAGTTCCCGCCGACATGATTGAACGGCATGGCGCTGTCAGTCGCGAAGTGGCCGCTGCGCTGGCGGAGTCGATTCGCTATCGCTGCGATACCACGTTGGGGATCGGCATTACGGGCGTGGCTGGGCCCACGGGCGGAACACTGGAAAAGCCGGTGGGCTTGGTATTTCATGCTTTAGCCAGTGCCAGCGGGACCGAAGTGATCGAGCGAATCTTCCCGGGAGATCGCAAGCGCATCCGCTGGTTCGCCAGCACGCTCGCGCTGGATATGGTGCGAAAAAAATTAATGTAAACAGAAGCTCTGCTTATGCGCCTCTTCGTAGCACTCGATATTGACGACACTATCCGGAACCGGATTGCACGCTTCCTCGATGATGTTCGCGGATTTGCTCCGGATGCGCGTTGGGTGCGGTCGGAATCGTGGCACATCACTTTAAAATTTATCGGAGAACAATCCGAGACACAGGTTGAAGCGATCAAGCGGACACTCAAAACAATCGAGGCGGATCACTTCGAGTTGAACTTTCGGGGCTATGGGTTTTTCCCAAATGAGCGCGCAGCGAAGGTGTTTTGGCTGGGAATTGATGGCGATGCGAAACTGACTTCGCTGGCAGCGAGTGTAGATTCGAAGCTAATCGAACTTGGCATCCAAGAGGAGCAACATGCTTATAATGCGCACCTTACTCTGGGCCGCAGCGGAAGTTCGGGTTCGCTCCGTCGGGAAAAGAGCGACAGGCCCAATCGCAACTTTCAGCACTTGCAGGAGAAACTGTCAACATTGCCAATGCCGGAGTTTGGCAAGATGACGGCCC
>JBAWBG010000081.1:0-2600 GCA_049589695.1 Candidatus Sulfotelmatobacter sp. | reverse complement strand
TCGTGACCAGATGTTCCGCCACGCTGGCCACATCCCTGTGCACCAGATGGAGAGCGCTCATACCCACCGCGATCAGCAGGGTCGCCTTCAGCAGCTTAAACAAAGCAATCAGCCGGATCAGCATATTGTCAGCGGATTTCATGGGATCGATCTATAACCCGTTGAGTCTCTCGAACTCGTTGAGTCTCGCACGTACCCGCTCTATGCCGGAACATCCGCTGTTTTAGTTGCTTCCGCCCGCCGCGCCTTCCCCACCATTAACTTGATCTCGTCATAAGTAATCTCCGGCGGCAAAATATCCTTCAGCGGCTTCAGCCGATCCATCCCGATTTTCGCGCACGCCGCCTCGATCACTGACTGCTTCTCCCTACTCACCCATCCCGTCTGAAACTGCACCTGCCCCGTTTCTAGCAAGTTCGCCACCGCACTGACGATAGTCGATACCTGCCGTCCTCGAATCTGCGCAATTTCTTCCAAAGTCCGTCCTTCATCCAACAATCGCAGGTTTTCATCCGCAGGTTTGGCGGACTTTTCAGATCCCGCTGCTCGCTCGCCCTCGCGGAATTGTTCTAAGGCATTCAGAATCTCCTGCCCATACACTTCCGCTTTGCGCTCTCCAATTCCAGCAATTTCCCGAAGCTCCGCCAAACCCTTCGGCTGTCGCCGGCAAATTTCTTCCAGCGAAGAATCGTGCAGCACAATGTAGGCCGGAACGCCGTTCTCCTTGGCCATCACCCGCCGCCACTGCCGCAGATACTCGCGCAATTCTTCCGCTGCAGAACCCGCCGCCGGAATCACCGGTTGCAGCGTCAATCGCTTTCTTATAGCCGTCGACGGTTTTCTCGCACCCGAAGGTCTCACCAGCCACTCCGCCACGCTCCCGCACACATCACAGGCGTTACAACCGTCCCACTTAGGCGTCTCTCCAAAGTGCGTACAAATCTGCCGATGCCGGCACTTCTTCGACTCCACAAACTCCCGGATAATCCGATACCGCTCCCACGCCCGATTCCGCTCCTCCGCATCGGTAATCTGATTGGCGAAAAATCCCAGCAGCCCCGCATCTTTTTTCTGCCACAACAAAACACAATCCGCGCTCAGGCCATCGCGCCCCGCGCGTCCCGCCTCCTGGTAATACTGCTCAATCGATTTCGGCAACGACAAGTGAATCACCGCCCGCACCGCCGCCTTGTTAATCCCCAATCCAAAAGCAATCGTCCCCACCAGTACCCGCACTTCGTCAGACATCCACCGCTCCTGGCTCCTCTGCCGCTCATCGCCTCCCATCTTCCCGTGATATCCCACCGCGGCAATATCGCGATCCGCCAGAAAATCTACCGTCTCCTCCACGCGATTAATCGTCGGCGAATAAACAATCACGTTGCTGCCCGCATAGCTCTCGAGCGCCGCAACCAGCATCTCCATCTGCTCCGGGCCGTCGCACTCCCTCACCAGATAGCGCAGGTTCGACCGGTAAAAGCTGGCAATATATTTATCCGGATTGCGCAACTGCAGCTGCGCCAGAATGTCGTGCCGCACGTGCCGCGTCGCGCTCGCGGTAAACGCCGCAATCGGACGATCGGGAAATTTCGTGCGCAACTTACTCAATTGCCGGTACTCCGGACGAAACTCATGTCCCCACTCCGAGATGCAATGCGCCTCATCAATGGCAAAAAACGTTACCGGCACTTGTTGCATCCAGCCCATGGTGTCGCCGCGCGCGATCCGCTCCGGCGACACATACAACAGCCGGTAAGCCCCTTCGCGCGCCTTGGACATCACCACCTTTTGCTCGGCTTCGTTCATCGTGCTGTTCAGCACCGCCGCCGGAATCCCCATCTGCGCCAGCTGCGTCGCCTGATCCTGCATCAACGCAATCAGCGGCGAAATCACTACCGCCGTTCCTCCCGAAACTACCGCCGGTAACTGGTAACACAGCGACTTGCCCCCGCCCGTCGGCATCACGACGCAAGTATCGCGTCCCGCCAGCAAGCTGCTCACAATGCGCTCCTGCAGCGGACGAAATGTGCTGTATCCCCAGTAACGCTTCAGCGGCGTGAGCAGATCGACTGGCATAGGAATAGTCAAGAGTATCGTGGGGCGAATGTAAGGAGAAGAAAATTCGGTAAAGCTCTGAAGATGCTTTTCAAATCAGGAACGCACTAGTCTCAAAACGGCGAAGGCCCTGTGCTTCTCTGTGTCCCCTGTGTTAAAGATCTTCCGCGCAATACTTCACCGCCGGATAGGCCTTTGCGAACGCTGCCCAAGTCACCGCAATCACCAGAAAGCACAATACGCTCCCCTCCGGCCCAACCCCGCCTCCCGTAAGCCACGCCGGCCCGTGAAACGACGACTTCAAAAGATGCCCCGGAAAAATCGTCCCGCTATCCGGCACCGAATAAAAAAATGTTTCTCCCCAATCCCAGGCCGCATGAAATCCCACGGCAAACCACAAGTTCCCCGTGCGGCGCAAAGTCAAACAAAAGAAGAACCCAATCGCCGCGGCCGCCAGCAAACCTGGCCACTGCTCTCCGCCATTTCTCATGTGGATCAGTCCAAACATGCACGAAAGCAGCACCGCCGCAGGCCAGAAACCCATG
>JBAWBG010000080.1:0-40303 GCA_049589695.1 Candidatus Sulfotelmatobacter sp. | reverse complement strand
GCCAAAGGTCGATACAACGCAGCATGGCAGTTACCTGCCACAAGGAGAAGTGTGAAAACAAAACTGTTGTTAGCCGCCGCAGTCGCTCTGAGTTTGCCAGCTGGAGCGCAGACTAATTCTCAAACCGCGGTTGAGGTCGAGCACATGAACTCGACGCCCACGTTCCGCGTAGTTGTCATCAGCCGCAGTGTGCAAGCGGTCAACTACGAGCATCGCAGCGGATCTTCGAAGCTGGATTTTGCCGGTACCGACTTGATGCCCTCCGCGAATGGCGTGGCGCAAGTAAACAGCAAGCGCGGATCCATTGCCATCGAAGCGGAATTCGGCGATCTACAGAAGCCGACTACGTTCGGCAATGAGTATCTGACGTACGTTCTGTGGGCAATTTCCCCCGAAGGCCGCGCCGTGAACCTGGGTGAAGTCCTGCTCGGCGGCAACCACCGGAGCAAGCTGAACGTAACCACCGACCTTCAGGCCTTTGCATTGATTGTTACTGCGGAACCTTACTATGCGGTCAGGCAGCCCAGCAATGTGGTGATTCTCGAAAACGTAGTTCGCGAAAGCACCAAGGGAACTACAGAAGCAGTAAATGCAAAATACGAACTGATGGAACGTGGCGGCTATATCCCCACCGGCTACAAGTTTGATCCTGTGATCCTGAATGCCAAGTTGCCGCTGGAATTCTTTGAGGCGCGCAATGCACTGCGCATCGCTCAATCCGAGGGAGCCGAGCAATATGCCCCCGACAGCTATCAGCACGCCGTCAAGCTGATGGACAATGCCGATGGCTATGCGACAGACAAGCACATCGACAAGAAGCCATTGATCGCAGTTTCCCGCGAAGCAGTGCAGACCGCGGAAGATGCACGCGCGATCGCAGTCAAGAAAATGGACGATGTGCGCTTGTCCAATGAACGCCAGGATTCAGCCGACGCGCAGGCACAGTCGCAACAAGAAGCGGAGGATGCTCGCCGACAGAAGGAGCGAGCTGAGTCCGATGCCGCCAAAGCCCGCAGAGACGCAGCGGACGCACAAGCCGCAACCGCGAAGGCTCAATCCGATATGGCGGATAGTCAGGCTGCATCCGCAAGCGCACTCTCCGCAGCCCATGCGGATGCTGACCAATCCCGCCTCGCCGCACAGCAGGCCCAGTTGAATGCGCAACAGGCCGACACCGACAAGGCAGCCATGCGAGCAAAGTTGTCCGAGCAACTGAATTCGATTCTTCAGACTCGCGACACCGCACGCGGGCTCATCGTCAGCATGTCCGATGTTCTGTTTGACACCGGGAAGTATTCGTTGAAGCCAGGCGCGCGCGAGAAGCTCGCAAAAGTCGCCGGCATTCTGCTCGCCTATCCTGGGCTCAACATTGAAGTCGGCGGATACACCGATAACGTCGGCGGCGATGCAATGAATCAAGCGCTATCGGAGAATCGTGCGGGATCAGTACGCGATTACTTGGTTCAGCAGGGCGTGGCAACGAATTCGGTGTCGGCCAGAGGTTTCGGCAACACTTTGCCGGTGGCCTCCAACGATAACTCCGCCGGACGGCAGCAGAACCGCAGAGTGGAGCTTCTCGTGTCCGGGGACGCCATCGGTAGTCCGGTCAATGCGACAACAGGCAGTTTGCAGTAGGAAAACGTAAGTAACGATCCACAATGGAGGCAACACCTGTGAAACTAATTGGAGTTATCAGCACGGCAGTCTTGTCTTTGATCCTTGCAGCCCCAGTATATGCACAAGAGCAGCACGATCAGGATGAACAGAAAGCAAAGCCAACTCAGGACGAGAAGAAGGCGCAACCAGAGAAGTCCGCAAAGCAGGATGAGAAGGGCGTGCAACAGGAAAAGAACGCCAAGCCCGAAGAGAAAAATGCGCTGCAGGAGAACGGCAAGCAGGAAAACAAGGACGCGCAGGAGCAACACGCACAACCGGCGCAGCGTGCCGGTGGCAACAGAGGCGGCACCATTCCCGCCGACCGTTACAAGGCCAACTTCGGACAGGGACACACGTTTCGTGTGAACCAGGGCGATTACAGAAATCACAGCTTCCAATACGGCGGCTATTCGTTTGGATTTGTTGGCGCGTGGCCCAGCAATTGGCTCTACACACAAAACGTTTATGTCATCGACATTGACGGCGTGTATTACCTATGCAACCCGATGTACCCGGGCGTTAATGTTGAACTTAGCGTCACTCTGTAGCTCGGCCATTCACAGCTAACAATTGGCGCGGGCCGATTTCGGCCCGCACATTTTTCCTCGTCGCCAAAAAAACGGAGCAAAACATGCTTGGAACTATACTGATCGTAATTCTGATTTTGGCACTTCTTGGAGCGCTGCCACGGTGGTCGCACAGTCGAGATTGGGGCTATTGCCCCACCGGCGGTGTCGGGTTGACCCTTTTCGTGGTCATCATTCTGCTAGTTCTCGGGCGCATTTGAACCATGCGCAATGGGCCAAGGTTCGACGCTGTTCGCTTTGCCTACCTGTTCGAACGGGTGAGAGGAAGTGTCCTACGAACACAATCTAGTCAGTTCCTACTGCTGAATAGGTTCGGTTCCTTCACTCAAGATCTTCAGGCAGCGTGAGTATCCGAAGAGCCGGGCTCGACGCTTTCCGGTGACTTCCTTGACAATGCCGAGGCGAACCAGATGGTTCAGGGCGACCGTCACCGTGGGGATCGATAGCTGGAGCGCATCCGCCAGGGCGCCGATGCCGGCCAGCGGCTTCTGCTGCATGTACCCATGAACGCGGAGTGCGGAAGATGCTGCGCGCCCGAGTTTGTGAATTCGATCGCGGTCTTTAGCGAAAAGCGTCAGAATCCGTTTTGCTGCTTCAGAGGCAGAGCGGGCCGTAATCTCCGTCCCTTCGAGAAAGAACGCCAGCCATTCTTCCCACGCGCCCTGTGTCCGCACACGATGAAGCAGATCGTAGTACCGGTCCCGGTTCGTCTTGAAGTATAGGCTGAGGTACAATAACGGCTCTCGCAAGGCCCCCTTCGAGCAAAGCAGGAGCGTGATCAGTAACCGCCCGAGTCTGCCGTTGCCATCGAGGAAGGGGTGAATCGTCTCAAACTGCACGTGAAGCAATCCGGCTTGAACCAGAACCGGCAGCTTATGTTTCTCGTCATGCAGAAAACGTTCAAAATTGTCGAGACACTCCATCAGGCGCTCTGGCGGAGGCGGAACGAACGCGGCATTGCCAGGACGAGCTCCTCCGACCCAGTTTTGTGATCGTCGAAACTCGCCCGGAGTTCTGTTAGCTCCGCGTCCGCCGCGCAACAGGATGGCGTGAATCTCGCGAATCAGCCGAAGCGAAAGAGGGAAACCGCCTGCGATTCGTCGCAGCCCATGTTGCATCGCGGCAACGTAGTTTGAGACCTCCTCGACATCGTCAATGGGTACACCTGGCTCTGCGTCACTCTCAAAAAGTAAAAGATCGGAAAACGACGATTGCGTCCCTTCTATCTGGGACGACAACAATGCCTCTTTTCGGATATACAGATAAAGAAAGAACTTAGTATCCGGGAGCAAGGTCGTAAGGCCATCGAGTCGGCCCAAGGCCTGATTAGCCCGGTCGAGATTCTGGTACAGCGCGCCCAACTCCACAGGAGGATTGGGCGGGAGAGCAGGCGGAATAAATGCCTGCACTGGTTCTCCAGCCACACTTGTCGTGAGGTAGGTGCCCAGCCTAGGGTTGCTTTCAGTGGCCATTAGCGTTGTGAAGGGTGCCTTTAATAAGCCTCTACGCTATTAAAGGATATGGCATTATGTCTTAATAAGCAAGGGATCGCGATTTTTCTTCAACGCGACCTGACCTCGTCTCAATAGCGCTTTGCACGTCGCTGCTGGGGAACCTGTTGAGGTACATCGGGAACCAAAGGCCCCTGTTGTGACTGAGCCGCGCTCGGTGTCTCCGCTGTTGCTTGCCGTTCCTCTGCAAACCAAGTACCCAACGCGAATCCCAGCGCTAGAGCGGCACTGGCTATGACAGGCAACCAAATCACCCAGATCTGTTTTTCGAGCCTAACACCTGTTGCGCTCTTGTAGTCATGCTCCGGAGAAGCGAGTCATTGGTGCTCCTGACTTTTGCGATTACTCCGATGTCAGGGTGAGCTACTTCTCTCAGCACGTTCACAAGTTGCTTTTGAACGGAGTTCATTTCAGAGCAAGACTGGTCAAGCGCTCTGGCCGTATCCGGCAAACCGGAGTGCTGGAAACACTGTCGCAGGCTCTCGCCGACCAGCTTTGCAATTCGAGGCGGGTCCAAGCCTGTTTCCAATTCCTTCGGCAATTGCGCAATGCGTGACTCAAGCCGTGACGCGTATGTTGCCAATCGCTTCTCGACTTCACCAGCCTTAGATAGAGCATTTTCCAGAATCTTCTGTAAAGACTTCCGTTCTACCGCGATCGCCGCGGGCGTTTCTCTCGTGAGAAGCGCCAGCATACCCATCGCTTCCAATACGCGGAGCACCTCGTCGTTTGGACTGAGGGTGCGAGTGTGCGCGATGACCCTGTAGTATTCCGCCTGCCGTGCAGCGGGCACCAGTCCTGCCAGTTCATCGAACAGGGTTTTGCTCTCGGACGCTGAGCCCTCCAGATTGAGGAGTTCCTGATCGGGGCTCATGGTAGGAACATCTCCTTTGCGCGGTCGAACTCGGAGAAGAGCCGCCGCCGGTAGCTTTCGGCACGCATCACAATCGAGGCACGCTTCAGTTCGTTGATCGCATTCTGCCTGGCAGCAATCTGGCCAAGGCGGATGCCGTGTTGCCGGGCGGGATTCTCAAGTTCCGCCAAGCGGAATTCCATGCGAATCACGATCGGCAAGAGTGCTTCGCGGAAACGAATGGCTTGCTCAGCCGAATCCCAGTAGCTGAAGTCCGACTGAGGACTTGTCGCATTCTGGACAATCAGATATTGCGCCCGACTCTGCAGTCGGTTCGCCCATGCGAGGACGCTCTCAACGCTTGCCGGGTCTGGCGTAACAACGCCCACCGCAGTGAAGCGCGCGCCGGTAGCCGCGACATCCTCATACATCGCGTCGAACCAGTCGCTCGCCACCTGCCCGGAACCGGCTCCCATGTCAGCGAGGATTATCGCCGCGCCGGATTCGAGATGATCTACGAACGCGTCGAGACCGGCTGGCGTGTGAATATTCACCTTGGCTACTGACCCGTTGTAGAAGTGCTTGAGCGATCCCCGTGCCTTGTTTTCCGTATCGAGGTCGAGCAGCGTGAACGGAATTTCGTTGGCGTCGAACCACTCAGCCAGGGCAACTATCAAGCCGGTTTTGCCAACTCCGCCTTTGCCACCCATGGTGAAAACGACTCGCTTGTTCTTTGGTTGGGCGTTCATCGCGATTCTCCTTGGCCGACGAGTTTCAACGGCTCGCTTTCTTCGAAGTGAAAGTGCTTGAGTTTTGCCTTGTGCTCAACTGGTTTTGCTTTAAGCGCTGTAATTCGGGAGGCAACGTCATCGGGATTCATGCGGGCGGTCACGGACGATTCCGGTTCGAGCGGCAGCAGTTCGTACTGCACCTGCTTTCGGTGTTTGGCGCGAACTTTGATGAAGGAGTGAATCGTGCTGACTGCTACGTCGAGGCCGACACGCTCGCGGAGAATCCGAACGATGTCGCGATACGTGCAGCCCTTGCGACGGAGCTGGCGGATAAGTTCGCGGTGGGTTTCGAGTTTGGAGCGAGGTGGTTTCTGCGGGATCGAATCCAGCAGGGAAAGAAGGGTCGGGTCCATGATTTTCAGGCTCCTTAGCACCTGGCCATCACAGTCCGTTAACAGTCCGATAACCCGTCTCCACAGTCCGATAAGTGCCCTAGAGCGCTATCCGTACCGTTTAGCTTCAATCGGTTACGAACTCTAGGACGACTTTCACGGCGGTAACCGGGGGCCCGCCTATGGCACCTTTGCTGGCGTCTCGTCGGTGATACCAGTGATACCTAAAAATACGAAAAATGGGGATTCAGGAGCAACAGATGCAACAAAAATGAAAGGATGCAATGTGTAATAACGGTTGTCCTTAGAATAGTTTACGGTTGATGTTGCTCAAATGGCGAGAGATAGCAAAGGTCAGGATTATCGAATCCCACTCTCTCCGCCATTCTTCTAAAACCGTCGTAAACAGTGGCCGGGATCGTCCGGCTACCTAACACGGCTACCTAATTACTGGTCTATTGAAAATTCTCGGTATTGGCTCCTGGGAGAAGGGAACCATGCCGAGAATCGATCAATCACTACCACACGTCAGCCTCTACATCCGCATCACGGGCGCCAAAGGGCGTCGCTATGAACGGGTCAACCGCCGTAACCCCCAAACGGGCGGGTTCTACTGCCTCCATTTCTATGAGAACGGGAAGAGAAAATGGGAGACAGTAGGAACCGACCTTAACGCGGCCTCCGCTGCCCGTCTAGCCAAGGAATCCGAGCTACTGACTAACCCTCAGGCGAACCCTCCGGCTCCCTCTGAGAAGGACTCTCTCCTCGAAACCGCCATTGAAAAATACTTCTGGAATACATGCTTGGCGCATCGGGGCAACGATCTGCTTGTTGGCGACTCGGGCTGAAGATTCGATTTGACGCCTCGCGATTCGTAGAGCGATTAGTGGACCGACGAAGACCGCGAGCGCAGCAACTATCAATGACAGAGTCGGGATGCTCAAATTCGCCAAGAAAGCCTGCATTTGAGTGATCCGCGGTGACGGACGGCATGTTTGACTCCCGTCACGGCGGTTTCTTTTCGTGACTTGGGTGGAACCCAGTCTTGCCTGATGCTGTTCTCCGTCGCAGATCATCGCTCTTTCAAGCGTATGTCTCGCGATGACGAGCCCACGTAGGCGACGGCGTCCGGAATATACCGCCAATCGGTGGCGGACGTGTCCCAAACGCTTTGGGTCCTGGGCGAAACCGTGATATGGACCTGTTGGCTTTCTCCAGGTTTCAAACGAATCTTGCTCCAGCCACCCAATCGCAGAGGTGGCTCCCCGGCGTAATCAATTCCCAGGTAGACCTGCGGAACTTCTGCACCTTCAACAGTGCCGTCATTCTTGACCGTGAACGACAAGTGGAGAGTGTGATCTGGATCGCGTGCTAGGGAGAGGTCCGAGTATGTAAAGTGGGTATACGACAGCCCGTAGCCGAACTCAAAAAGCGGTGCAAGTTTCTTCGCATCGTACCAGCGATAGCCTATATTGAGTTTTTCGGAATAGACAGGATCTTTAGAAATGGCGCCGGTAGCGCCCCAAGTGGCAGTATCCTCGTCCCGGGCAGGAAACGTAAACGGCAGCTTGCCAGAAGGATCCACCTTGCCAAACAAGACATTGGCGAGCGCTCTGCCTCCCGCTTCGCCTGGATACCAGGCTTCGATGATCGCCGCAACCTTATCTTTCCACGGCATCAGAACCGGATTACCACTCTCGATCACAACGATCGTATGAGGGTTGGCGTTTGCAACAGCGTCTACCAGTTCATTCTGGTTCGAGGGGTTCTGCAAACTGAGAGTCCTCAAATCTCCGAAATCTTCCCCAGCGGGCTGCGCGACTACGACAATCGCGATGTCTGACCGACGTGCCAGCGCGACTGCGTCGACGATTTCGCCCGGACTATATGCGCGGAAGGGGGCTTGCTCGTCCTGGACCCCAGAAAATTCGACTTCGCTGGCCGGCGATAATTCGCGAATGGCTTTTGTCAGGGGAACAGGAACCTTCAGCCACGGATTGCGCCACCATCCGCAGCCATTATGGTCGACGAATTCCAGCCCTTCACACCCAGTGAACGAGCCCGTCACTGGATGCATCGTATCTGCAGAACCGCCACCAGACATCACAGCTACGTCTGCATGGGAGCCGATGACCGCAATACGCTTCAGCTTTGAGGCTGATAGCGGAAGCTGCCGACGATCGTTCTTGAGCAACACGATGGATTGTTCCTCTACGGATTGTGCAAAGGTCCGCGCCGCATCGAAATCAATCTTTTCCCCACCGTGGGGAGGATTATCCATAACGCCGGAAGCAAGCATTGAATAGAGTTTGCGGCGCACCATATCGTCGACCCGCTCTTGGCTGATGTCATGGTTGGCCAATGCGAATAGGACCGGGACACGCCCGAAGTAAGAAGGGCCCGCATCGCTTCCTTCTTCTTCATCAAGGCCGGCGTTGATCGCCTTTGCCGTCGTGTGAGTCGCTCCCCAGTCCGACTGTACCTGGCCCGGAAAGTGCCACTGCGTTTTCAGAATGTCAGTTAGAAGCACTGAATTCTCGCAGGCATACTCTCCATTCAGCCGGTTATAGCTGCACATAACGCTTGCCGGGTGGCCCTGTTCAACGGCGATTTCAAAAGGCAGTAAATAAAGCTCTCGCAGGGTGCGGTCATTGATGCGGCTGTCTCCACCGATGCGGTTCGTCTCCTGTTCATTTCCCGCAAAGTGTTTGATCGATGCCATCACCTTCCGGCTCTGAGTCCCTTTCGTGCGCTCCGCCAACAGTTCCCCCGCGAGGAGCGGGTCTTCGCCTAAGTACTCGAATGCTCTGCCTCCTCTGGGCTCTCTTGTGAGATTTGCACCCCCGCCAAGACCCATTGCGAATCCTTGGGCGCGCAACTGGATCGCTACTTCACTCCCGTAGTCATAAGACAACTGCCTGTCCCAACTGGCAGCAAGAGCAATAGTCGCAGGGAAAGTAGAGCTCGGCTGGGTTGTGCTCCCTGAACCCGTGCCCGAGTCGGAGATATTGATGTCGGGAATATGGAGCCTCGTTACACCCTCGATATATCCGCCTCCGCCACCTGGTGAGGCATTGGAGGGATACTTGGAGAGAATCAACTGAAGCTTCTCGTCGAGAGTCAACTTCTTCAGTAGTTCGTCTGCGCGCCGCCAGACAGCGTCATTTGGTGTCCCGCTCTCCTGGGCCTCCGCCGTTATCGTGAGGGAAACGGCAAAAAACATAGCCAGAAGCACTGCGATCCATACGCGATTAGGCTGCATAACTGCTCCCCATGGGGGTAGTATACGGGCGGATTGAACCCAGGGGCGGGAAGTCTCAAGCAATTTTTGACGGAATGTTTGTCATGCTGGCTTTTCGCTTCTTGTTCTTACGACGCCTAAACAAAAACCATATACCAAGAGCAAGTATCCATGAGAATACGCATATCAGCATTCCAACAATTGCTTCCCTCAGAGAAACGCTGTCTCGGGGGCGAGAGTGTATTTTCATTTTATTCTGAGCAACACCGCAACCTAAAGCCTGTGGAGTTCGCTCGATGGCGATCCGAGGCAGAGCGGAGCTGACATTGCACCGGCAATAACTGGCAGCGGCCTCCACAGCGCTCTCTGGCTGAGTAAGAGATACACGGCCATCCCCCGAACCTGGATCATCTGGCAAAGTATGAGGCTGGCTCAAGGAAGTCCTTCAGCCACGAACGCATCTCAGCCGAACTCAGCTTTCCTGTTATGGCTTCGGAAGCACGCAATGCAAACGTCGTCATCAACAATCCCTCAAGAACGTAGATTGACGCTCGAATTTGAGTGTTGTCTTGCAACAAACCAGTTCTGAGCAGGCGAACCCGGTAAGGCG
Source organism: Candidatus Sulfotelmatobacter sp. (assembly GCA_049589695.1). GTDB lineage: Bacteria > Acidobacteriota > Terriglobia > Terriglobales > Acidobacteriaceae > Sulfotelmatobacter. The sequence goes on along the minus strand of JBAWBG010000080.1, from coordinate 30,722 downwards.
AGCTTCAAGTTTTTTGGAACAAATTGGAACAGCTTGTGGGCTTGAGGCGGAGGCAAGTGATTGAAAAGATGGTGGCCAGGGACGGAGTTGAACCACCGACGCCAGCCTTGTGCCGTCGAACACAATCCTGCATGATCGCCTCCGAGTCATACCTGCTGCGGCCAGGTCAAGTTGTCCATCTTTTTAGGATCTTCAGTTCTTGCAACCATGATGGGGGCGTCTCGGCTGGAGTGGAGAGGCGAATCCTTCACCATTACGGAGAATATGGATATTCTGAGCACACTGATTATCGATGGATGGAGCGCGTCATGGTCTCGCATCTATTTATGATTTCCTCCCGTTCGCGCAGTGAAGCGGAACAAAGGTTGTCGGGGCCGTTCGTCACTACCTAACAGAAGCTGCTTGGAGCCCAATCTGTATGCTGACGCCGAAGGGCACGCAGTGGTAGATCTTCTGTACTGAGGCAGCATTGATGCGAATCATTAGCCTGGTCCCCTCTATCACGGAAGCGGTCTGCATGCTCGGGCTCGAGGATGCGCTCGTCGGGGTTACGGATTACTGCGTGCACCCGGCGGAGGTCGTTGTGTCCAAAACGCGCGTTGGAGGAACAAAGAATCCGCGAATTCCTGACATCCGGGCGCTCGAGCCTGATCTGGTTATCGTCAATACGGATGAGAATCGGATGCAGACATTCGAACGGTTGCAGTCGCTCGGGCTGAATGTGCTCGTCACTTCGACAGACTCCCTGGAAATGGTTGAGACCACATGGCTGCAGCTCGGGAACGCGACCGGAACCACGGATCTGGCACGTCAATATCGCGAAGGGATCACTGCCGCCCGTGCGTTCAATCGCCAGATGCTCAAGGGTGTCCGACCGCTCGCCACATTGATGCTGGTTTGGCGAGACCCTTGGATGGCGAGCGGTGCGGGGACATACATGGAATCCCTGCTGGCGCAATGCGGCTTTCGCAATGTGTTGTCTCAGTCTGACCGCAAATGGACCGAGATCGCCTTGAATGAGAATCAGTCGGGTGATCTACTTGCATTGCCTGAACGTCCTGAAGTGATCCTGCTACCAAGCGAACCATATCCCTTTGACGAAGCGGACTGCGACTCTCTCCTAGAGCTTGGCTTCCGCCGAGAACAGATTATGCTCGTTGACGGCATATTGCTTTCGTGGCGGCTGTCACGCACTGTTCCAGCGCTGAAACAGTTCTGTGCACTTCGGATCGCTTTGGGAAGGGTTGACTCCTCGGGCGGACGCCCCAATATTCGGTTGAGGAATCCCATGCACCTCCTCGCGGTCTTATTGTAAAGCGTTCTGAAAGGCCGGCCAGAGTTGTATCACTGCGACCAAACAGGTCGGTGGCCAAGAGTTCGACACGGTACTGGCGAGGGTTGCGAAATGGGGCGCGACCGAGAGTTACGGGTCCGTACTCATCGCGCCCCTTTATGATCACCTCGTCCCGGACCCGCTCAGTGTCACTGTGGCCCCGGGAAGCAAACCGCCACTCGGTGTGAAAATGACTGAGCACTCTACGATAATTGGTGTTTTTGCGATGGTCACCTCATGATTGGCGGCAGCCTTCAGGATGTCGGCCTGCGAGGTCAGCGCGCGTGGATGGACTCCGGAATTAAAAGCTACGACACTGACTTGCCATAGCGGCGAATAATTCGTACCCGTGTTGGTAGGGCCAGCTGGCTTCGGTCGGGAGGCTAACACGTTTCCCTGCCGGAAGCCTACCACCACGGTTCCCCGGCTATTAAAGATGGGGAATGAGTAGATGTCATCCACCGCCGGGGAGCCGGGGAGCGTGGCAAAGTTCTGAGGGATGAAATTGGCGTTGAATGCTGTGGCAAGCTGATGCGCAATAGCGATGAGGGACGAAGGCGCCTTCGGCTCGACCCCTACCTCAGGTGTGATGTAGAGTGCCGCTTGCCCTGCAAAGAACCCTATCTGAAGCGGAAGGTCGACTCTGGCAGAGACTCCGTCGCCGGCAGCGATCGCATTCAGCACGCTGTGCAATCCAGCTTGGTTGTCCGAATCGGTTTGGTCCTGAGCGCTCAGCGGACTAGAGGTGACACCAATCGCGCCCATGATTACCAGTGCTAGAGCTACTGTACGCAAGCGCGCGCAGCGGTTTCTTGCCAGCCTTACAGTTTGGGGGTGAAAGTACGGTGTAGCGTTCATGAGAGTTCCCTCTTTCTCTTTGAGATTCTAGTTCTGTCTCTGAGATTCGGGTCGTTCCGAAAAGTTACATTTGAGGCAGCAGACGCGGGTTCTTGGGCGTACATCCATCTGGACTACAGCGGAAACTTCGACGCGCGAAGAAACCGATACTATAGTTTTTTCCCTTGCTCGGTGAGAGATCTTGATTCCCGCCGCACTTGCGCCCAAGGGATCGGGAGATCGACGACCGTCCCGCTTTGCTCAATGGTCTGGACAGCTTCAAAAGCAGCGAGAATCACCTGTCGCTGGACATGGGTACAGAAAGGCGCACCGAAGTGATGGCCCATTGGCCAGGGAACGAAAACCGCACGAGGAGCTTTGATGGCGGCAGTCACGTCTTTGGCCACCGTGATCGAAACGGTCGGAATTCCGCGTTCTTCGATCTTTCTCTGAATCAGTCCGACCGACTGATGACAAATTGGTCACGCCGGAGCGAGCAGGGCAACATCCGCCCGCTCTTCTTCATCGACTGCGCGGGCAATGCCCTCGGCTACTGTAGCCTCGAACCGCTCCGGATCCATGTTGTAGCCGATGAAGCTGAAGAAGTTTGTTGTGAGCCCACCGATGACTCCTTCAGCCGCTAAATCCTGTAATCGTTCGATAGGGAAGATGACATTAATGTCCACGTCAGCATCGTCATGCGGATATTTCAGTTGATGAATGATTAGATCACGTTGCCGGGCGTCGGAGGGCACGCGACGGAAGCTGAAGTCGCCCAAAGGATGCGCAACATCCATCGGGCGGTCCCGCTTGAGGTGTACACCGCAAGAACTGATGAGGCAGACTGTGCTGTCCTTCAGCGGCTGGGCGAGTCGCGCCAGGGGTACGAACTCGCTCTTGGTGATCATCGAGCCGGGGTAACGCCCGTTGATAGTCTGCCAAAGTCCGGAGCGGAGCTGAGTTCCGCTCTCCCGGGGGTCGACCGACGATTCCGTTGTCTTCGAGGAGTGCAAATTAGCGGCTGCCATCGTGAATCCATTCCCCCGAATTGCGAATGAAATAAAAGTGCAGATGAAAGTAAAGCAACGCCAGCGTGGATGAATCCTTCTGCATGGTTTGCTCAATGAAGTCGCGATCTGGCTCCTGATCATGCAGAAGAATCTTCAGGGCTTCGGTCCAGGATTTGTCGATCTCTTTCCGGCCAACATTTTCGTTGCCATCGCCAAGGTGCAGGCGTATGAAGCGAATGAGCTTCTCTGAATCGCCGTCTTTTACAGCTTCGCGCAAATAAGGCACTGACATCTTCTATTCTCTCTTTTCCTCGGCAACGCTGACACGAAAAAGATCAGGTTCGCGAGTAGTGTCCAGAGACGTCGAGCGTCATACACTCACGCTCTATTTCGGTGAGATCAAGACATGCGTGCAAGATGGTTTCCTGATCGAAGACTGGTATCATTTCGAGATTTTCGGAACGCGCCCGTAGGTAGGGAGTTGGTGCGTTCCCTCAAGACTGCTGCCAGGGTCTCGCTGCCGACGGCGCTCGAATTCACAGACCCCTCCCCTTGGACCATGGTCCTTCGTTCTCCTCCTGGATGCCGCCTCCGAGGAAAAGTTACAGGCTGGGAGTCTTCGTCCAATAATTACTTAGATTGCGATTCTTCAGGTTCTCAGTGAGTTGAGAATGCAGGAACCATAGAGATCGGACGAAAACAAATTCGCATTCTCCATGTTTCATTTCGGTTCCAAGAATCCACAACCATCATTAACGATTCTCGAAAATTTGTAACTTCCGTCATTCTCAGTGCTCTCACGAAAGCGCGGCCCGTTATTCAGGGACCGCTATACCCGGAAGTGTGGTTCCAAAATCCGAGGCCCGCAAAATCTGTCAAACTCTAAGGAGCGTTCCATGTTGAAGATGTCCCATGTCCTGTTGACCACAGTTTTGGCAATCAGCGCAGTGTTGCCAGCCCGCAGTAAAGCTCAAACAAGCAGCGCCGCCGGCGGAGCAGTATTCGTCATGACCAATGCAGCCAACAACAATCAGATCGTTGCCTACAAGCGCAATTCGGATGGTTCGCTAGAGAAAGGACAAACATTTCCAACCGGAGGCCGGGGCAGCGGTGGAGTTACCGACCCGTTGGGATCGCAAGGTGCTTTAACGCTGAACGAAAAGCACACACTACTATTCGCAGTGAATGCGGGTAGCGGGAATATTTCCGTATTTCAAGTCAGGGGTGCGAGCCTGAGTCTGCTGGAGACTGTTCCCTGTGGCGGCAGCGAACCAGTGGCGGTTGCCCAGCACGGAAGTTTGGTCTACGTGGTAAATGCCGGTGGCGCGAGCGACCTTGTGGGTTTCCGTCTCACCCCGGATGGGCACCTGAAGCAAATCGAGGGTTCAACCACTTATCTGAGCACTGGGACTTCCGAACCCGGGTCGTTATCGTTTAGTCCCGACGGCCAGTTCTTATTGGTCACGGAAAAGCTAACCAACAACATCGATGCCTTCCACATTCAAAGCAACGGGACGCTGGGTCCAATCGTGGTGAATCCGAGTGCCGGTCCAGGTGCATTTGCGGTCTCATTCGCACCCAACGGAACAGCTCTGGTGGTCGAGACCGGACCAACCGGCGGAACGAATGCATCCGCGATCTCCTCCTACGCGGTTGTCGCCAACGGAACAATCACTCCCGTCAGCGCCAACGTTCCGACTCTGGGGGCGGCAACGTGCTGGCTGGCGGTCACTCCCAACGGCCAGTTCGTATATACCTCGAATTCCGCATCTTCCACCATCTCGGGTTTCGCTCTTAGCGCAAGCGGGGCGTTGACGCCCGTCTCCGGAACCTTGTTGGGAACGAATCCGAGCGGAAGCATCAACCTGGAGATAGTCATTAGTTCAGAAGGCAAATATCTTTACACGCTCGATTCAGGTACCGGCGCCGTCGGCATTTTTGGCATCAATCAGGATGGAACCCTTACCAGCCTGGGCGATGCAGGCCGGCTCTCCGAAGATGCTGGCCTGGAAGGAATGGCAGCCTTCTAACAGTACAGGGTGACACTCCGGCTGCTTCGGTTTTCGGTCCATTTTGATCTTAGCCCCCATTTCTCGCATCCTTGGCGAGGAGTGGGGTTTCTTCGTTGCGTTGCTCTTCAGAATTCGGAGACATCGGCCCAGAAGAGTTTACCCCGGTGTTTGCGAGACACTCCAAATTGTTCTCACCCATCGACTGACTTCGCCGCGCTCAATCGTTGACCGGGCTCATGCAGTAAAGAAAGGGAAATCCATGTTCATCGAACTCATGCCCCTGATCGAAAAAAGGGCAATTACCATCACCGTGGCAGCGCTCGGCGACGGCCGTATCCGGGTCAATGTCGTGCCCATGGCCTTGGCGGGAGATACCAAAGTAAACGACAAGGTCGGTTACGCGAACAAAGACAAAATCGCCCAGGTCCCGGAATCTGCGGTTCACGCCTTAACAACGCCCCTCTCATTAACAGGAGAGCCAGCCGAGATTGATGCTCAGATGGCGGAACAACTGAAAGCTTACGTTGATTCCCATGCCGAGTTGCAACAATCCGTCGAGCGCGCCAAACGAGAAATTGCGGATGCCGTCAAAGCCATTGTGGAGCGCGATAAAAGTCGGGCGAAAGCCAAATCGGCCTCCGGAGCAAAGCCGGGCGGCGAGAGTACAGGCGAAAGTGGCAAGTTGATACCGCCTGCCGCTGGCAACCTGTCGCTTTTTGACTCGAAAAGCGGTGCGAGCAATGTGGCTCAAGACGCCCAGTAATCTACCGACAACGTAAGGAGAGCGCTATGACGGTGAAAATTGAAAAGCTCGAGCGCGTGTTTCTGTTCAACGGGTCGAAATTGCAAGACGTAAATCCAGAGTCAGCGTCGAACAGGTGCGCGACATGTACGTCAATACCTATCCTGAACTCGCCAGCGCGGTGGTCGAAGGAGCAACTCCCATGAACGGTACTATGCAGTATGTGTTCACCCGAGCGGTAGGAGCCAAAGGATAAATACGGTTAAACCGCGAGTGGGCCAGACAACAAGCCGCCGTGGCGAAGTTGTCGCGTACGGCGGCTTGGCCCCCTCAATGCTACACAGAGTGAAAACTAGGACACTCTTTTGCCCTGGTGTCCTACGACCGGACTCAGTTCGAACGACAGATCGATCTATTCCTGACCTGCCTTGGACTTTGACGATTTCGGCGGTGTCCGGAAGCAGGACCGGTAACGTGTCACATCTTCATTTGCTTTTCTTGTCAATTGCTCCTCCTCGAGAGTCTCCATCAGCCATACCTCCCGGATGCCCCTTGAGAGTTTCAGGTTCCCCCGGCAGCAGATGGGAAAGGTTGGAGTTGCTTCGGAACTCAGAGATTTCTCGATCTGGTCGACCCTCGAACTCGGGGAGAGGCTGCAGGCCGAACGAACCAACCTCGTGTCGAAGATAGTCGAAAATTGGAAAGATGTTCCCCACGCATTGTCGCAGCAGATGGACTGGCACAATTCCTTTTACGGTTACATCGGGATGCAGGATCACACGCGGGACCCGATTATTCGTCCTGGATCTTTTGTGCAAATCGATTCCCGGCAGAGAGCAGTTTCGCCAGTGAATTGGCATACGAGCATGACCGTCCGGTCTTTTTCTTCGAACTCTACGACCGCTATGTTTGTAGTTGGTGCGAATTGCATGGCAGTCAATTGATTCTGATTCCGACCCCACAGTCACGAGGACAGGCTAGGCATATCCTATCCGGACGATGCCACCATAGTCGGACGAGCCCACGGCTGTCGCGATGCGTATTCCAGAGGCACGCGATAGCCCGGCGAAAGGAGCTTCGCTCAGTGTTTATTGATTGCTTATAAGGTTACAGTCACACGGAGAAACAGGGGTAAATTCGTTCACAATTGCTCACCTGTTTCTCGCTTCTTCTGCGATCTATGCGAGCGTCTTCTCCAGCTCCTGACGTGAATAGTTGTTTCCTCCTACGACTACGGCGACCTCGCATGTATTCCGAAATCTTTGCCCAGTTGGACAATGCGGGCACACCCAAATTCGTGGGAATGCCCATCCGAGTTTCACGTGCCGAGATGCAAATGGCGCACCGCGTGCCCTGCGAAGTGTCCTACCAGAATTCTGCCATCGATCCCAGACGTTCGAATGACATGTCGATGTAACTTTTCCAACTCTTCCGGAATCTGTGGTGGTGCGTGAGGCATTTCTTGGGAGGGTGGGATGGACATATTGACTGCAGATAGCAAAGATCTCGATCATGCAATGGAGGGAGTGGCCTCAGCGCGCATTCAGTCGCTGCTGGAAATGATAGGGATTCTGGTTTCGCGATACGGATTGGTCGTGGTCTTATTGCTCATTGGAGTGCTGAAGTTCACTCCAGGAGAAGCAGCGGCTATCCAGCCATTGGTTGAGCACAGCCCGCTCACGTCGTGGATGTATAGCCTGCTCGGCATACAAGGGGTTTCCAACGTAATCGGCGTCATTGAGATTGCCACTGCCGCTCTCATGGCGCTTCGCCCGCTCTCCCCGAAGGCATCGTTTGCGGGTAGTTTGGCGGCGGTTGTAACCTTCCTGCTCACCGTCAGCTTCCTGTTCTCAACACCCGGCGCGGCGCAGTTGAAGTACGGTTTCCCCGTCCTCGGCGATGCCGGCCAGTTTCTGATCAAGGACCTGGTGCTGCTGGGAGCTTCGTTCTGGACGGCAGCAGAGGCGCACGGTGCGGTCCAGCGCTCAGGGGCTTGGCTGGTGTTCTTCGCGAAGGCCCCATTCACCTGAAATATCGCTGAAACGCGGCGCGGGGCCCATCGCGGTGAGACCGTCGCTGTCTGTCTTGTGGAGGTCGGAAATTGCCGCCAAAAAAGGTGTCTTCGTGTTCTTCTACTTTAATCCGGATACTCCTAGTAGATGATTTCGAAAGGTTCCGCAGCTTCGCCTCTTCGTTACTCAGGAAACAGCCAGGATTTCAGATCGTTGGGCATGCATTAGACGGACAGGAGGCCGTTCAGAAAGCTCAAGAACTCAAACCCGACTTGGTGGTGCTGGACATAGGCCTCCCGAAGCTGAATGGGATCGAAGCTGCTCGACAAATCCGCTTGGTCTCACCGGATTCCAAATTAATGTTCTTGACCGGTTGGTCTCACCGGATTCCAAATTAATGTTCTTGACCGGAAACAACGATCCCGAGGTGGCACGCGAAGCCTTGGGCACTGGTGCAACGGGCTACGTCTCGAAGTTGGATGCCGCCGTTGAGCTGTTGAGCGCAGTGGAGGCAGTTTCTGCTGGGAAAGCAGTTCGTCAGTACAACGCTTGCCGGCGCGCCGGAGACTCGCGCAGCCCGGCCGTATCGGCGCTTGCCCCAGGGCATGAAGCGTTTGCCCTCCGGGTACCGAAGTTAGGGCGCGTAACTTTGAGTGAATGATAAGCATTTCACCTGGTGAAAAACATCTATGGAGCGAGTTGTGCGCACGAAGATCGATTCGGAAGGGAACCTGAAAACAATAGGAGAACGCAGAGCACTCCCTGGGAGCATCAACCTCGTGACGTTGAAGACAGAGATTCTGTCCCCATTGTCTTCGGTTGGTAGCGCCACAACCACGGAAGAACTCCAGCAAGCGGATGCGGCGTATAAGAAAGCTCTTTGCACAGCTCGAAGCGTGGGGTATCGTCCCCACATCCGAGCAGCGGATGGCCAGCAAATTCAGGTGGAGTGGGTGGCCCCGGGCACAGCGCCATTTTGCGAAGTTCCCGCCGATAATGCGCGACAGGGGCTATGACATCCAACGCGGAAAGAGTTTGATTGTCACGAGTCGCCCCGGCTAGAGTCTTGGCTCGGATCACCTTCCTCTGGGCTGTCCACCTTAGCTCTCCTCATAGCCTAACCGCCAAATGACAACCGGGAGTATGCCATCCTAAGAAGTGCCTCTAAGTTACAACTCAACCTTAGAACGCGAACGTCTCTTCTTCCGCCACGATGAAAATCGGTGGGCCGCCGGTCGAAATGGAAACAGCGTTCGCCAGGGTCTCTTGCGCTCCTTTAGAAGCGGCACACGCATGCAAGGCCGACATCGAAGGGAAATGGATCTCTGCAATCCTATGGAAGGGTGCGGGGCCACCTTGCGCCGAACTTAACACCTTCGTCGCCACGATCTTGGTCTTGCCTGCGAGCTTATCAACAGCCATCGGAACGTGTTGCTCAAGATAGAGCCGCTCAAACTGCTTGAGATCGGTCGGAATAGGGTAGATAACTACAAGCTTTGCCGTCGACATACTGCCTCCTTGTTTGTTATTAATGCTGGAATCTCGCTTAAAATCGGGAACGATCTTCTACTCAACAGTCGTTGATTAACGGCTGTCGCCCTCACTCTACGGTCCGTTGCAAATGTGATCTTATGACCGAGAACTGAGCTACGCTTCCGCGACCTCGCAAAACCAAGTCGATTTCGACAGCTTCCTGACGATCTCGGCAAAGTCCGCGAACTCCACAGCCTGAGTAAGTAGTCCGTTTGTATGCTCGAATGGTGAAGACTCGGTTTTGACCCTCGGGTACTCCATCACCGTTGCTTTACGAATTGAAGACATCTTGCCAAACTCCTGTGACAGTGACTCTGCGGCCCTCCCAGCACGAGGCGCAACCATGGACAATGCCACTGTTGCGCTTTGTGTAGTTGGAGCGACCTTGTTGCATACCCAGGGTACCTATTGACTGCCATCCGGCGATGCTGAGATAGTCGCCGCCGACTGATTGCCAAATGCCAGCGCGTACTTCTTGCCGGCGAAATCGATCTGGGTCAGAGACTGGCTGCCATCATCGTTCGTGCGCGCCACAGTCGCGTTGTTACGCTCGGCTTGACTCAGGTCGAGCAACTGAGCTGGCACGGTCGCCACCAGCTTCCCCTGCGACAGGATCATTAGTTCAACGTTAGAATCTGTTCCGTCCCAGTGAAGCTTGTACTGCCCCGGCGCCAGTTGATGTCCACTGACGGTTAGAGGTTCAAACACTTCGAAGGAACCCTTGTTGACATTGTTTGCTGCGAATGCGCTGGTGGCCAGAAGCAGAGCCAGCCCAGGCAGCAGGTTCTTGCCGATGGTTGATAACTTCATATCTTTAATTTCCTTTTCCTTCCCGAAAACATCGGGAATCGTCAATACACCTTGCTAAGAAGACAAATACATCAAAGTTTGAGTCTGCCATTCAGATGAAGTGTGGTGAGAAAAGTTACATAGCGTCGTGCCCGCCAACTCGCCTTGTCCTTGGATTACGAAGAACGCAATGGTTTCGCTTGAGCGATAAGCAACCGCGCAACGCTGTGCTCAAACGCAGCCATGTGGCACACCTCAACAACTTAGAAGGATCACATCACGCTGCGTACCTGTAACTTTCTTTCTGAAGATGTCATCAAGAGGCCGTGGGACAGAACTACCAGCTAAGCGGATCACGAAGGGCGGAGATGGATAGGTTCACAGACACAGCGGAACACGCGGCTGCTTCAGAAGCTGTCCGGGTCCCAAATGGTATTGGGTCCTTGGCTCATAATTTGCAGGTTGCCGCTTGAATAGCAACCAGACGCAGTCGTCGTCGACGACGATGGACGGGCAGCCGCTCACAGAAGCGGAGATGATCTCTCGCATTGTCGCAGGTGAACGGGAACTGTTCCATGCATTGATAAAATCTTGCGAGCGGGCAGTCTTCTTGACCGCGTACTCGGTTCTCAAGAGCGAGGCGGATGCTGAAGAGGTCGTGCAAGAAGCAGCCCTTAAGGCATATAAAGCTCTGGGTAGCTTCCGTGGAGAAGCGAAGTTCAGCACTTGGCTGGTTAAGATCACGTTGAATGAAGCGCGAATGCGGCTGCGCCGCTCCCGTGCGGAGTCCGAGATTTCGCTTCAAGAGTTTATGGATGATGGTGACAGTGACTACACGCCGGCAGTGCTGACTGACTGGCGGGAGATTCCTTCAGAGGCTCTTGACCGGAAGGAACTGCGGGAAGTTCTGCAGCGAGCGCTAGACGAGCTGCCGGAAAAGTATCGGGAGGTGTTGATTTCCCGTGATGTCCGTGAGATGAATATTCAGGAGACCGCCCATTTGCTTGGCATCAGCGAGGGGATGGTGAAGACGAGGCTATTCCGGGCGCGTCTGATGATGCAGAAAATGCTGGCTCCTGAGTTGCGAATGCAAGGCTGGAAGGGCACGAAAGGCTGATTATGGTTCTAAATTGCGAACATGTGTGGCGCGAAATCTCCAATTACATCGACGGAGATCTCGATCCCTCCGTGCTTGCCAGCATGGAAAAGCATCTGGCCCACTGTCGCCATTGCGCGGCTATTCTTGACTCCACTCGCAATATCGTCTACCTGATCGCAGATGAGCGCACCTTTGCGCTGCCGAGCGGTTTCAGTGAGCGGTTGCATGCAAGGCTTGAAAGCGAACTTGAGAAGTCAGGGCCAGATAACGGTGTCTACAGTTCGTGGTGAAACATCGGATGCGCGAGAAGTTCGCCCGCGATCAGAAGCAGGGTGAGGATGGATGCAGCGAGCTGGATCCGTTTCTCCCAGCGTTCTTTTCGAGTAAGAGGACGCATTCGCCAACGAGCAGCCGGGTTCCTGCGCATGCGTTCTGCATTCCAAAAAAGGAAAAGGTTGACTAGAGCACCCACCCCGGCGAGGGCAAGCATGGGAATCCGGAACCTGTTGGCGTGGAAGCCGGTCGCTGGTCCTGCTGCGGTGGCGACAACTACGGTGGAGAGCCCGAGCGCAGTGCTTATCCCGCTGACAAATACTGCCGTAGCACAGATACCTTGGATTATCGCCAGACCGAGCGACCCCACGGTAATAAATCGCTGCGTCTTCCAGAAGCGGAGAGATGGTTTGTTGGTGATAGGACGCTGTTCAAGCTCTTGAGTCTCGGTCCCTTCCACAGTTTGGCCCTCCAGGGAGAAAAAGGAAAATGTTATCCGTCAGATGCGTGGTCTCGACACGAAGTTACATGAAGGCCAGATGGGATTCGTCAGCTTGAGCCGTGTTGCGTCCTTGAGACTACTTTTCTATTGGAAATCTAGCCTGCCGAATATGCTGGAAGTCCGATCCATTGATTCCATCCGTTCGATCCCGCTTGTGGGCATGTCCAACTCCATCGAACCCGGCGCCATGAGTCCACCTTGCAGCAGAAATCCGCTCAGAGCGACGCTGCTAGTCCAGAAATGTTCCAGGGCATCGATGTAACCTGTCTCATTCTCGTAACGCATGCGTTGCAGGTTGAGTACGCGAAATGAACGAAGCGTTCATTTCATCAGTATTACGCGGTCATGAGCTCATAAGCGCGCCCCAGCCGAGGAAGGATCTTCCCCTGATATCGGTCCGCGGTTAAACGCGATCGGTTCGATGTTCGCTGGTGGTCAGAAGTTACGTTGGTGGCGATTGGTCAAGAACCATTTTGCCGAGGAGGCATCCGTTCAAGGCCCATTCGAACCTGCGTTATCTCATTCGCCAGTATTGCTGTGTGAGCGTGGGCGCCGGAAATCGAAGTGAGGTTGTCCCTTTTATTTTCCTCTTGCTGGCGTGTACGTAACTTTCTTGAACGACTCTACATCGTATGGCCAGCCAGCGACATTCAGGCTGATCGGGGCAACCGGCGAGAGACTTCCTCGAAACTGGGCAAGGCTCGCGGTGGCAGTTCACTTACTCCTCCTTCAATCAGAAGAGGTGTGAGCTTCTCCTGAAAACGAGTGTTGCGGCACACGATTCACAAATCAACTCGTAAAAGGAGCGATCAAGATGAGTACTTCAATGAAGGCTTTGTTGGCAGGCGCTGCGCTGGCAGGTTTGATGACCGGCGCAAGCGCAAAGCTTAACGCACAAACGTTAGGCCAGAACAACGCTGGCATCAGAGCGGTGAGCATGCAAGATGATGGCAGCACGAACAACAAGGACAAGAAAGACAAAACGGAAAAGCACGCTTGCAAGGGCCAAAACTCCTGCAAAGGTAAGGGTGGTTGTAAGTCCAGCGACAACGGTTGCAAGGGCAAGAACTCCTGCAAAGGCAAGGGTGGTTGCGCAACCGATGGATCCAAACCGCCGGCCGATAACTAACGCACCTCAACCCCAATGGGTCGGGGTTGAACTCCCGACCCGCTTTTTTCCTTTTAGAAAGATACAGATATGCCAGCAAATTCTTTCAATGGATTCACAGATTTCGGAGTTGGGATAGGTCTTCGCGTGCCTCATTACCAGCATATTCTCTCCGAAAAGCCGGTTGTGGATTGGTTCGAGATCATCTCCGAGAACTACATGATCGATGGTGGGCGACCCCTGCATGTTCTGGATCAGATTCTTGAGCGCTACCGGGTGGTCCAGCATGGTGTCTCCATGTACTTTGGCTCCCATGAGCCACCCAATCGCGAACATTTGAAGAGACTAAAGACTCTGGTCAAGCGCACCAAGACACCTTGGCTCACTGACCACCTTTGCTGGGGTAGTGTCGATGGCACTTACACCCATGATCTGCTGCCCATGCCCTATACGTTCGAGGCTGCCCGCCTCACCGCACAGAAAATTCGTGAAGTGCGGGACTTTCTTGAGATCCCGATCGCGGTTGAGAACGTAAGCAGTTATGCCGAATTCCACGTTTCGGAGATGACGGAGTGGGAGTTTCTCACAGAAGTGGTGGAATTGGCGGATTGTGGCATTCTCCTGGACGTCAATAACATCTATGTCTCTTCAAGAAACCACAGTTTCAATCCCCTTGATTACGTAAATGGTGTTCCGGCAGAGCGGGTCGCGCAGATCCATATTGCGGGCCATTCCAAATTCGAAAAGTACATTCTGGACACGCACGACCACCCGGTGATCGACCCTGTCTGGAAACTCTATGCCCGGGCCATCGAACGCGCAGGGCGTACCGCAACGCTCCTCGAGTGGGACGACAGCATTCCATCCTTTGAAGAGGTTCACAACGAAGCGCTGAAGGCGAATCAGTTCGTCGCAGAAATGGCAGTGCAATTATGAACCTGCTTGAAATCCAACAGCGAATGCTAGACGCGGTCATGCAACCCCTTACTAATGACGAGCAGATGCAGCCGCGTGCTCGGGACGGCAGGTCAATGCACGAGGTGGCTGCAGAGTTCGTCAAGCCAAATGATCGCTTGAGCTCGTTTGAGCGCCTGGAAATCTACAATCGCCAATATTGGTTTCGCGTACTCGCGGCTTTGGAGGAGGATTTTCGGGGCCTTCGGGCGATCATCGGTCCGCAACGATTTGAGGCATTGTCCAAAGCTTATCTTATCGACTGTCCTTCTGAGTCATTTACTCTACGAAATCTTGGCTCTCGGTTGGAGTGGTGGTTACGAAGCCATTCCGAACACATCCAACCGCGCGCAGCCCTGGCGCTGGATATGGTTCGCTTGGAGTGGGCTGAAATTGAAGCTTTCGACGGTGCAGCGGAGCCCTTCTTGATCCCTGGCGAAATGCCAGCCTCAGACGCGGACCCGCGATTCCGATTGCAGCCCTACATTCAACTGCTTAGCCTGCGCTACCCCGTAGATGATTTGCTCCTTGAGATCCGGAAAGATGACTCCGATGGTGAGATGGCAAGCAACGCGATCTCGGAGCGTCGAAAACAAACGCGAGCGCGCAAAGTCGCGCGCCAAAAGCCCCAGGCTATCTTCTTGGTGGTCCATCGCCTTGACTACTCGGTTTACTTCAAGCGAATCGAGGCGGAGGCTTTCTTGTTTCTCCAAGCGCTCCGACAAGGTAAGACCCTGTCCGATGCAGCGGTCCTGGCTTTTCAGGGAAACCGAGACGTTCCAGAAAGCAAGCTCCTCGGAATCGTACAGAGTTGGTTTGCGAACTGGTCAAGCTTGGGCTGGTTCTGCCGGCCCGAATCCTCAGACAAGGAAGCTATCTCCTCATTAGGAAAATAACTTATGAACAAGTTGATCGAAACTGGCGTGCGCGTTTATGCGCTTTTTGAAAGGGCCGTCTCTTATTTGCAATCTCCCCTGCTGCTGGCGGTACGCCTCTACTGGGGCTGGCAACTTGTTCAGAGTGGCTGGGGCAAGCTCCACAATCTGGATAAGGTGGGCGAATACTTCGCCAGCCTCAATATGCCCATGCCGGCAAACATGGCGTTCTTTATCGCGTGTGTGGAATTTTTCGGCGGCATCTTTTTGGCCCTTGGGCTTTTATCGCGTCTAACGGCCTTGGTGCTCACGGTCAACATGATCATGGCCTACGTAATTGCCGATCGGGAAGCCTTTTTCTCGTTCTTTTCCGACCCCGATAAATTTTCGGCCGCGGCACCCTTCGTGTTCTTAGTTGCTTCACTGATCATCCTGATCTTTGGCCCGGGAAAGCTCTCTCTCGATTCTGCGCTGGGCTATTTTCATAGAAGGAGAGTTGCAGGGTCAAAGGACGTGCGCGCGACCTCAACTCTCTCAGCTATCTGATCCGTAGCATGGAACGAGTCGAATGCAGACCCAGCGTCACCGACGTGTCTCAGGATCACTACAGGGGGAGTCACCATGACATCGCGCATCCGGGCGATCACCTTCGACGCTTACGGTACGTTGTTCGACGTGCACTCGGTAATTGCAACATGCAGCCGCAAGTTTCCCGGCCAGGGCGCTGAACTGAGCAAACTCTGGCGTGCCAAGCAACTGGAGTATACCTGGCTACGCAGCCTCATGGGGCAGTACGAAGATTTTTGGCGGGTGACAGAATCGGCTCTGGCATTTGCCTGCAACAGTCTGAGCCTCGCTTGCCCTCCCGAGACCCGCAGAGAGTTGATGGAATCATATCTGCACCTCGATAGCTTTCCCGACGCGAAGGCGGCATTGGCTAAGCTAGCGCAATATAAGTTGGCCATCCTGTCGAATGGCTCGCCGAAAATGCTCGATGCCGTGGTCGAAAGCACCGGCCTGAAAGGCATTTTTGCTGAAGTGATAAGCGCTGACGAAGTGAACATCTATAAGTCGAGCCCGCGCGTGTACGGCCTGGTTTCAAAACACCTTGGTGTGTCCAAAAGTGCGATTGCCTTCGTCTCGTCGAATTTCTGGGACATCGCGGGTGCCAAGAGCTACGGGTTCTTTACCTGTTGGGTGAACCGATGCAATCTGGCTGAAGATGAATTAGGTGTCAAGCCGGATGTAACAGTGCAAACCCTGGATCGGCTGAGTAGCGTTCTCGAATGAAGACGTAATGCGGCTTCCTAGAGGCAGACTAAGGCGCCGGCGTCTCGACCGTTGTGATATCGCTTTAGAACTCGGATGGAAACTGGCGGGTCCAAGGCAGTGAAAATCAGCTGTGGCGAGGTATGGCGCGAGATTTCGAATTACTTGGAGGATGAGGTCAGTGCCGACTTGCGCACTCGGATGGACGAGCATTTCAAAGGGTGCAAACGTTGCACAGCCTTACTGGTCGGGACTCGCAACGTTGTGCGGTTGGTCGGCGACGCCGCGGTCTTTGATTTGCTTACCACTGTTTGCGATTGCACAGATCAGAAACCTGACCATTAACTGTTCGAGCGTGCCGATCGAGGAAGGAAGAATGAGAGCGTATGAAGGGGCTCTATCAGACATGCGCGACGAGGTCGGAAGCTAGAAGACATACAACGCAGGAGATATCGATTGTCTCGGTGCCACAATTAGCTCCCCCCCACCCGCACATGAGCGATCTCACTGAAGAGTTAGGCTCAAGAATACTCTGCCACAAGGGGAGGCCCGACAATAACGAAACGGCAGACGGTCTTCTATGTCGACGATAACCCTAGGGCGCTGAGAGTGCTGACATCAGTTCTGGAAGGCTGTGGCTTCAAGATGGTGATTGCATGCAACACCGGTGAGGCGTTTGAGCGAATGGAGCAAAGCGCCTTTGGCCTAGTCTTGTTAACTTACCGACTGCCCCGAATGATCAGCTTCAAATTGGCACGAGAGATCAAGCGGCTCAGTCCTTGTACCCCGATCATTCTGGTTTCTGGACACACTCTGGTGGCTCCAGAGGAGTTGACTTATGTGGACGCATATGTGGGTAAAGGCGCGACGCTGGACAACTTGCTCACCCAAATGCGGCTACTTATCGGTAGGACATGAGAATTGTTCCGCTATTTTAGAGAGGGCTAATTCGCGCAGGCCGAACGGAGGCGTTCTTCATCGGCGAGTCCGGTTTTGTTTTCGAGCCCTCTTGACTCCGTGACCGTGCCTTGCCGCATGTTTTTTGCGGATAAAGAAACCCGGAGTTGGAATGAGAGAGCGTATCGAGTTGTCTGCTCTATTGATAATCAGAAACGTTTCGAAGGTTGCGCTGTTGACCTGGATGCTCGCATTTGCTAGCGATACCGGCAGTGACAAACTGACGACGATCATGGCTCCTGGCGGGGTCATTGATGTGTTTACGCCTCCGGAGGGAGGAGGTTCGGCTCCCGAAGATTTGATTGGGTGGGTCAACGCCGCCTCCAAGTCGGTCGCTACCTATTTTGGTCGATATCCTGTACCTCACGTAGCCGTACGAATTACAAGAAGCGAGGGCAGAGGCGTTCACAATGGTCGGACCTTTGGCTCGCCAGTTGCTCTTATCACCATTTCGGTTGGCCGCAAGACAACCCTGGCGGATCTGAATGCAGACTGGACCATGACCCACGAGATGGTCCATTTGGCGTTCCCGTCGGTGGCGGAAAAACATCACTGGATTGAGGAAGGAACCGCCACATACGTGGAACCGATTGCTCGCGTACAGTCCGGGATCCTCGCACCCTCCCAGATGTGGAGCGATTTGATTCGCGATCTCCCGCAAGGACTCCCCAGGGAGGGAGATGCGGGTCTCGATCACACACACACATGGGGGCGGACGTATTGGGGAGGAGCCCTGTTTTGCCTTCTAGCGGACGTGGAGATCCACCAGCGAACTCACAATCAAAAAGGTCTTGAAGATGCCTTGCGTGGAATTCTCGCCGCAGGCGGCAACATTACTAAGGACTGGCCGTTGGAGCGCGCGCTCAGAGTCGGGGATGAAGCCACCGGGACACGCGTTCTGGAAAATCTCTATGAAGATATGAAAGATAAACCTGTGACGGTCGATCTAACAAGTTTGTGGAAGGAGCTAGGAATTCAGCGATCGCCGAACGGCGACATTTCCTTCATCGATGACGCCCCACTCGCTTCGGTACGCAAATCTATTACTGCCGGTACAGATTCACTGCAAGCCCCCCGAACAGGTAGTTAGCGTTGTTCTGCATAAGCTCGCTGTCTCGCTAAAATAGGAACCATTTATTGAAGGGTCAATTGTTTCACGGCTCGGAGGAGAGAGTGTAACTTTTCCCGGACTAAATGCGTCTTCTTGTAAGGGCAACGCGCGCCAACCCGAGAAGGTGTTGGGTTCGTTCGTGACGTTGACCGAACTCAGCATGTTAATCAAAAAGCAAGCCGGTATTGCTTCTTCCAAGATTACTCCCAAGAACATTTACCTGAACCGCCGCAATTTCCTGATCGGCGCGGCTTTGGCTGGAGCAGCGGCGGCAGGCGTGGGACTGAACGAGCTTCTGTCCCCGCCCGTTGTCGGTCAGGCCAACCCGAAGATAGACGGCATTCAGAAGAGCAAGTTCAGCACCAGCGAGGCCGTCACGCCTTATAAGGATGTCACCAACTACAACAACTACTATGAATTTTCAACTGACAAGTACGGGCCCGCAGGGTTGGCTAAGGACTTCAGAACCCGGCCGTGGACGATCAGTATCGAGGGGCTGGTGAAGAAGAAACAAGTCCTCGATGTGGATTCGATCACTAAACTCGCAGCACCTGAGGAGCGTATATATCGACATCGATGCGTGGAAGGGTGGTCGATGGTGGTGCCGTGGATCGGCTTCCCATTGAGCGTGCTCATTCAACGTGCGGAGCCGCAGCCGACAGCCAAGTTCGTCAAGTTCACCACCCTCTACGATCCCAAGCAGATGCCGGGCCAGAAGGAATCTGTGCTGCCATGGCCTTATGTGGAAGGTTTGCGTATGGATGAGGCCATGCATCCGCTCACCCTGCTCTGCTTCGGCATGTATGATGAGGTGCTACCCAACCAGGACGGCGCGCCGCTTCGGCTGGTCGTGCCTTGGAAATACGGATTCAAGAGTGCTAAGGCCATCGTAAAAATCGAGTTCACAGAAAATCAGCCGATTAACACTTGGAACGAGGCGGCGCCGAGTGAATACGGGTTCTACGCCAATGTAAACCCGAACGTGGATCATCCGCGCTGGAGCCAGACCAACGAGCGTCGGTTGGGGGACTTCCTCAAGCGGCCCACGCTGATTTTCAACGGTTATGCCGATCGGGTGGCCAGCCTGTACAACGGCATGGACCTGAGGAAATATTTCTAGGATTGTCCAGAAATGATTCGCCGGCTCAAACCCATTGTTTTTCTGGCTAGCCTTGCACCGCTTGCTCGGCTGGCATGGAAGGCGTACTCGGGAAACCTGGGCGCAAATCCGATTGAGGTCATTACCCACTCCACGGGCGATTGGACACTGATCTTCCTGCTGGTTACGCTCTCGGTCACGCCGCTGCGCAAGCTGACCGACCAACTCTGGCTGATTCGCTTCCGGCGCATGTTCGGACTCTTCTCATTTTTCTACGTGGCTCTGCACTTTCTTACCTACATCTGGCTCGACAAGTTTTTTGATGTGCACGAAATGCTCGTCGACATCGCCAAGCGGAAGTTTATTACCGTTGGGTTCACCGGCTTTGTGTTGCTAATTCCTCTGGCCATTACTTCGACGTCGGGCTGGATTCGCCGGCTGGGTGGCCGCCGGTGGAACCGTCTGCATCAGATGATTTATCTGGCTGCGATTGCGGGTGTGATTCATTACTACTGGCTGGTCAAAGCTGATGTCCGCAAGCCGCTGCAGTACGCGGTTGTACTGTCACTGCTGCTGGGATATCGCCTGGTGATATCGTTCAGAAATTCAAGGCAAACAACGATGCCAGACTCCCGCAGCCGTGTGTGCAAGTCTCTAGCATGATGTCCGCCCTCTATGCGACCGGCGCTTCCGGTGACCACTCCTCGGATCAGAGGCGAAATGCTGGCTGGCACCAAGTCGCGGGTTGACCCATCAGAGGCGGAATTGATACAACGCGCACTCAATACGCAGGAAGAGGCTCTCCGCGACCTTGTGCGTCCCGCGAACATTCAGGGCTAGTCAAGCTATTCTGAAGAATGAAGCCGCTGAACTCATCACGCCCCCGCCTTTCGGCTGAGCCTTAGAGCGGTGATACGCGAAGCCAGTGTCGTTGGCTTCATGCCCAACAATTCCGCGGCACCGCCTGGGCCGAAGATCTTACCGCGGGTTTGCTTCAACGCGGCAGTGATGCCGTCGCGTTCTTGTCGCTTCCGTTCGTTGCGCGTCAGCAAGGCAGGCTGTGGAGCCGTGCGAGTGTGCGCGAGAGGAGCGCCGGTTACATCCGACCCGGTCAGGTCGAAATGCAGTGGGCCTCCTCGGGCGAGGATGACGGCGCGCTCGACAGTATTCTGAAGCTCGCGTACGTTACCGGGCCAGTCGTGGGCGGCGAGCTGGCTTAGCGCGGCCGGCGTGATTCGCGTGGCGGGACGATTCATTCGCCGCGCGCTTTGGCCCAGGAAGTGTTCCACGAGCACTGGGATATCCTCGCGGCATTCCCGCAGCGGCGGGACTTCAATCGGGAAAACGCTCAGGCGATAGAAAAGGTCCTCCCGGAAACGGCCAGCATCGGCTTCCTTCTTCAAGTCGCGGTTGCTCGCAGCGATGATACGGACATTGATCTTGCGCGTGCGTGTGTCGCCAACGCGCTCCAGCTCCTGCTCCTGCAAAACGCGCAACAGTTTCGCCTGCATTGCGAGCGGCACTTCGGCGATTTCGTCAAGGAAGAGTGTGCCACCGTCGGCCAGTTCGAAGCGGCCAGGCTTGTCTCTGAGCGCACCGGTGAATGCACCTCTCACGTGGCCGAAGAATTCGCTCTCGAACAGGCCCTCCGGTACTGCGCTGCAATTCAGCTTGATGAGGGGGCGGCCCTTTCGCGCGCTGTGGTCGTGAACTGCGCGGGCGACGAGTTCCTTGCCCGTGCCGCTTTCCCCGGTGACAAGCACGGAAGCATCCGTTGGCGCGACGAGCTGAATCTGTTGCTTCACTGTACGCAGACCGGAACTCTCGCCAATGATGTCGCCGAAGTTGTGTCCGCTGCGGATTTCTTCCCATAGGTAGGCGTTCTGGTCCTGAAGCCGGATCTGCTCCTGTTCCATCAATATCCGGTCGGTAATGTCGAGGAACATCGTGCGTGTGTAGTCGCCCCCAGCGGCGGGCCTGGACCACCACTGGACCCACACCGGTTTGCCGTCGTCCTTGCGGCGTAGTTCTAGGATGACCCCGCTGGTGTCGGTGCCGCGTCCGATTGAATCGAGTACCTCGCGTAAGCGGCGCTGGGCGTCGGGGGTATTGGGCACGAGAGACTTCCCGAACGTGCCTTTGACCTCGCCCGGCCTGAGGCCGAGGATCCTCATGGCCGTGCGGTTAGCCTGGATAAAACGAGAATCCAGCCCTTCATGCACGTAGGCGATCGGGGCCTCGTCGAAAAGATCTCGGAATCGCTCCTCACTCTGCGCCCGCGCCTTGTTCGCCTGACGCAGTTGCTCGCCCATCATGCGTTGCGACTGTTCGAGTTCAGCGATTTTGCGGCGCAGCGCCTCCAGGCGTTGCGGTTCGTCTTCCGGCAACAGGGTTTTCATGTGTTGACAATGCGAAATTTACTACGATTCGTCGTAGAACGCCAACGAAAACTCGTTGATTCTACGATAATTCGTAGTACGACAACTCTGCTCGGATCCTCGTAATGATGTTTGTTTCCAACGCAGTAGCAGGAATGCTCCTCTTGGCAGGCCACGTGATGAAGGAAGGGTGACACTCCCCCAAAACGTGGCCGGATGACACGAAAGCATCGACGAAGAGGTAAATGTGAACCGCATCGATCAACTTGACCCCGCCCAGGGAGGCCACGAGACTCTTGAGGCGGGAGCCCCACCCAGGTCTTCGGCCACGACCAGTGCCGTTCTTACCAAACGACTGGGGGCCGCGTCCGAGGCGGAACTGATCGAACGCGTGCTCAGTGGAGACGAAGAGGCCTTTCGCGAACTTGTGCGTCCCTGCGAACATGCAATATTTATGGCGACTCAAGTTATCCTGAACAACGAAGCCGATGCAGAAGATGCAGCCCAGGAGGCTGTTCTGAAGGCATTCACCAATCTTGCCAAGTTCCGGGGCGACTCGAAATTTAGCACGTGGCTGATCCGCATCGCCACCAACGAAGCTCTGATGAAGTTGAGAAAGCAACGCCATCAGAAGCTCCACGATTCGTTGGATGAACAGCGCGATGGCGAGGAAGGCGACTATGTTCCCCGGGACTTCGCTGACTGGCGCGAGATTCCCTCCGAGGCGCTGCAGAAAAAGGAGTTGCGGCAAGCACTATCCCGAGCGCTAGCTTCATTGACGCCCAAGCACCGGGATGTATTTGTTCTGAGGGATGTGCAACACTTCACTATCGAGGAAACCGCTGAGTTGCTCGGTATCAGGAAAAGCGCCGTAAAAACCCGCCTCTTGCGCGCCCGCCTGCAGATGCGCGACGCTCTCGCACCTGGTATCGATGGGAGTTGGAGCGCGGGCCGCGCTGAGTACGAACAGGTAAGACCATGGTAGTGGAAATCAGTTGCGAGGAGGTCTGGCGCGAGATCTCGAAATACCTTGACGGCGAGATCAGTGAGGAAATGCGCGCCAGGATGGAGGAACACTTCAAGGGCTGCAAGCATTGTACGGCAGTACTGGACGGGACTCGCAACGTGGTGCAGTTGGTTGGCGACGCCAGGGCTTTTGAATTACCTGCAGGATTCAGCAACCGTTTATATCTGAAACTTAACCGCAGACTGGGCAAAGATCGCTAGTCGCGAAAGTGAAATGGGAGTTGCCATGAGTCGCGTCTACGAGATAAACGTCGCCAAGTCAAAGTTTAGGGACGCCTACAACGCAGGGAATCTGGATGGTCTCTTGGCGGTGTTCGCGGACGAGTTTGCAGATATGAGCGCTGGAGCGCCGAGCTTCTTTGGAGCCGACGCCAAGTCTGTGTTTCGGTCGCGCATGACGAAGCTTTTTGAGGAATGTCGCGCGACTCTTACTGTCACCGTCATAGCCATTCGCGTGTTTGCTAATACGGCCTTTGATTATGGCTGGCATAGTCTGACGCTCACGCCGAGAGACGGAGGCATGCCGATTACCACCCGACAGAGATACTTTGAGACTTGGCAGAGGAACTCTAATGGGGAATGGAAAATTGATTTCTACATTGATAACGTGGACGTAGCTCCCATGATGCCGGGCGCAGATCTCCCTATCCCTTTGGCTTTTTGCCCGCCTGATACGCAGGGACAGCGGCATCAGAAGCTAGCCCGTGCAATGTAACTTCTTGTCCCACGAATTCATCACATGCACAACTCGTGGTCCTCAGAGTCTCAGGTCTCGTTTGACTGCAGCCCCGAACTCAAGTCGCGAGTCTTTGACACCCGTGGAGACCGCGATCATGGCTTCTACTGAGATCGATCAATTGTGCCTGTCTACCACGAATCGTCCTCACCCGTTACTGCCGATTCCGGCCAGCAGATTTGCGGCAAAAGCCGCATGAACCACCTCGTCCGGCGAGGATCCCTGGGGATGCTGGCTGGAGCGATGGCTAGCGTATGCCTGGTGCCTACTCTTGGTTATCCACGATGGAGCATTATCTTGGGTATTGCTGTGGGTACGGCTTATGCCGCCACTTCGCGCCCCACTCGCGGCGCCTACGTCGACAATCTCATGGCGGCTGGTGCGCTCGGCATTCCGCTCTGGGGCTTGGTCAGTGTGATCGCCTTCCCGTTGAGTTCCGGTCAGATGCCGGAGTGGAGCGCGGAGCAGATGCGAGCACATTTTCCAGCTCTGGTCGGTTGGGTGCTGTACGGTGCTGCTCTTGGCCTCATCAATCAAGGTTTGAGTGACATTGCGGAGCGTGTGCTTGGCCCAG
Organism: Candidatus Sulfotelmatobacter sp.; assembly: GCA_049589695.1. Lineage (GTDB taxonomy): Bacteria > Acidobacteriota > Terriglobia > Terriglobales > Acidobacteriaceae > Sulfotelmatobacter. Next base: position 6,493 of record JBAWBG010000080.1, on the reverse strand, counting down.
AGCCCGGACCCCGATTGCCGGTTCCGTCGGCAAAAAAGCGGATCGTCATCCTCGGCGGCGGATTCGGCGGCATGCGGACAGCAGAATGTTTAGAAGAACACCTCCGTGCTGACCCCTCGGTCTCTATTACCCTGGTGAGCGACACAAACGCGCTTCTTTTTACTCCCATGCTTGCGGAAGTGGCCGGGAGCAGCCTCGAACCGAGCCACATCAGCACCCCCCTGCGCAGTAGCCTGCATCGGACGGAGTTCATTCGCGGACACGCGGTCGAGATCGACCTCGAGCAGCGCCAGGTGATTCTGGGCAATGGCTCGCCCGGGCTAGGGACTGGGGCGCCACGCGAAATCCCGTACGATCATCTGGTCCTGGCGCTCGGCTCCGTTTCGAATTATTTTGGGATGGCGAACATTGAAAAGTTTGCTTTAGGCTTCAAAAGCCTGGTTGACGCCATCCGCATTCGCAATCATGTCATTGAGATGTTTGAACGGGCCGACCGCGAGTCTGATCCTTCCGAGCGCCGTGCACTTCTCACGTTCGTAATCGCCGGCGGCGGGTTCGCCGGGGCCGAGCTTGCGGGTGCTCTCAACGACTTCGCGCACGGAATTATTGCCGACTACCCGAACCTGCGCTCAGAGGAGCTGACCGTCGTGTTGGTGCACGCGCGCGATCGCATCCTGCCTGAGTTGAGCGAGTCGCTCGCTCGCTATGCTCAGCAAAAAATGGAGGAACGTGGCGTCCGTTTCCGCTTGAATTGCAGGCTCACAGATACGCAGCCCGGCGTGGTCATTTTGAGCGACTGCGAGATTAGAGCGACGACCCTCGTATGGACCGCCGGTACCGCGCCGAATCCATTGCTGAATTCACTGCCCGTCGAAAGGGACCCGCGCGGCGCAGTCTTCGTGGATGACACTCTTGCCGTGAAGGGCCACAGAGGCCTCTGGGCGCTTGGAGACTGTGCAGCGGTGAGCGACGCGAAGACCGGTAAAACCTGCCCACCCACCGCACAGTTCGCACTTCGCCAGGCGGAGGTGTTGGCGAAGAATATCCACGCCCAATTGGAGGGCCGCCGCGCACAAACCTTTCATTTCGATTCTCGGGGATCTCTTTGTGTTGTCGGCCACCAGACGGCCTGCGCCGAGTTGACAGTGCCCTTGGCTCGCACCAAATCCATGCGCTTTTCGGGGTTGCTTGCCTGGTTGCTGTGGCGCGGCATCTACTTGTCGAAGCTTCCAGGTATAGAGCGGAAAATTCGGGTACTGATGGACTGGACCGTCGAGCTTTTTTTCCCACGAGATATTGTCCAGACCATTGATCTTAGGTAAAGGTCCTTCGGTAAAGATCCTTCGGCAGAAGTCCTTTTAGCAGGAGTCCTTATCATGGCAGCATCGGAGTCTTCGATTAGATCGCAAGCCGGACCGCGCGTAGCTGGCTTGATTTGGATTGAGCCTCTGCTGGGACTGGGCCTGGGTGCGATGGGTGGCGCTTTGCGGAGCGCACTGCTGACGACTCCGCTGGCGCATGGCGTGTTGCTTGGCGGTCTTTTCGGCCTTGCTTTTGCCCTGTTCTTCGCCCATCGCGCGACCACCCCCGGGGGGGGATTGATCTGGGGTCTGGGATCCGCGTTGCTCCTGTGGATGATGATTCCAGCCGGCATTCTCCCAATGTTCGCCGGGTCCAGCCGTTCGACGGGCATGTTGCGCGATGCCCGAGCGCAGTTTCCGGAGCTTGTCGCCTATCTTCTCTGCCTGGGGATGCCGGTGGGCGTGGCGCTAGGCGTTCGTGGCGGACTTCGCTCAGGAGCCGGGCAGCCAAAGTTTCGTATGGGTCGCGCCATCGTTGCTGGCGGGCTTGCGGGCACCCTCGGCGGCTTGATTTTCGGTCGCTGGATGTCCGAGGGGGATTTCTTCCCCCTGCTCGCTGGATTCGGGGAACTTCACTCCCGCAGCGCAACGATGACGTTGCATTTTGGCGTCGCGCTGGTCATCGGCGCAACCTTCGGGATGCTCTTCCAGCGGGACATCCGCGGGTACGGTTCCTCGATGGGTTGGGGCCTCGGATACGGGATCTTCTGGTGGTTTCTTGGCCAGCTAACTCTGCTTCCTGTTGCTGCCAGAATGCCGCTCGATTGGTCCGCGGAACACAGCAGTGAACTCTTCGGTGCGCTCGTGGGGCATATCCTATTTGGGCTGATCCTGGGCGTCACCTACGCCACCTTGGACCGTGCGTGGGTTCGGTTGTTCATTCAGAGCGACCCGCTCAATCGGGAAGTGGAAGGGCCCGGCATTCGCATCCTGCATTCGCTTGAGTGGGGAGCGTTGGCTGGCCTCGTGGGTGGCCTGTTGTCCGCGCCGGTGATGCTTGCGACCGGAATACTGCCGAAAATTGCGGGATTGGGCAGCGGCTTCTCCATTCTAGGCGGTCTGCTGATCCATCTGTTCATCAGCGCCTTGATTGGCATGAGTTACGGGCTACTGTTCAGAAATGAGGCTTCGAGTCTCGGACTGGGTGTGGCGTGGGGATGGCTTTTTGGTCTGATTTGGTGGTATCTCGGACCCATGACCTTCTTGCCGCTTATCCTTACTGGTGTTTGCGACTGGAGCGCCGATGCAGCTTCCGCCCTCCTTCCGTCTCTCATGGGACACCTAATTTACGGCGCTGTGACTGCGTTAACCTTTCTTTTGCTGGAGCGCCGCTACACCCGCTGGCTCATCCTCGATCCGCGACTTGCCGCCCGTGAACTACGCCGGGTCCGACCAGTAGGAACGCCGGCGCCCCCGTTGTGGTTTTTCGCGCTGGGGCTGGGCGTGCTCCTCCCCATCCTACTCGGGTAGCGGCCGCGCTATCGGTATTCATCGAGGCCAAGAGCGTCGGAAGGCTGGCAATCTTTGGCACGATGTCGCGATCTCTGCTATGTGCTCGTGAAAGCTGCCAGCCTCGTAACGCCAGCGTCTGTTTTTCGATGTGTAACTTCCAGTTAGAGAAAAGCATCGTACGGGCGAATAGCAGCTTCCAGACATGGTGACTCCGAGGCACTCCGCGACCTTTACGATTTGTTTGCATGGAACTATCGTACCTTCGCGATTGCCGCATGTTATTGCGCATGTTTTCCCCAACTACGATTTGACGGAAGTAAGATTTCTTTGGGAGTTAGCGCGACTATTCCTGGCCAAGAGGTGCTGAGAACGAGAGGAGAACAGCGGGTGATATCACATAAATAGACAGGCTTTTCAAAGAAACATCCCAACGAGGAGAACTGGTGTGAAATTCAGTAAAGTATGACCCAGACCGCTGACTACGAATTACAGATGTTCTCTCGCAACCATGCTGAATTGAAACAGTTTTGGAGGGGCATGCAACGATTACTGGTGGGACTCGTCTCCCTTGGCGCGGCATTAAGCCTTGCAGCCCAGCACATGCCCGGCGTTCCCGCGGGCAATCTTGCTCCTCCATTCCGGGCGCGAGATCAGTTCGCGAAGGAACAAACACTCTCGTCTCTGATGGGGCCGAACGGTCTGGTGCTGCTGTTCTTCCGCTCGGCAGACTGGTGACCATTCTGCAAGCAGCAACTGGTTCAGTTGCAAAATGCACGTGAAGAGTTCCAACACCAGGGCATCGGGCTGGCTGCCATCAGCTACGACTCGGAGGCAATCCTCCGAGATTTTACTCAACGGCACAAAATTGAGTATCCGCTGATCGCAGATCCTAAGTCCGAGATCATTCGGAGCTACGGAGTGTTGAACGCAGAAGCGACTGGATTCACCAAAGGTATGGCACATCCGGGATATTTTTACGTGATGCCGGATGGCAGGGTAAAGGAGAAGTTCTTTGAGACGGCGTACACCGATCGCGATACCGCCGCCAGCCTGATCCTAAAGTTGTTCCCGGAGTTGGTAGAAGGCAACGGCCGTGAAGTGGCTGCGCCACACATCAAACTGACCCTGTTTCAGTCCGACGAGGTAGTAGCTCCGGGGAGCCGATTCACAGTGAAGGCAGAAGTCGCGTTGCCCGCGGATACGCATGTTTATGCCCCGGGAGTTAAGGGATACAAACCAATCCAACTGATGATGGAAGCATCACCGGATTTGAGGCTTCTGCCGCTACGGTACCCTGACGCAAAGGTGCTATTTCTCCCAGCGATCAATGAGTCAGTGCCGGTCTATGAAGGGAGCTTCCGTCTGCTGCAGGACGTGGTGGTTTCGGTCGATCGAACGTTCATAAGCTCGATCACCCAGGCCAAGACACTTACCCTGAAAGGGACACTCTTCTACCAGGCCTGCGACAGCGAGAAATGTTATCTGCCTCAGAAATCCGATGTCTCTTGGGACGTGCGAGTCGTACCTCTAGACGGGGAGAGAGCGCCGGAAGCAATTCAGCACAAGTAAATCCAGCGCGTTGGAAACAGTTTGTGCCCCAAGAGGACGAGCATGGGCCTATTCCAGGTGCCCTGCCTCTAGCCAAAGCAAAAACAGGAGAATCCATGCAAAATGTATTGTCGCTACAGCGCGAAGTGTTTACAGGGAATCGCCAGCCAAAAGTGTGGCCCCCTCATGCTCCAATGGACCGCCGAATACGCGCGGTGATCGAACGCCTGCACGCTAACTCGAGCGCTCGTACATCGATTGCCGAATTAGCGCGCTCCGTGAATATGTCTCGTTGGCGGTTCTGCCACGTTTTCAAGACTGAAATGTCCCAGTCGCCATCGCACTATATCAGTACATTGAGAATGCGCGAGGCACAGAGGATGCTGTCGGAGACCTTCTTAACCGTTAAAGAGATTAGAGCGACGCTGGGCGACATCGACCGCAGTCACTTCAGTCGCGAGTTCAAAAACTTCTGCGGTCTCACGCCGTCTCAATTCAGAAAGCGTCTAAATGTGTTACAGGCACAACACCCGACACACTACGCATCCAAATAGCAGATTCCGCCACCACTTATCCTGTAGCTTTGTTATTTCCTTCGAATCGTATGGACAGCGTGCTGGGCGTAACTCAGCACGACTCATGAAACGTGGAGATAGGAAATGCAAAGAGTAGTTCACACGCTGTTTCGAACGCTCGGAAGAAAAGGCCACCAACCTGTATTGCCGTACTCCCGCTCAAGCAGGCTATTCGTCGCCCTTCTCGCAACTCTTTCTGTCGGCAGTTTGCTCTCTCACTCTGCCGCCGCACAAGAATCGGCCCAATCCCCGACAACGGCGACTCTGGTCAGACAACCACTCTCGCCAGAAGTATTGGCTCTGCACCTTCGAGCCAAGCGCGCCGTTCCAGCGCTCCCGGAATCGATCGACACTGCCGATGCAACTACGGAATCCTCCACTTTCAATTCGGCCCAAGGCCCCGGGCCTGGACCGCTTGGACCAGGACCAGGTTGTAACTTGTTCCCTGCAATCGCGAGCGTAGGTGCAAACGTCCCGATCACTTATTTTGGGCCGCCACCTTCAACGGTGAATAACAGTCTGGTCGGCCCAGTGCAGTTGCTGAATTCCGGTGTGGTCGACTCCAAAAAAGGAACCATCACCCTACCCTTGTACCAGGGAACATTGGCTGGCTCCAACGAGACGGTTTGGTATATCCTGACAGACGTTTCGGATCCTTCGGTGGGTGATGAGTTAGGTCTGAACTTCTCCACCAAGCTTCAATTTGCCGCGAACGCCGCCCGGACGGGAAACCTCGATGAGAACGGCAACATCGTTTTCAACGCGGGTACGGTTGATTTTTCACCAAAACGTAACGTTGTTCCCGGACCGGCAGGCGCTGAATTTCCTCCTACATCCTTTGCGCCGGGGGCGATTGGGGATGCAAACTATAGCCCCTATGTTCAACTGCTCAACGCCGGTAATGTGATCTACAACGCACCCATGATTGCGTTCAATGTTAACGCCAAACAAATCAACTTTCCTAAAGGGGGCGTGGATTATTCCAAAGTCCACGACGAAGTCGTCGCCATCGATCCGTACGCGATGACGGTTACCATCAACTTGATCAACGGTTTTAGCTTTGGCCGTCAAGTTTGGTATATGTCCATGGACGCGAGCATCCCTCTGGCGGCATCCATCGAACACAATACCTACGCCCCACTAATGGACAAGCTCAAATTGGGGAGCGACGATAGCTTTGGCAGCCCCATCGAGCGCATCTTTATTGCTACCAATGGGCCCGAATCCGGCGGATGCAGCAACCCTTTAAGGCAGGGACTATCGGCGGATCTGGCCGATGGACACCGGCCAAATAACATTCTGGGCGGAATCCCGACACTCGCGCTTGACTATAGCCCAGCTTGGGACGCTCAGTTGTACACCTGGAAGGAGGATGCCATCAGCCAGGACTTTCGTGGGCAGCTTGAAGGAGAATTTACAGTACTCACGTTCGTCGACGACGACTTGCTCACTGGCTTTCCGGCGGGGGCCAAGTTCGGAAGTTCCGGATTCTCCATCAATTGCCCTATCGTCCAACGTCTTGAGTAGAAGTTCCAGCTCAATGCGACAGGTTGTAAC
>JBAWBG010000079.1:0-6173 GCA_049589695.1 Candidatus Sulfotelmatobacter sp. | reverse complement strand
GGCGAACCCTGCGCTACCGCCACCTGCTGGTGCGGCAGATGGTACAGATGAAGAATCGAATGTCGGGTTTGCTGATGGAAACCGGAGTGAGCTATAACAAGCAGCGGCTGCACAAAGTGGGCTATTTCCGCGAATTGCTTTCGACCAACGAGGACGTGCATGAGAGTATTCGTCCTCTGCTGAAGCTGAGCCGGGACACCGTCGTACGACTGCAGAAAACGGAATATGCCCTAGTCAGCTCCCTGCGGCGGGACCCCTTGCTGGCCGATCGAGTCAAGCGGCTCAGAACCGTTCCCGGAGTAGGACCCATCAAAGCAGAAAGGGAATGCCAATCGAGCGACTCTGGCCGTAGCTCGAAAGATGGTTGCGTATCTGCTCGCCGTAGATCGGGAAGAACGGGACTTCGTGCCCACAGAACATTACCAGAGAGCGGCGGCCTAGAAACCTCCGCCTGGGGAAGAACAAAAGATCAACAGCGCGCAGGCTGCCAGGTCCTGCCGTTTGCCGACTGAGCGACGGAGATCAAACTCCCGAGGCTCCCTTCGGATTGTTTCAGGACTGGCAGCGAACACAGACTCAATCTTCTGTGACGGCCTTCAGGGGCCCGAGACAGCGAATGGATGTCCGGTTCTGCGAAGGCAGGAACCACCGCCGAGAGGCACAAGTGCGAGCTGCGGATACTGACACGTACGGTGGTGCGCGCTCCTCCGAAGCGCGCGTCAGGAGAACTGTGTTTTCCCTTGACAAAGACTTACATGGATGTCGGCAATCCGGAAACTGGCCAGAAACGGCGTTTGAGGAACTGAGACCTTTTGTGGCCTTCGAGGACACGGGGCATCTATGAAAATACCCAGAAATTAAGCCATTTATATCGAAATTGTTTGGGATATCTTGAGCGAGAGCTGGTAATTATATTGACATACGATGCATCGTACGATATATTGTTAAACATGCTTAGACAAAACCATTTCGAAGATTTCTTAACCGCAACACGTTCCGATCGCAGCTTCGGCCGCGAACACGGTCGAGAACGCGACCGAGAGCACGCCCGAGGACACGGACGAGAACAGGGTCGCGAACACGACAGCGAACACGGCCGAGAACACCCGCGAGGACACGGACGTCATCACGGGCGCCGCGGGTTCCGTCGTGGAGGCCCCGGATTTATGGGCGACTTCGCCGGCGGCGATTTTCCCGGCGGCCGCAAGCTCGACGCGATCGACATTCAACTGGTGATATTGGCGCTGCTCGCCGAACAACCAGCGCACGGATACGAACTGATCAAGACGGTCGAAGAACGTTCGGGCGGATTCTATACGCCCAGCCCGGGTGTGATTTATCCCGCGCTGACTTACCTGCATGAGATCGGTCACACCAGCGTGGAGCAGCAGGGTACGCGGAAGCTCTACAGCATTACGCCCGAGGGCAAGGCCCATCTGGAAGCAAACCGCGCGAACGCCGAAGCGATTCTCGATGCTCTGGCACGAATTGGAGGACGAATGGAGCAGGTACGCGAAGCATTTGCCGGCGTGGGCGATTCTGACGGAGGTGCTTCCGATGAAGTGCATCGTGCGCGCCACGCTCTGAAGCACGCGCTGCGCCGCAAACACGGGTGCAATCCCGAGGAAGCAAAGCGGATTGCCAAAATTCTTGATCAGGCTGCAGCCGAGATACTGGGAAAATAGCGGCGCCCGCAGGCGCACATCAAAACCTGAAAGGACAGACCTACAGAAAGAGAGATTCATGCCGAGTACTTTGTTGAATGAAACTTTAAAAAGCGTAATTCAGGATGAACGAGTCCGTGTGGTAATCGAGCGATTGGAGGCGGAACGTCGCGGCGCGCGGGCCGGCAGCCCGAACGATGACGGCCAAAGCCAGGATCCGTATGACTATGCGGACCGTGGGTTCTCAATTCGTCCCCAGCAAGGCGACCTCATCTATCTTTTGTGCCGTGGAATGCGCGCTACGCGTGTCGTCGAGTTCGCGACTTCGGTCGGGATGTCGACCCTGTATTTCGCTGCATCTATGCGTGACAACGGCGGCGGTCGCGTAGTCGGTTCGGAACTCGTATCGGCAAAAGTCGCGACCGCGAAGCGCAATCTCAGCGAGGCTGGTCTCGCTGACTATGCGGAGATTCGCGAGGGCGATGCGCGGCAGACGCTGCGCGATCTGGGGGGTCCGGTGGATTTTGCCCTGATCGACGGCTGGCCGCGCGATGAAGAGCCTTCGCTGGCGCGCGAGGTGATTGAGATCGTCGCTCCACAACTTCGCGTTGGCGGGTATGTAATGAATGACAACGCGGAGCCGGATTTCCTGGAGTTTATTCGCGATCCAGGCAATGGATTTATTTCGATCACGCTGCCGCTCAAGAGTGGAACAGAGCTTTCGGTGAAGGTGGCGTAATTCAGCGAGGCGCGCGTGGCGCCGCTTGAACACAGGTCGTAAACCGATTCCTGAAACAACTGTGGCGTGGAGTGCATCCGCAGAAGACGCGGATCGTACGTTAGGGGAAGTGAAGGACGCGGTTGTGAATGAATAGTCGGCCATCCGGAGACTGAACGTAACGGACTCCGGGGAAGCGTCGGCCTCTGCGCAGCGCCTGCTGGGCAACAGGGGCATAATAAAGATCGGCGGTCCGGCCGGCACCGCCAGGCGCGGTTAAAACGCTTGCGAGAACCGGGCCTCCAGGAATTCTCCCAGCTTCGCCGTCGCCTTGAACTGCGGGATCGATTCCAGTTCCTTGAACGCGGAAGTGAACGCGTTCGAAAGACTCCAGATCGTGCGCGCACGGAAATCCTCGACCTTTGGCTCGAAGTAGAGGTCATGCACCGTGCGGGCGAGGTGCTTGGGGGCTTCCAGTCTGCCCTCGACGAATGCCTCGTAGATGACAACTTTCGCCGTGACGTCCGTCAATTCACTTCTCTGCCAGGCTTCCACCTGCTTGCGCATCGGCTCAAAGTTCCTCTGCATTCGGTCGACGCCCACCGAGATGCAGTCGATGAGCGAGAACGACTTGGAATGTTTCGCGAGCACCGGCGTAAAGTCTCCCGCGAACGCCATGTTCGAGCACACGAACACGCGATACCCACAGGTCATCGCCAAACGCATGCTCTTGTCGTGGGAGTTTCGCAAACCGATGGAGAAACGGCACCCAGCCATCTCGGTTGCGAGATCGAGAACGCCGAAGGCTTTCATGCCGTCCGGCGAGACAGCGTATTCATCGTGGACGACACCGATGTGCCGAAAGCCAAGTGTCTCGACCAATGCTTGCACGATCTCGTGATGCGGGACCGGCGGTGCGTTTCCGTTGCCTCTGGTGTTGGCACCAGCGCTAGTTCTTCGCGGCCAGTGGTTCGGCCACCGTAACCGATGAGCGTACTTGTTTCTGACATACTTTCCTCCTTTGTTGATTTGAAATGCGAGCTTCGAACTCAAGGAACTCGGGCAATCGATCAGTTTGGTGGGGGCTGGCGGGAACCCACCATTATGTCGATCAATATTCCTCTGGCAAAAGCAGTGTGGTTGCCGACCGATCGGCTTCCGTGATGATCCAGAGCTTTTCACCTGCTGCGGTCGTGTAACTGCTCAACAGTCGAAAGCCGTGTGCGAGACTGTACTGGTTCTCTCGGATATCTTCTCGATCAAGTTCGCCCCAATCCCGTGCCGCATGGCGCGTCAGGAAAATTGCTGCGGACTGGTTCGAGCGTTCAAGCGCCCGGAGCGCACCCGGAGTCGCCACAATACGTCCAAGCGGAAAAGTTCGAATCATGGGAGCGTCTCCTCTCTTTGTGAAATGGCATGGAAGGGTCGGACCGTCGCCGAGAACTGCGGGGAATACAAAGGAAGACAGTTACTACTGGACGCCGCTAGTGGAATCCGAAGAGCGACGCCTGTTCGGGGACAACTGGTCGTCCGCGCCGCCTCTTCCCTGATAACGATTGCGCTCGCTGTCCGAAGACGACGAGAGACCCCGTGTCCATAGCGCTTTCAACAAGACCCGCGGGCTCAGGCTGAGTGTCCAGCAAAATGCCCGGCATCTCGGTGAAGGAGGCATCGTCGTCGCTTTGAGATCTCCCTGGAAACAGCTTTTGATGTTCAGTGCTGAGGGCTCGCCAAACTGAGTCGGCGGTATCGCCGATGCCGTTCCTCTCGACCAGTTCCCGGGCCATCGCCGAGAGCATGTCATCGTCTTCGTCGATGCTCTGCAATCCCTCGCCGGCAAACTTGCCTTCCATGGTGAGTGCCACAAGAAGTTTCTTCCCCATGAGGCGCAAACACGATGTCTGCATGGTCCCTTCCGAGCAAAGAAATTTCACGCGCACCGGCCGCCTCTGACCAATCCTCCAGGACCGGCGGCTGGCTTGCCGCAAAGTGTGTAGCGAGTATCCAGACTCGTAGAAAAGGATGGTCGGAAAGTCCAGCAGATCGAGACCGGTCTCCACCAACTTGGGATGGCAGATCACTACTTGCACGCCATCTTTGACCTGCCTGGCGTACCAGGCCTCACGCTTCGAGGTATCCACGCTGGCGCGCAAGACTGCGGTGCGGAGGCCTTCGTCGCCCAGGATTCGTTGAAGCCTGGCTGTAACGTCGTGCTTCTGCGTGTACACGGCAAAGACCTGGCAGCGCCGCCCTTCGGCGAGTTCTCTCCTGATCTCCTCGATCAGCTTGCGTTCCTTGGAATAAATTGGGTCCTCGGGAAGGTCACGGGGTTCTGCAATCACGAATCTCACCCGGCGCTTGAGTTCAGGATCGAACTCAGTGCCATACAGCGTCCCAATCCCGTATGGATGATCGGGATACAACAGCAGAGTGTTGAGCATCGTGCTCAAGACTGACCGGTTGCCCCTGTGGGCATTCAACGCCTTTCGCATTTCGTCTTCGAGCTCGCGATACGCCTCCCGCATGGGAGCGTCCATCGGCACGCTCAGATAGGTCTCCTCGTATGGCGGGAGTTCTCCCGAGATATCCTCCAGAAATACAAAGGCACACAATTGCATGAGGAACTCGCCGAACAGCAGCGGTGATGCTCCGGGCTTGCGCCGGACCGTGCTGGTCGATTTCGCCTTGGAGCAGGCATTGTTGGCTGGCTCAACCTTGGTGATGGTCTCCAGGACGCCGTAATCCTGAATAAAGGAACTCCGTCCGGTAGTGCCCCATTCGTAGCCGTGCTCTTTCATCCGTCGCGCTTCGAGGCGAAAGAGAGTGTTGAAAAGATCGTCGGCATAGCCTCCGAGCAATGTCCCTGTCAGTCCAACGATCCTGTCGGTGCACGAGGCCAGAGTACCCAGGGCATTGCCTTGCGCGGTATCGCCGGCTAGTTGGTGAATCTCGTCGCAGATGGCATAGTCAAACCATTCCGGCATGTAGCGCCCGATGAATTCAATCGGGGCCATGCGGCGGATCTTGGCCGCGTCCGCCTGCCAGAGCGGGCTGTGCAGCGGGCGGCAGGACTTCTCGCCTCTGGTCTCAATGGTTTCGGCAATTTTGACCTTCTCGAACTCACCTGCCGTGAGTCGGCTGTCGTCCACAATCACTGGCTTGCCCGTGTCCGAATTCACCACGCAGCCCACGTAAGGGCCAGAATGTGGCACCCTGTAGGCGTGGCGCCAGAAGTACCCGAGCTTGGCTCGTTCACGTCCGACAATAAATAAGGATGGCATCCCGCAAAGCGATAGCCAGCGTTTCCTGGAGCTCGCGGAATCCTTGCGCAGCCGCAGCTCGCTCAACGTTGTTTGCAAGCCTTCCCGCACGATGCGCCCCTGCCTCAACCGCACTTCGTTGACTCCGTGCGCTTTGTTCTCGTCGCCGCCATTTCGCAAATCGTCGATCAGGAACACGCGTATTCCGGGCAAGGTGAGAAACGCTTCCCGCGCCCACTTTTCGACCAGGTGGGGTGGAACCATTGACAACGCGGTGAACGGACTGCCTTGGCTGCGGACGTGCATTGCTCCCAGCGAGATCAGTGTCTTGCCGGTTCCGCACTCCGCGACCACCATGGCGGTTCGTGCCTTCTGCCAGCGTTTGGCGACCCCCATAATGGCAATGGTCTGTGCAGGGAAAGGCGTTCGTAGCAGTCCTTCAATCCGGGTGGAAACTGCATCCTCGAATTGGTGGAGCGCCGGATACTCCTCGAGGATGCGCTCACCCAAAAGCGCCGCGTGACATCGCAT
>JBAWBG010000078.1:0-35906 GCA_049589695.1 Candidatus Sulfotelmatobacter sp. | reverse complement strand
GCTCGGACGGTTCGTTGCCCTGAAGTTCCTGCCCGACGACGTAGCCAAAGATCCGCACGCTCTCAGCCGCTTTCAGCGCGAAGCGAAAGCAGCCTCAGCACTAAATCATCCGAACATCTGCACGATTTATGAAATTGGTGAAGAGGACAGCCAGTCCTTCATCGCTATGGAGTTTCTGGACGGCCTGACGCTGAAGCATCGCATTGCCGGGCGTCCGCTGGAGATTGAAACAGTGCTGCTTCTGGGCATTGAGATTGCCGACGCCCTCGATGCTGCCCACTCCACCGGCATCGTCCACCGCGACGTCAAGCCGGCAAACATTTTCCTCACCAAGCGCGGACATGCGAAGGTGCTGGACTTTGGCCTGGCAAAAGTCACGCCCGTACTCAGCAAAGCCGAAGTGGTGGCAGCCACCGCGCAATCGACTGTGACTCTGGAAGAGCACCTGACCAGCCCTGGAACAGCGTTGGGAACAATTGCCTACATGTCACCGGAGCAAGTGCGAGCCAAAGAACTGGACGCACGCACAGATTTGTTCTCTTTTGGCGCAGTGCTGTTCGAGATGGCTACTGGCACTCTGCCCTTTCGCGGGGAAAGCACCGGGCTGGTCTTCGAATCCATCTTGAACCGAGCCCCGGTGTCACCGGTGCGATTGAATCCGGACCTGCCACTCGATTTAGAGCGGATCATCCATAAGTGTCTGGAAAAAGATCGCAATCTCCGTTACCAGCACGCTTCAGAAATTCGCACCGATTTGCAACGCCTCAAGCGGGACTCCGAGAGTGGACACGTTTCTGCGGCAACCTCCGACGCCATAGCCATAAGCCAGGTCACGGCGGTTCGGCTTGCAACGGCCTGGAAGATTTTGATTCCCGTTCTGTTGTCGGCCTTGCTGTTTGCGGGCGGCCTTTATTACCGTTCACGTCGAAACAAGACACTGTCTCATAAAGACACCATCGTCCTCTCCGACTTCGCCAACAGCACCGGCGATTCAGTTTTCGATGACACGTTGAAGACGGCTCTCAGCGTTTCGCTGCGGCAATCGCCATTCCTGAATGTACTCACCGAGAGCCAAGTGGCGAAGACTTTGCAACAGATGACTCAGCCACCCGGTACAAGACTCACACCCCAGCTGGCCCGCGAGCTTTGCCAGCGTACCGGCAGCAAGGCCTACCTTGCTGGAGCGATCGGTCGTCTGGGCAGCGAATATGTCGTCGGCTTGAGAGCGGTGAATTGCAGCAACGGAAACACGCTCGCCGAGGAACAGGTTACGGCCGCATCCAAGGAGAAAGTGTTGGATAGTCTGGGCGGAGCGGCATCCAGGCTGCGCGCCGAACTCGGCGAGTCGCTCGCCACCGTGCAGAAGTTCGATGCTCCGCTCGAACAAGCGACTACATCCTCGCTGGATGCTCTCAACGCTTATGGTTTGGCTCTATCCACTTGGGATAAAAAGGGTGACCGTGACTCGCTCCCGGTTTTCAAGAAAGCCGTCGAACTGGATCCAAGCTTCGCTATGGCCCAGAGCGCGCTGGCGACAATCAATCACAATCTCGGAGAAACCGAACTTGCCCGTGAGAATGCCACCAAAGCCTACGAACTGAGGGATCGCGTAACCGAAGCCGAACGCGAGGCGATTGAGGCGCGCTACTACTTGTATGTAACCGGCGATTTAGAGAAGGCCGCAGAAGTCTATGCTGTTGCAGTTCAAAACTATCCTGACTCTGCAGGCGCCTACAACCACTTGGCCAACGACGAAGCCCAGCTCGGCCGCTATGAGCAATCTGTGCAAAGCTTTCGTAAAGCCTTGCTGCTTGACCCTTCGAGAGCTTCCACATATGCAAATCTGGCAACAAGTCTGCTCGCTCTGAACCGGGTGGAAGAAGCCTCCACGGTTTTAGCCGAAGCCGGCAAGCGGGACTTGCACACCGATCTCTTAATGCAAGTACAGTATTGGATAGCCTTTCTTCATGACGACAAAAGCGAAATGGAGCGCCTGGTCCAACACTCATCCGACGTGCCGGGAGCTCAGGCGCTTCTTCTTTCGGAGCAGTCCAATGCTGCGGCCTACCACGGACACTTTGAACAAGCCCGTGAGTTTTCGAGCGCGGCTGTAAACCTTACGGAACGCGACGGAAATAAAGAATGGGCTGCCAGCTACCTGGTCCAGGCAGCTCTTCGCGAGAGCGAAGTCGGAGAGTTTGCGCAAGCTCAAAAATACATTTCGCAGGCGCAGAAGCTCTCGCGCGGACAGGATGTCGCAACGCTTACCGCTGTCGTTCTAGCTCAAGTCGGAAGCCTCGATCAGGCCGAAGCCCTTTGCCGTGAGCTAGACAAAGAGTGGCCCGAGGGCACAATTGTACAGAAATACTGGCTGCCCGCAATTCGCGCGGAGATCGATCTGCGAGAAGCGCGACCCTCGAAAGCCATCGATGATCTGGGGGTCGCGACTCCCCTGGAGTTCGCGAATCCTGGATCAACCGCAGTCCCAACTCTTTATCCGGCCTATGTTCGAGGACAGACCTACTTGGCGATAGGCGACGGTCCAAAGGCGGCAATGGAATTCAGAAAGTTGACCGACCGGCCGGGCCTCGTACTAAATTACCCTTTCGGAGCGCTAGCTCATCTGGGTCTCGCTCGCGCCTACAAGTCCTCAGGAGATTTACTAAACTCTCGCCAGGCTTACCAGGAGTTCCTCACTCTTTGGAAAGACGCCGACCCCGACATTCCCCTCCTCAAAGAAGCGAGAGCCGAGTACGCCAATCTGCGGTGAGGGGCCTTACTCTCCGGAATGCGCCATGGACCCAGCCGGCTCTATTACAGGGAATCCGGTACCGCAAAATTGCCGAACCAGATTGGCGAAACTACACGCACTGCGTTCTGAACCATAGAGAACAGAACCACTTAACCTTGTGGCACCCAACATGCTTCCTTCAGCGTAGCATTCGCACCGGAGGTGAGTATGGCTGACGGCATACAAAGGGACTGGCGCGAACTTTGTGCTGCAGTAGCAAATGAGAGGGACTCCGCGAAGCTGAGTTTGCTGGTTCAAGAACTGATTAAGGCATTGGATGAGGGCGAACGAATCTGGCATCACACCATTCGCCCATCTGACACGATCGAGACGAACCGGGAATTCGCTTGAGACGCGAATCCGAGGCATGATTGATTACGCCTCTCAATAACACGGCAATAGCCTAAATCGGCGGTCTAAGCATATTCGGGTATTCGAGTCCGTTAAGGAGGTTTCTCTATGGCTGACGCTCCTCGAATAACGGTCCAAGAACTGAAAAGGCGAATGGATGCGGGAGAAGACTTCACGGTGATTGACGTTCGTAATCCGCAGGCTTGGGCGGAATCGGATACTGTGATACCGGAGGCGATCCGAGTCCCGCTGGATAAGCTCGAAGAAAACCTTCCTAGAATCCCAAAGAACAGACCCGTAGTGGCGTATTGCACCTGACCAAACGAAGGGTCCAGCGCCAGTTTGGCGCGTAAACTTCAGGATCGCGGTTACAAAAATGTGTGGGCGCTTCAGGGCGGATTCCGAGCGTGGCTGAGTGCTGGATTTCCAGTCGAGTCAAAACGGCAAGCAGCGTAGGTGTAAAGAAGTGCCGCAGATAAGATAAAATGGTCTGAGCCTGCTTTCACCAACGCGCTGGGTTCACTTGGCCTCGTCAAGTAGCAGGGAGCAAAATACAGGGTTTACTGTATTTTTCGGATCGCGGTTTCCACGTAATTTCCAAAAGCCGGATAGATTGCGTACCCTCCCCTAAAAGGCGGCCATGGGTCAGTAAGCTAAGGATCATCCGGTTCCCTAGGACCGCCTTCTCTTCCGTCATTGCGATAAACTGGGCGCACACGCCTCTCCGGGAACAGAGTTTCTTTCGCGATTATGAGTTTCAGGCCCGCCAGTTGTCGTAGGCGGTTAGAGTGCTCGTGAAGAGCGGATCGTAGCTCCGAAAAGAGTGCGTCCAACTCGTCATCCCGTGCCGTTAATGCTTTCCGACACAAGTAGCGGATGCGATCTTCCAGTCGCCTGAGCATGCGGGGCCTCAATTCGCCCGGTTTCCTCCATATCGAGTGGATGTTCGATACAGATTCGGGCACAAGAATAAAGGACTTGGAGGTTAGCTCTAGACAGGGTGGCAACCTTTCGGATGCCGGGAATCGGTATCGTGTTGCCACAAAATCATCGCAAGGCCACAACGGGAGGCGCCGACAGATTGGTTTAGGGGGCTGTCGCTGTTTAATTGGCGAGAGACGCAAAAACATAAGCGCCCCAGCCCGCAGCATAATGACCGCCACCTCGACTTAACTTTGAGTCCTATTTTACCGAAGCCTTAGCTCGGTTGAGGAGCCCTAAGCAACCCAATGCCAAGCGTGACGACGGCAACTGCGAGGATCAGAGCCCCCACGTAGATCACAGAGACCGCTCCACTCGGTTGAGTGGTGGTCGGCGGCAGCACCGAGAAGAAGAACCCCGCCGAAATGAGGATCGCCGAAAGCGGCACTCCAATTCGAACGAACCACAGCAACGGGGTGGGAAGAACGGCCGCATCTGCGAGTATTTGGCAAACGAGCGAAAGAATTACGATGACCCCCGCGTGGGCATGTCCCGCGCGAAAGAAATTCTGCCGCAGCGGGTTCTCCATATAGCCACTGCTTTTGTTCATCAAAGAAGTCAGCAGAAAATACCCGCCATATTGAATCGTTGGCACTGTGATCAGGATGATCCCGGACATCAACCTTGCGTCTCGAGTCATGGTTCTCCTTCCACCAAACTTCATTGGTCGTGTACCCCCTCTTGGATGAATAGGGCGAAAGATCGGTCGCTGAATCGAGCGCTCATTCTTACGCATCGAAAAAACTATCAAGGGAGTATGAAGTATGAATTACTTGAAGAAGCTTGAAGTTGAAGTCTCCGCATGGCCGAACATATCGGTTCACCCACATCGATTTGGTGGCCGGGAATTTCTCTTCGGCAGGGCGGAGGTAGGCCATGTGCATACGCGCGGTATCGCCGACATTCCATTTCCCCGGTCGATTCGTGATGCGCTCTTGGCCGAAGGTCTCGCCGAAGAGCACTACTGGGTTCCTAATTCCGGTTGGATCACTTTTCGCGTTCGAAGCGAGGACGACCTCAAGCACTCCGTCTGGCTCATGCGGCTATCGTACCTCCGCTACGCGCTAAGAACCTCACCTGATCCGCACAAGATGTTCGCGGAGGAAACTGAAAACCTGCGATTGAGTCCTCGCTTCAAATCGTTGCTTGAACCGTTTGTGGCGAAAACTCCAAACTCCATTTCCGCTGAGCGACTCTCGGCATAGGTCGATTTCTCGGAGGTCAGGATGGAAGACACTATTTCTACGAAAGACTTGAAAGCCAAGCTAGACCGCGACGAAGGTATCAAGCTGGTCGAGACGCTTGCGCATGAACGCTACCGCGAGGCTCATCTTCCCGGAGCCATGAACATTCCTCCTGACCAAATCAAAGAACTTGCCCCCCAGTTATTGCCCGATAAGAATGCTGGAATCGTGACCTACTGTACGAACAGGCATTGACACGCCAGCGAATACGCCGCCCGTGAATTGGCGGCGATGGGCTATACGAACGTTGCGCATTATCCCGAGGGCAAACAGGGCTGGATGGAAGCAGGGCTTCCGGTCGAAAAGGGTTAGAGTCACCGGACTTGGACCGTGCATTTTCATTGAGGAGGATTCGGGGGAGGGTTTCCAGTGCCAGGACTTGGAGCACCCGTGTCGCCTGAAGTATTGGGGTTGTTAACGTTCGGCGGTTTCTGGTTTACTGTGCCGGGATCGGCGTAGGGCCTTGTGGCCGGAGACGTGGCGGGAGGCGGCGGCTGTGGATTTGTCCACGCTGAATTCGGCTTCATAGTTTCTGGGTGAGCCTGAACAGGACACTTGTCTGCAACCACTCGCATTTTGTTGACGGATAACTTCGGGAGTCCATTCGATTTATTTTGCGACGGCGCGAACTCGTTCGCCGTCACCTCTATAAGTTTTCCCCGGATAGCGGCAAAGCGGTCAGTGCTCCCAGTCAAATCAAACATTTCTCCGGTGTCCGCTTGCATGAAGGTGTAGCGCTTCTCTCCACTCACACAACCGCGGATAGTGATTTCAGCGTTGCCCGCCGGGGCTACTTTAGGGTGTTCCTGAGTCGGTGAGTTCTGCTGGGCTACGAGACCTGCCGAGAACGCCAGAGTCAGTGTCGCCACGAGGATCTTAGCCATCCTTCGAGCCATCGCCATATCTCCTTTCCGATAATATTTAGGATGCGCTTGGGAAAGACTGGTTGCTGCAGATGGCTTCAGGGTTTGGTCGCAAAAAAACGAAGGCGGCTATAATCCGCAGTCCAACGCCCGCTCGTATCGCACAGAGCTGGCTGGAGCAGAGCCGTAACTTCATCGAGAAATCTATCCCGTTCCTCACTTGGCAACGTAGCGCAAAACGGATTTGCGAATGTTTCCAGCCAAGGTCGCATTCCGGTCGCCAGGGAGGTAGGGCGCGGAATCAGTTGTACAGTTTGCGGCACAAACCCTGCCCGCCGCAGGCGGATTTCATAATCTTCGACTGTCGGGAAGTACCACGGAATCCACGAAGCGGCGTCTCGGATGCCTCTGCGCTCAAGCGCGGCCACTAGCGCTACCGTAATCGCGGCTACGTTTGCATGACCGCCCAACTCGCCCACGAACCTTCCTCCGATCTTGAGGGCGCGGAAGGCGCCAGTAATCGGCGCATCCGGGGCGTCCTTGATCCAGTGCAGCGCGGCATTGGAAAACACAGCATCGAATTCGTTCTCAAAGACCAGCGCACGGGCATCCATTACGCGCGCATCAATGCCGCGCAGACGAGCCGCAGCGATCATTTCCGCAGAATCATCGATGCCCACCACCTCGGCACCCAGAGCAACCAGTTTTTCGGTCAGAGCTCCATCGCCGCAACCCAAATCGAGGACGCGCTCGCCGGACTTCAGTTGGAGCAAATCGAGCACAGGTTGGCCGAGCGCGGGCACGAAATCTGCGTTTGCGCCATAGGTGTCTGGATTCCAATGCTGCGAAGATGTTGATGGAGAGGACAGAGTCACGGCAAACCTCTTTCTAAGGTAGGTTATCAACAGGAGACTTTCGCCCGATTCCCTACCACACATCCGACCCTCTATTAGCAAAATACTTAGTTCATGTCCTGCAAACCTCAGTAATGTCGAACGTGAAGGATGCTGCTGCTTTTGGCTGCGACTTCTTGTAGAAAATTCCATAGAAAGAAACATCGCACCGGAAAAAGACTGTCGCCTGCGTCCGCTCCACGTCAGGGCTTGCCATGCCGTCTTCCCGGAGCGCTTCCTCAAGCTGAACAGGGTGGTCAATGAAAAAGCTCGCAATGATAGTCATCGTTCTAGCCGCGTGTTTGCTGGCGTGGAAGGGTCATAGAGATACGAGTGATCGTGAAATACGTGTCACGAAAATCGAACTGCTAGCGGAGCACGATCCGCAGATCGACCCGCAGGCATGTTGGATTACGGCGACGGGATGGCAGGGACACTCGCACGTCGAATATAAGGCCGTCAATTGGAACGGAAGCTGCCCTGAGATTGAATCGATAGTCGTCAACCACGATGGCTTGTTGGTCAGAAAAGGGGACTTGGCTTTCTCGTCGGGTGACCCTTCCTTCTGGTCAGCGACAGTGCAGTCGGAGCGCGTGATTCAGTGAGACGATTAAGCAACTCTGCTACGAAAATACTACACCCAGTGTGGACACGATCCGCTGCGATGTTTGACCTCGCCGTTCTTATGTTAGATATTTGAACGGGATGGATGCTGAACAGACCATTGCAGACATCGAACGGCTAGAGCGCATCTTCGCAGAGGCGGACACTAGACCGCTGAGCGCAAGCGACCTCTCGGCTGCAAATCAGCAGCACGACCAGAAGCTCGCCCACAGCCCTTGGTTCCAGCTTTGGCAGCGGTATGGCATCTGTTCCCGAAGTGAGTCCCCAGAACTCCGACTGCCGCAACAGGGGAACTAAACTTCCTGCGAATGGACGTGGAAAATGGCGAAAAAGAAAACTGCCAGCGTGCCGCCGAAACTCACACAGGCTGAACAAGACCTACTTTCGCACATGGAAGATGGATACCAGCTTGAAACTGATTCGCTCGGCGGCAACCCAGTTCTGCGGCGGTTGAAAGATAATGAAGAAATACGTCCTCTGTCCGCCAATCGCAATACCATCAAGGCGATGGAACAGCACGGACTCATCAGCCCCGGCAAGGGTCGCGATCCGCTCACTACCGTCTGGCGGACGGAAAAGAAAATAAAGTAAAACTCGTGGTATTCCAAACTTCCAGTCGGCTTCTCCTTGACCCCATCCCGGGGCGAGCCAGGCAAAGGCAGCCTTTCGCTCAGGAAAAACCTCAGCGCTAGCAGTTTCGAAAGTGATAAATTTTTCCCCTTACCTATTTGTTCGGCTGGGGCCCTGGCATTTGATACAGCTCAAGGATAGGGCGGAGGACCTCGAAAGGTTCGGCACTTTCATTGTTTGTAAAAACTGCAACGGCGAAACGCTTGGCCGGAATGAATGCCATATCAGTGCTCGTTCCTTGCTGACCACCGTCGTGCGCGATGTATTGCTGGCCGTCGATCATCAAGACACCAAATCCCAAGCCATAGGTCGAGGGCTTCCCATCGGAAAGATCGGGAACGCCGGTCGCAGTCCAGAGTGTGGCCAAAGTTTCCGGTTTCACGATCTTTCCCCCCATTAGCGCTAATCCGAAGCGCACGAAGTCCTCGGCGGTTGAGACGAGTCCACCGCCCGGAATTTTGTAGCTGGAATCCATCGGTCCAGCGTTCTGCAATTCGCCATTCTGCGTTCTGTAGCCGCGGGCGCGGTGCGGCACAATGGTGTACTGATCGTCAACAAAGGTGTGCGTCATATTCGCTGGAACGAGGACATGTTCGCGCAGATAGTTGTAGAACTTTTCTCCCGACGCTCCTTCAATGACACACCCAACCACCGTGTACCCGTAAGTACTGTAGCTGAACTTGGCTCCGGGCTGGAAAAGCAACGGATCGGCAGCGAAGATGGCGAACCCGTCGCTCATGTTCTTATAGTGCTTCGTGCTGTCAACCTCGTCACCCCTGTAGTGACGAATGCCCGAGGTGTGCGTCAGGAGTTCGCGCGTGGTGATCCTCCATTCCTTTTGCGGGAAGGCTGGGCAATACTTCTGGATGGGAGCATCGAGATCGAGCTTTCCGGCCTCAACCAGAGTCATGGCTGCGACTGCAGTGAGCGGCTTTGCCAGCGAACCGGTTCGGATGAGTGTGTCCTGATTCGCAGCGACACCATTTTCTTTGTCTGCGATTCCAAATCCCTTCGAGTAAACGATATGGCCGTCGAGAACCACGGCAATCGTCATTGCGGGTATCTGTTGCTTCTGCATTTCCTGCCGAGCAATGCGATCAATCGCAGCAGTGAGGTCGGCCGGTCTCTCTTGCTGAGCAGCAGCAACTGCTGCGAGCAGGGCAAGCGCTAAGACGTGTTTGAGCACGGCTTGTGAGCGCGAAAAAACTAGCAGAATGCGCGAGTACATCCGCAGATTCTATCTCAGCAGAAGTCATCCGAGCCGGATTGAGGCGACTGGCAGCGGAACTTCAAATACATGAAATACCGTATGGCATCCAACGACCTTAGCGGTAAGAATCCACCGCATGAAAGCAGCCGCAGACATGTCGTCGCTCCCCAAACGGTTTATCGGCTTTTGGCCCTACGTCTTAATAATCATTTCATTGGCAGGATTGGCGTATAAGTTTTGGGCCAACTTCCGATAATGACATATGGGTAAAAGATGAATACAGCGCCAAGGACAAAGCGCCAACACTAAGAAACGATTGCAAGAAAGAGGGCCGAAAGAATCCTCCGCCCCACGCCAAACGAGTCTCAGCACTACCTAGGCACGGTACCGGCAGATTGAACACTTCCTCAAGCGGGAAGCCTTTCCGCAGAAGATAAAATTTAACGGCTATTCTGGTGGAACCGGATCCAGAGGCTTGCAATCCAGACATATCGCAAACGGGATTTCCCAGGTTCGCCCCGCGTAAAAGAATGTGAATATTCGGTGTTCTAGTTGTGATCCGCACACCGGGCAGGAGTTTGTAATGGTGTAAGCTTTTGCAGCGTCAAGAAACGTAATGATCGCTTGTGAGGTTTCGGGCGGTGGCCTTATCGACTTCTTCAAACTGACTTTTTGAAAATAGCACTCTTCGTGGACGGGCAGACCCATCTCGTCAACATTCGAGGTCTCAAGTTCTACAAACTCGTGGCAGATAGAGCAGCTCAAGAATCTACGTCTGGGAGCCAAATTTGAATGCATGGGCATGAGTGCCTCCGTAGTGAAGCGGATTTCACAAGAGACCGAATGCCCTGAATTGGGTCCAACGGAGGGATGTGTTAAGACCTAGCACCACTATATTCCCGTTGCGTGCATCACGGAAAATGAAATCTTGCTAACTGATAGCCGCAGCCAAGGAGTTTCGGGGTCCCGGAATACCTGCCCTAGCGCGCAATGCAGGACGGTTCTGTGGGTGCCTTGAGAGCGGCCTTTGATTGGCTTAGCTTATGACGTTGATGACGACCGGGCTTTACAACGAACTGGCAGGCGCGTGTTTGCCATCTTTCTTGTTTTAGTGCAGTATCTTCGGACTTGGGAAACTGGGTACGGACTTTCGAGTGCTGTCCATTCGCTCAGCCTGGCAGGAGGATTCAATGCGACGAGAACGAGCGCTGAAGGTTGTGTTGGTATTGTTGGGACTGCTTTTTTGCGCTGGCGTCTATCCGTTGGCAGTGTTCGTCAAGCAAGAGCCCGCCTTGGCGATGATGATGAGCCTGTACGTCACCCTCGGCGTTTTCTTGCTGCTGGCAGCGCGCAACCCGTCTGAGTATCGCAGCCTCATCGCGTTCACCGCATGGTCGAGCTTTGCTCACGCAACGTTGATGGCGGTGCAGGCGTTCCTTAACCTGATCGCACGCAGAGAACTAATCGGATCGGCTGTGTTTGTTATCATCGGCGCAACCCTGATCGCACTGGCTCCGGCGAAGCCATCAGTCGAGCGAGTATCGGCAGCGCTTGTGTAGATAATTGGAATGGCGATCACCGCGTGGGTGTCCGGCACGCACTACCTCCCACACAGCAACGATTCTCATTTCTCGTGCGCCCGCTCCTCGGGATCATTGGTGCGAACGATTTCATGCCGCTTACGGATTCCAGTGCAATGCACAGCATTGTGTCCTAAATCAGGCGCAGGGGATTTGCACTCTGCTAGCCTAGGGTCATGCAAAATCCGGTCAAAGAACGCATCGCAAAGTTACGAGAAGAAATAGCGCAAATCAGTGAGGCGAATCGGCAATACATCGCCGGCGGGAAAAAGATACAGGGGTCAGCGGGAGATCATGAACGCAGGCTGCAGAGATTGCAGGAAATCCTGGACGAGTTGGTGGCGCTCACTGATTGGAAAAAATTGTAAGAACCATCCGTACTTTCGCCGGCCCATTGCGTATTTTCAGATCAATCGGATTGATGTTGGTAGAGTTTGGCGCCACTCATGATGGCCAGAGCAATCGACAACCCAGCGCGCATCTCTCTCACCTTCGATGACGGCCTGCGGTGTCAGTTCGAACGAGCAGTTCCGATTCTAGACAAATACGGTTTTCCCGCTACGTTCTTCTTGGTCGCTAACACCGATTCGATCCACACAGACGGCCACGAGCACCCGGACTGGCCCAAGACTAATTGGAACGAGAAGGACATCGAGTTGTTCAAGAATATGATCCAGCGAGGGCACGAAATCGGTGCCCACAGCGTAAGTCATAGACGACCAGAATTAGACAACGACCCGAAGTTTGAAGCGGAGGCTTCCAAACGATGGATCGAAGATCGACTAGGGGTGGAGACCTGGTCTTACTGCTACCCTTTTTACCATGTCACCCAACCGATCAAGAACGCCGTGATCGGCGCGGGATACGAGCAAGCCCGCGGGGGACACGTGAATTCCTACTACGCCCCACAAACTTCGTTGGATTGGTTCGAAGTGGACTGTCGTCAAATTTCGATGAAGGGTGAAAATGTCGAACGATGGGTGCGATCTGATGCTTGGCATGTACTGACGTTCCACGGGATTGGAACGGAGCAAGACGGTTGGGAACCCATCCCCGAATCCGAGTTCGCTCGACAGATGGCAGAACTGGCGAAGCTTCGAGACTCGGGGGCTGTGGAGGTTGTCACCTTCAAACGCGGAGCAGACCGCTTACGGCAGGCGAAACAACGCATTTCTTGAAGCACTTTGCGGAGTGGCAAAGCGATCCTGCACGACGCCGGAGTGACCTTGATCTCTCCGCCCCGGTTATTATGGCTGTGCCTGGTTTTCACCGCGCCTTGCAAGAAATGCCGTAATCGAAATCTCTCCGCCATCTTTCAAATTACATTTTTGGTGCACTATCGCCGGTAACTTTCCCTGGCAGGCCCGGGGGAAGTAAACTCTTCTCGTTCGTCGGAGCCCTATGCGCCTGCTGCGCCTCCAAGACGTCGAGATTGGTAGCAACGATCGCGTGTTCGGCCACTCGCGTCTGCGAGCCTTGATCGTCTGGCTGTCTGGATTCGCCGTCGCCTCGGCCTTTTTCTTCCACGCATACACAAAAAAATCGCCGCCCGGCTACTTCTTCGGCTCGTTTCTACTGCTTTTCCTGCTTTTAACTTTCAGGATGGTCACTGCCCGCTTCCATCCGTCAAATTGGCTCGTCCGCATGAACGATACGGGAATCTACGTGCAATATCGTTCTTATCTGAACTATCAGTTGTCCGCCGATGATCCTTCGGTCGTGTTTCTTTCTCTCGGCGAGATCGCGTCGGCCCGCTTGATCAAAGAGAGAGTAGAGACGCCCGATCCCATGAAGCCCGGCGCCACCCAAACGCAATACCTGCGCCATGTCGAACTCGAGTTATCCGGCGATACCGCTCCCCTTTCGGAGGCCTTGCAGGCTGAACACGGCGAACAGGCCCCATTGAAAAAACACTGGTATGGCAGCAGTTCGACGCTTTACCAGGATTATCCAGTCACGCTGACCACGCCGACATCTATTCGCATCCATTGGGACGTCGTACCGGGCACGCGCAGCTTCCTCGCCGCGCTGCGCCCCTACACGGTCATCGCCGATCCGATTTCCTTAAGGCAGGACTTCACGCACCTGAAATCGCTTAGCCGCGAAGACCAGCAGAAGCAACTCCGCGAACTGGCTGCCCGCGGCCAGACCATCACTGCCACATACGTCGCCCGCAAACTTTACGGCGGCACCTTAGGAGAAGCAAAGCAGATGGTGGATACACTGCAGCAAAATAAAATACCGCGATAGCGGTAAGCTGCTAGCGAATGTTCAGGTCACTGTAGTGAGCGAAGCTGGAGAGCGCTACTTGGTCGTTGCCGGGTATGTAGAAACCAAACTTGCCTCGGCTGAGATTAGCACCGGGCTGCGTCCAGCGATCCACGACAGTCCAACTGTCACCCTGCTTGATCTGGTGGACTAGCTCCGTGGGACTAACGCGGACTTGCAGCGTGCGGAAGCTTTTCTTTTCGCCTTTATTGGAAACTTTGATCTCGTCCGTTTTCTCGCCGTTGCGAATGACAGCGCGGTAGAAATTATTCTCATCCATCTGGAAAAGGATGTAGTTCTTGGGGTCGTTGTAGTTGAACACCCATTGCAAGACGTGCCCCTTGATGAGCATAGCGGAAAAAACAAATGTGCCCGAGGCAGGCGCCACTCCGTATAGGACGAAGTCCCCACCTTTGCGAATGAAAGAATCTCTCTCCTGCTTCCATGCGCCCGGATCGTCCCACTTCGACATACCGCTCGGGGCGAGAGATAAATCCAAAGTCTTGGATTGACCGGGTATCACTTCGAGCGTCGACGAGCGCGTGAACCTTTCAGCGGTTCGCGCGGTAAGCGTGTACGTACCGGCAGCAAGATTGAGCGGGACGCCACTGCTTACCATCTTCAGAAGCTCGCCTTTCGCGATTGCAACTTTGGCGTCAGCGGGCGTGAAGGTAATTTTCAATTCCCCGGGAGCGGCTTCCAACGCGGCATCCGCAGAAGCGAGAGATATGGTTCCGCCCACAACGAAGTGTTTCTTGAACTGACGGGGCTTGAATCGCTCATTGCGCAGTTCGACCGTATGGTCTCCGGGATTGACGTCGGAGACATCGAGCGTGCCGTCGGACTGAATCGTACCAACCAGAGTTTGATCGACAAGAACCGTCGTGCCGGGAGCCCCGCCCTGGATGGTCAGCGAAGCGAGGCGAGGTTGCGGTTGCAGGTTCTGCGGTTGGAGCTTGAAGATAAGCGTGGCCTGTTCGCCATTGCGAATGCGGATCTTTTGCCGTGGAGGATCCTGAAAGCCACTCTTCGAGACTTGTACAACATAGTCCCTGAGTTCGAGATTCGGCAGGCGCAACTGGCCGGCTTGAGTGACTTGGCGTTGAAGTTTTCCGTCGAGAAAAACGCTTGCGCCGTCTTGACCGGCAACCACAACGAGCGTGCCCACGTTGTGGCCAGGCTGCGCCGACGGCTCATCATCGACCGTCATCTTTCTGGCGGTGGTCTCGGAAGAAACAGCCAAAGCAGGCAAAGATGGTTCGGGGGTTGTTGTTGCCGGAGCTGAGACGGCCGGAGCAGAGACGGTGGGCGCGGTTGCGGGCGTACTCGCTATTGGTTGAGTGTAGTGTTTTCGCGTGAAGAAGAAAGTCGCTGCCACCAGAATTATCGCAACGGCGGCGGAGACAAGGATCAGCTTTGTGAGGATCAGCGGTGTCGAGTTCGACCTCGTCGGCTGCTTTGGCCGCGATGATGGAGATGTCATTTTGGCCGCCGCTGCAGAAGGCTCGGCGGCGGAAGCGGCGGCGCCTTGCGGCGGAGTGCTGGGGACTAAGCGCACCGGTGCAATACTGGGCGAAGCCTTGCGGGGACGAACTTCGCTCGGCGGAACTTTGGGCGGAACTTTGCTGGGCAGAATAGCGGCGGTCGGAACATTCTGGGGTTGCACCGGGCTTTCCGGAGCCGGGCTTGCCGTGGTCGGGCTTGGCGGAGCCTGGCTGGTGGTAGCGCCTGAAGTCTCCGGAGCGCTGGGCCGCGGGACGTGAAAAATGACGGGTGCACCTTTGCTGTGCGCTGAGGCGCTGGAACTCTCCCGGGGGACAAATCCCAGCTGGCCCAGAAGGCGATTGGCCACGGCTAGGATTTCGCCATCGGTCCAATACTTGGCAGCCAACACTTGGATGCGCTCGGCTAATGCCTGTTTTGCAGCAACGTCGGAGGCTTCATTAATTCTAAGCTCCATGCGCCGCAGGTCTTCCACGTCGCCGCGCCGGGCCTGGCGCCGTCGAGCGCCCTGGTCGCGCTGGATTGCATCGTGAACCTGAATCAACTTGGGGTTGTCGGGATGAACCGCCAATCCCTCTGCAATCCAAGCCAAGGCTGCGAATAGATCGCCGGAGGACTGAAGTTGGCGCGCTCGCGCAACCCAATCCTCCACAGAGCTTGTTTTTTTCTGCTCTTCGATTTGGCTGCGGATTGTTTTTGCCGTGGGATGTGCAGGATTCAACTTGAGCGCCTGATTGGTCAGCGTCTCGGCTTCCAGCCAATCAGCTTCTACAACGGAATGCGCGTGCTCGACCAGGGCATTAGCCAGGATGGCGCGAGCGAGAGAGTTGTTTTTATCCAGTTCGTAGGCTTCACGCAACAACTGAATCGCTTCGGAGGACTTCTGCTGAGAGAACAGTTCCTGGCTTTCGGTGATCAGACGGTCCGCTTCGGCTTTGCGTTTAACGCCGTCCAGGGCGAGCTTTTCCAGTTCGGACAGCTCGGCATCGTTAGGGAATTCGGCGGCCGCGCCTCGCAACAAATCTACGGCGTGAGAGTAGTCGCCCGAATGCAGACAAATGTTGATCTGCTCAACGAGCCGCGTGTTAGATTCAGTGCGGGTTTGCTGGTCGCTACTTTTCTCCAATCGCTCTTAACCTCGAAGCTCAAAGCTGGGGCGCATCGCTGTCTGATCCTTGCTCTTCCGGGAGTGGCGTGTGGAAAGAGGGGATTTTCATGGCGCATCCCGCTGTGCGGGGGCCTCAAAATCTTACTTGATTGCGCGGAAAAGGGTAGTGTCCTTGCAGTTGCATCACTGGCCGTATTCTTACCGCCGGCCGCCGCCTTCTGAGTTCGAAATAAGAATTCCCGCTTGACACTTTTTTCTATCGTTTTATAATAGTTCTCATCCGATAATCATGCGCCTTACCCATGGACAGTTCCGTGAACTAGCCGCGCAGCACGGCTTGGCGGTCACGCACCAGCGCCAGGTGGTTTACGAGGCTGTCGTCGCTTCTCACGGGCACTATTCTCCAGAGGACATTTACGCCGCCGTTCGCCGCCGCATTCCGTCTATCTCTCTGGCCACGGTTTACAACAATCTGCGGCTTTTCATCGAGTGTGGATTGCTACGGGAGGTCAGTCCTCACGCGAACACCCTGCGCGTCGACGGCAATCTCACTCCTCACCACCACCTGGTTTGCTCGCGCTGCAAATCGGTGCAGGACATCGAAGGAGAGTTCATCGATTTCGCCCGGCTATCCCGGCAGCTGCCGGATGGCTTTGATCTTACGCAGCCGTTGATCGAGGTTTTCGGCCTCTGTCGGCGCTGCAGCACCAAAACATAATTTTCGTGCAGTATTCATTCAGAATTGGAAGGACGAACACATTATGGAAAATACACTCGCGACTTCATCGGGGAGCGTTTCCCCTGAGACTAAGGACAAACACACCACACCCGAAGGAAAGTGCCCGGTAGCGCACGGCGCTCGCCAAACCCACACGAATGTTGATTGGTGGCCTAATCAGGTGAACGTGAACATCCTGCACCAGCATTCGCCAAAGTCTGATCCCATGGGCAAGGAGTTCGATTACGCGGAAGAGTTCAAGACGCTCGACCTGAATGCCGTGATTAAGGACCTGAATATCCTGATGACGGATTCTCAGCCGTGGTGGCCGGCAGACTTTGGCCACTATGGTCCGCTGTTCATTCGTATGGCATGGCACAGCGCGGGTACGTACCGCATCGGCGACGGCCGCGGCGGTGCCGGATCCGGACAGCAGCGCTTCGCACCACTCAATAGCTGGCCAGACAATGTAAACCTCGACAAGGCGCGCCGCCTGCTCTGGCCGATCAAGCAGAAGTATGGCCGAAAAATTTCCTGGGCCGACCTCATGATTCTGGCCGGCAACGTCGCACTCGAATCGATGGGCTTCAAGACGTTCGGTTTCGGTGGTGGCCGCGAGGATGTCTGGGAACCCGAAGAGTTGAACTGGGGACCTGAGGGCACGTGGCTGGCGGACGAGCGCTACAGTGGCGATCGGGATCTTCAGAATCCTCTCGGCGCCGTGCAAATGGGTCTGATCTACGTGAATCCCGAAGGCCCCAACGGCAAGCCGGATCCGATTGCTGCGTCGCGGGACATTCGGGAGACTTTCGCCCGCATGGCAATGAATGACGAGGAAACAGTTGCGCTCATTGCCGGCGGACATACCTTCGGCAAAACCCACGGTGCTGGCGTTCCCGCGCAATACGTAGGCAACGAACCGGAAGGTGCCAACATCGAGGATCAAGGCCTTGGGTGGAAGAATAAGCTTGGCAAAGGTCATAGTGGTGACACTATCGGCAGCGGCCTGGAAGTCATCTGGACCCAGACGCCGACGAAGTGGAGCAATAACTTTTTCGACAACCTGTTCAAATATGATTGGGAACTGACGAAGAGTCCGGCCGGTGCCCATCAATGGACGCCGAAAAATGGCGCTGGCAACGGCACGGTACCGGATGCGCATGACCCCTCAAAGCATCACGCGCCCTCCATGCTGACCACGGACCTCGCCTTGCGCTTCGACCCGGCTTACGAAAAAATTTCGCGGCGCTTCTATGAGCACCCGGATCAGTTTGCGGATGCGTTCGCGCGGGCCTGGTTCAAGCTGACGCACCGCGACATGGGGCCAATCGCACGCTACCTTGGTCCGCTCGTTCCCAAGGAAACACTGGTCTGGCAAGATCCCGTTCCCGCTGTGGATCATAAATTGATCGGGGAGAAGGACATTGCCAGTCTTAAGGCGAAGATCCTCGCCTCGGGACTGTCGATCTCCCAACTGGTGACGACAGCCTGGGCAGCGGCAGCGTCGTTCCGCGGCTCAGACAAGCGCGGTGGAGCGAACGGGGCGCGCATTCGCCTCGCTCCGCAAAAGGATTGGGAAGTGAACCAGTCGGCTGAACTGGCGAAGGTGTTGCCGAAGCTGGAGGCGATTCAAAAGGAGTTCAACAGCGCCCAGACGAACGGAAGCAAGGGAAAGAAAATCTCGCTGGCTGACCTGATCGTTCTTGGCGGCGACGCTGCGATCGAGAAAGCGGCGAAGGCTGCCGGATACGACGTGAAAATCCCCTTCTCGCCGGGGCGCACGGATGCTTCGCAGGAACAGACCGACGTGCACTCATTCGCCGTAATGGAGCCCGTCGCAGACGGCTTCCGCAACTATCTCCGCGGCGGACAGGTTCTGTCAGCTGAAGAGATGCTGGTGGATCGGGCGCAATTGTTGACGCTGACTGCTCCTGAGATGACCGTTCTCGTTGGTGGCCTGCGTATGTTGGGTGCAAATGCCGGAAAGTCGACACACGGCGTCTTCACCAAGCGCCCCGAGACGCTGACGAATGATTTCTTCGTCAACCTGCTCGACATGAGTACGCAATGGCAGCCCGCCAATACAGTCGAAGGCGTTTCGGAGGGCGTCTACGAAGGGCGCGACCGGAAGACAAACCAGCTTAAGTGGACCGCTACTCGCGCAGACCTGATCTTTGGTTCGCAGTCGCAGTTGCGTGCTCTCGCGGAAGTCTATGCCAGCGCGGATTCCAAAGAGAAGTTTGTGAAGGACTTCGCGGCGGCATGGACCAAGGTGATGAACCTCGATCGCTTCGACCTGGCTTGAACTCGGCGAAACGAGAGCGGTCAATTTCCGGCTCTGGCTGTTGTTAAGGATAAAACGAAGTCGTTGGTTTCCTGGGTCTCGGGGCGGGGTCTCGGGGCGCAACCTGCGCCCCAGGCCTACCTCTTAGCCATTCGGATTTGACGAACGAAGCTACTCCGCGCGAATGTTGCCCCGAATTACTATCACCGATGCTGCCGGCAAGTCATAAGCTGTACCTGCACTGACGCTCTGCTTCATGTGCAGAATCGGTCCATCCGGATCGGCCACACCCGTGGTTTCCACCGTGACCGAAGGCTCAGCTGGATATTCAGCATGTCCCACGGAACGCGTAACTCCGGGATGCCACTGATACTGTCCCTTTCCGAAGATGGAGATCACAACCGTTCCATCGAATGCATCATTCTGGCCACTGTCCTGGTTCTTAAATACAATCTTCATGCGGTGAGCATTCCGCTGGTCACGATTTACCACCAGCAGCGACCACTGGCCATCGGGACTCTTCAGCGCATACGCCGTTACCATGGCGTGTCCCGCGCCGTCGTTGACGTCGCTCCTGGCAGAGAATACATCGTGTTGTTTATCGCCGGGAACGACCCATTCAAGGTTGATCATCTGAGCGGTGAAGAATTGCGCCAGGGGCTGCTGAATTTTGTAATGGCCATCGACGGTCAGCATCCCGAAGGTTCCCGGCGAATCGCTGCAGCCGTGTTCCATCAGCAATGGCAGATAATGGAAGTAGTAAACTCCATTGCCCCCCGCAGTCAGGAATGAACCAATGTAATCGGCCAGCCAGAGCCCGGAAAAAATATCCATGTAAGTTTCGCTGGCGCCCGAGGAGAGATTTGATTCTGTAATAAACATGGGAAGGTCCGCGGGGATTCCATCATTGTGCCAGACTTGCATGATGTGGCTTACGAGCTGTGGCTCTTCATAAAGACTGCCCCAGGGAATTCTGCAAGGGTCGTAGGGATAGTGTTCAAAAGAAAAAAAGGCCAGATCGCGCATGCGGCCGTGTCGTTTGAGATAGGCGATGAAACGCCCGGTCCACGATACTTCGCCGTTTGCGTCAGGCCAGGTTTCGATGTCCTGGTTTACGCCCTGAAATGAAGGCCCACCTAGTTTCAGAGTGGGGTCAAGGCGGTGAAGCGCTGTGGCCCACTGAAGATAAAGTGCGCCATAATCCTCCGGAGCCATATATTGGCCATCGGACTCTTCTCCCATCTCGACATAAGAGATTCGATATTTCCTCTTCTCGAGATAGGCGATCTCGGCAACCGCATTTTCCGGAGTGTCGTACAACAAAGCGACCGGGATCATCGCAGGAAGCCCGCGGGTGACGCCGCTTTCAAAAAAAAGATCGAAGCCTACCTGGGATTGATGAGTTGTGCCCAGGTCCGAAGATTCATGCCACGGATCCACCGAAGAGCAATAAGTCGTTGTCTGTTCCTGATCGGGTGTATGCCGCAGGATGTCGTGGAAATCTCCGTCGGCTGAGGACGTTCCAAGATAAATCTCGCGAATCGCGTAACCGACGCAATCCCGCGGGTCAACCGATGCATG
The DNA here is from genome assembly GCA_049589695.1 of Candidatus Sulfotelmatobacter sp. Taxonomy (GTDB): domain Bacteria; phylum Acidobacteriota; class Terriglobia; order Terriglobales; family Acidobacteriaceae; genus Sulfotelmatobacter. Next base: position 15,277 of record JBAWBG010000078.1, on the reverse strand, counting down.
AGTTCCACAGGTATTCGAAGACTCTGTCATCAGAATGCGCACAAAGCGGACCGGAAGGGGACTCGGATTCAATCGAAGGATGTCTGATCCGACAGGGCTGTGTTTAATCACGCCCAAAGGATAGGTCTGCCACACTCCGCGCGTGGGCCAGTGCATGGGATCGTCTCCGGTCCAGTGCTGCACCACAAATTTTGTGGCGTACGGTTCGCCCCACTTGATCTGCATGCTATCGACCTGTTGTGTTTGTGCCAGATCGATCACGACCCACTGCGGATGCAAGGAATCGCTTTCCCCGGTAAAGCGCTGCGTAAGATATGGATTACTCTTCCAATAAGTATTCTCATCTCCATCGGTGATGCGGGAAAAACCTGCGTTCGGAGTACCGTCATTTCGCGTAAAGCCACGATGCGGCAACGCATATCCATAGGAGTAACGAATAGGTTCGCCGGGAACCGTCGAACCGGTAAAGTATCCTTTGTCGCCCGGTTCGCTCCATGTGCCCCGAGGATTCCAATGCCAAGCCTCAACCGAGAGCTCGGTATTGTTGCGATAGCTGACGGGCTGCCAACCGGAAGCCATGGCTCTGCCCAAATTTGGCTGAGTTAATCCGCTGTCGACTGCTTCCGCGGGAATGCGATCCACGCCGGCTCCCAGCGTTTCGTTGGGACGAAAGTGATTTGTCGAGTGCCCCGGAGTGATGTCGACCTGAATGGTCTGCGCCGCAGACTCCGCCCCCATAAACATGAAGACAAGTGCGAAAGACCATCCGAAAGCCACCACCAATTTATTCAAGCAGAGACCCCTTCAATCTTATTGAGCCCCATTTCCCGGACCTCCCACGGGATAGATACGAGGCAGGCGTTGCTCCACTGACGGCAGGGCAGGAAAGGCGGCGTGAGGCTCTTTCTGATACCAATACGCGACCGAAAAAAAGTTGTCGGAGCGATGATTGGCATGGCCATGCTCGATCGTCGCTCTGAGAGATTTGGTGAACGGGATAGGCGAATCCAGATGAAACCGATACACCGACGAACGGCTGCCCGCAAGCTCGGGGCCCACCACCGGCGCTCCGAATAACGCATAGGAGAATGGATGGCCAAAAGCCCATGCTCCGAGAAAGTAGTCTTCCGATCCGGTGCCGTTGATGGAAGGAAGTTTTTCGCCGTCAACAAAAAACATGTCATCACCTTCGCCCCACCAGCCGTCCTGATTCTGAAGAATTGACATGGTCACGCCCACGAAGTGTCCCTGCCCGCTAGCTTCCAACCAGACGTAATTGTTTTCTCCATCAAGATTTTTCTTCGCATTCACGGCCGCGTTGTCGTTCGATTCCCACTGATTCGTCCAACCTTTGGCTGGCGTTGCCTGACGATACTGTGCATGAAAATACATGGTGTCCGCGGGAAGGTCATGATGCAGAGCCTGATAGTCGATGTTGAAATAAAACGCATCCGCGCCTTCCTTTCCTTCATTGGTCACTGTGATTCTGGCTCGCTTGCGAAAGGGCATCGGGAAAAACGAGTTCAAAGCCTTATCCGAGGCCACTGACAGCGGAATGGATTCAAATTGGAAGTAATCGCCCAGCCCGAGGCCAAAGAAGTCGCCGATCGGAGTCTCCACACTCGGCGACGCTTCCCCGTCCCAATACATGCGTAGAACCAGCTTTTTTAAGTGATACTGCTCAGGCGATGCGATCGTGATCCAAATGTGGGTAATCGTTCCTGGGCCTGAGTCGTCGAGTAACGTGATCGTGTCTCCGGCCGCAATTTTGTAAAAATCGTTGTTGCCGCCAGTCCGGTCATAGCTCGAAGCCCGCTTCTGAACATAGTCGCGAGGTGAGGCAAGACTAGAGAGCAGTGCACTTTGACCGCCATTTGACTGCGCCCAGACAGGTGCGCACGTCATCAAGATTCCAATCAGAATCTTTTGTAGCCACTCTATCCACAAAAAGTGTCGTTGGTTAATTTCTCTCATGCAACCTCATCGGGAGACTTGTGCGATGTATGCGGCGAATGGCTCCACAATGATTTGATCTAACTGACCAGTGGGCGCTGGCGCCGAGGTCGTGAGTAGAGTCCTCGCCTTAGCAGAAGGGAAGCCTTCCGAGGAAAGATTAAAACTAACATGCTGCTCTGTCCCTGACATATTTAGAACGACCAGCACGGCTTCATTCTTATACCGCCGCAGGTAGGCGAGCACGTTGGGATCGTCCTGGTTCAGCGCCACATAATCTCCGTCCACGAGCGCTTGATTCTGATGATGTAAGACCAGCAACTGCCGGTAAAACTGCAAAATGGATTTCGGGTCGTTTAATTCGCTCGCAACATTGTGCGTCTTCGCACTCGCTGGAACGGGCAGCCACGGTGTTCCGGTCGTGAATCCCGCGCTGGCCGAGTTGTCCCATTGCATGGGAGTGCGCTCGCCGTCGCGGCCTTTGTATCCCGGCCATCCCGTAACTCCCATCGGATCCTTCACATCTTCCTTGCGCTTGGGATCGTTGTTCTCCATGCCGATCTCTTCGCTGTAATACATAATCGGAGTGCCCCGCAGCGTCAAGTAAAGCGCTGCCATCAGTTTGGCGATCTGGTCATTGTGCTTCCCGTCACCGTAGCGCACGTAGGATCGTGCCATATCATGATTGCCGATGACATAAGTTGGCCAGCCGCCTGTGGATTCGGCGAGCGCAATCTGTTTACGGAAATCGGGCGCGGAAAGCTTATCGAGAGTGCAGAACATGAAATCCATAGGCAACTGAATTTCATCGTTGTGGGCGCCGTAGTATTCCTTCAACTCGGCTGCGCTGTCGGTATAAGTCTCGCCCACCAGAACGGCATCGCTTTCGTCGGCAATGCTCCTCAGTCGGCGGAGAACCTCATGATTCTCCGGCAGCTTATCGTTGTACTTGTTCACCATATTCTGGTCGCCCATTTCGTTCTTTCCTGGCCGAATGGGATTCTCGTGCAGCTTCGGATCCTCGAACAAAAGATCGACGGCATCCAGACGAAATCCGGAAACACCGTGCTTGTACCAGAATCGCGTGACGTCGAACATGGCTTTTTCAACGGCCGGATTGCGCCAGTTCAAATCAGGTTGCGCGGTGGCAAAGAAGTGGTAGTAATACTGGCCGGTTGTGGGATCGAACTTCCACGCCGAACCTCCAAAACCGGAGATCCAATTATTAGGAGGTTGGCCGTCGCCTTTGCCATCGCGCCAGATGTACCAGTCGCGATGCGCGGACGTGCGCGATGATTTCGAATCCAGGAACCATGGATGCTGGTCGGAAGAGTGGTTAATAACAAAATCCATGATGATGCGGATGTGCCGTTTCTTCGCGGCCTGAACCAGATGATCAAAATCGGCCATGGTTCCATACATGGGATCGATGTTCTCGTAATCCGAAACGTCATATCCGAAATCGACTTGCGGGGAAGGATAGCAGGGCGAAATCCAGATCGCGTCCACGCCGAGTTGCTCTAAATAATCCAGCTTGGATTCGATTCCCTTGAGATCGCCGATACCGTCGCCGTTACTGTCGGCAAAACTGCGAGGATAAACTTCATAGAAGACGGCATCCTGCCACCATTGATGGCCATCGCCACTCGCCGGGCTTTTCTGCGCCTGAGAAAAAGAAAGCGCAAGGCACAGGAGCGTAATCAATAGAACGATGAATCTAAACTTCTGAGGCATTTCCCATCCTTCTACATGATGTTCAAGAGCCAAGGCCCAAGAGCCAGAGCCCAAGAGCCAAAGACGAAGACCACTGCGTCTCTACCGCGCAGCAAAATGAAAAATGACTTTAGCCTTAGGATCAGCTCCGGGACCACTCACCGGAAGTTTCACACGGACTTTTGCTTCCACGCCGGTTTTCTGTTCAATCTCAGCCCCTTCGACGGAAGAAACCTGCTCTGGATTCCATGCCGAGAGTTCATAACTCGCTCCGCTCGCTCCCGAGAGAAGCAGGGTCAGAGTATCTCGCTTCGCCGACCACGATTCGGAAAGAACTCGCAAACCTTCGCTAGTGCTGCCAAGCGATGGGAGAGTTGTCGAGACGCCAAGCTCAAAATCATTCTTCATCTGGATCTCGATTGTGTTTCGGTCGCCCACAATCGGAAAATTCACGGTCACATGCTGATCCGAAGAGTTCGCTTCGATACGAAACGGCAGCGCGCGTCCGTTGAGCCGAACGGCCGCAATCCTTGCGCGCAAGCTCAACCCCGGCGAAAACTGAAGCGAACACTTTCCCGCGCCCGTAGATTGCATTTCTAACTGGATTTTGTCCGGCGTCCGCTGGTAATTCAAATCCAACGCCACACTACCCAGGCGCACGTTACTCACAGAGAACGAATTCCAGTCCGCTGGAACGTGCGGAGCGAAGTTTAACTGACAACTGGTAGCGTCCACTTGCAGGCCGAGCAATCCGCTCAGCAGAGGATTGACCACCATTGCCGCCGACCAAATCTGCTGCGGCGATCCCGTGGCCAGAGTCTGGAAATAGTCGCCGGAAAGAACTTCGGCGACGTGGCCCAGCGACCCATTCAAAGCCAGCAAAGCATTCGCTCGCAAGTTCGAGTAGGCAGGCAACGGGCGATGATAACGATACTCGCCTACGGACGCCCAACCCGTGAACAGCGGCCAAACAGTTCCGAAATGATATCCGCTCGGATTGTATTTCGGGTCGCGTGAAGAAAGAATCCGCATCCCCCAATCAGTTTCCTGATCGGGACCAGCGAGCTGTTCAATCATGTTTCGAGCGTGATCTCCGTTAAGTTGTTTGAACCACATCGGCACGGTAGCCAGAACGCTGGGCACCTCGAGAGGGTTGTTATTGGCATCGAGAGCGTAAGCGTAGATCTTCTTTTCCGGCGACCAAAAATTCTTGTCCAATACTGGCTCTTCTCGCTCGAACGTCTGCTCGAGGTGCTCGGCCAGATCTTCTTTGCCCAGGAGATGAGCGAGGTGAGAAAGCGCGCGTGCGGCTTCTACTCCCAAAGAAGCCTGGTAAATTTCGATCCGCACCGGATAGAGCGGCCCTCCTTCGATCCAGCCGGTTCCCACCCCCACATTCTGCGGAAGACCTTCCGCGTCGTAGGTGGATCGGAGAAACTCGTACGCCCTCGATAGGTTGTCCCATTTCTGCTGGGCGAATTCAATGTCTCCGCTGTGCGTCACGTAATCGTTCACCGCAATAATGAACAGCGGAGTAGCGTCCGCGGAGGCGTACGCGTATGGCGTTTTGAACCAATCCATGAAGCTGGCGCTTTGAGAGATTTCATGAGGCACCTTGCCGTCCATCCGTTGATACTTGCTCAGGAAATCCAAAGCTTGGCGCACAGTTGAGAAATCACCTTCGGCATCCAGCGCCAAAGAAGTCCACTCCGCGTCCCGCCCAAAGAACCAGGCGAACCCCGGGCGATCGTTATCGCCCGACGTATTGAACCCCGCAACCAGACCTTCTCCCAAAAACGAGTTCTGCACCAGCCCTTGCACCATGCTGACTCTCGCCCAGTCATACGCTGTTTCGATTTGCGAGTCGGGAAGCTTAAGTTTGATTGTGCGATCCAGATAATCGCGGTAATATCCCGCCGAATCCTGCAGCAACTGCGCATAGTCATTGGCCAGATGATGGTAGAGGCTCGCCAGCGGACCCCGCCCTTCGACTCCCGCCGCAACGACAATAAGCTTCGTATCGCTTCCTTTTTTTGTCGCACCCAGAAGCATGGAATCCTGGGCAGATGAGAAATAATTCGTAGAGTATTCTTCCGAAGCTTTCACTCCCGTCGGAGAACCGACCAGCGCGTGAAACTTTTCCGATTCGTCTGCGAAAAGAAAAGCCCTCAAAGTCGGATCCCAATCTTCGGCCACTCCTCCGATGGTTGCGGGCCATTCCAGTTGAAAATCGCGTTTGAAAATCGCTTCGATTTCCAGAGGCTCGGCGGTCTCCACTTCAAACGCGATGATCGCGCCGGACTCATGCACTGGCACGAACAAAGTTTCGCGCACGGAAAAAGTGTCACCGGTATAGACAATGGTGGTCGATTCCGGATGGACAATCAAAGTTCGCGCCAGAGTTTCCGCCGGTATCGTGGCGCCGTCGATGTGGAACCGCAAATGAAAATCACGCAGGATTTTCAACGGGTAGACCCACACTTCCAGGTTTCCTTGTTCGTTTCCGAACACCGCGGCACGGGTGCCAACGGCCGAAAGGAACTCCCACGATCGAATTGGCCGCGAAAGTTCCAGCGATTGCCCGGACTGATCCGCAAACGCGAGCGAGCACAGAAGTAACAGAGTGCAACGCAGAACGCTTCTTGCCAGAGACAGCCGTCTTCGCCGAAAGGGGCTTGGAACCTGAAGCATGCTCAAGAGGGCATTCGCAATAAGAACGGAGTATAGAGCACCAGCAGAAGCTTTTGGAAGTTGCTTCGCGAGCGTTTCCGACATTCGAGGACCAATGCTCGCCTTGGGTTATACTCTTTCCGCACTTTCAAGAGCTTCAAAAGCTAATTATCGATTCCAGAGAATCCAGCCTGAGATGCGAAGCGGTTCCCATAAATGGCGCTCCTCCCGCGCGGCTGAGGAACGATTGTGATCCGACGCCGCGAGTTCCTCAGTGACAGCGCATTAAGCGCAGCCGCATTGTTGCTTGCGAAACCTGTGCGGTTGGCGCGCGCAGCCGCATCGAGTCCATCCGATTCCCGCGTTGAGGTCTTGCTGGACGAAGTACTGGGCACGATCTCGCCAAATATCTACGGACATTTTATTGAACACCTCGGCGGCGTCATCTATGACGGAGTTTGGGTCGGCCAGAATTCGAAGGTCGAAAATATCGGCGGCATTCGCAAGGATCTCGTCGAAGAGATGCGCAAGATTAAAGCTCCGGTGATTCGCTATCCCGGCGGTTGCTTCGCGGATAGTTACGACTGGCGCGACGGAGTTGGCCCAGCCGAAAAACGTCCGCGACGAACCAATTTTTGGAGTGAGGCCGATGCCAGCACCGCTCCCGCAAACCACATTTACGAGTCCAACCGGTTCGGCACCGATGAGTTTATGCGCTTCTGCAAACTGATTGGTTGTCAGCCTTATCTCGCGGCCAATGTCCGCAGCTTGCCGGCCGAGGCGTTTTATCGCTGGGTGGAATACTGCAACTCGCCTTTGGGCAGCACCACTCTTGCGGAGTCCCGCGCCGCCAATGGCTCTGCGGAACCTTATAACGTTCGTTACTGGGGAGTAGGAAATGAATCCTGGGGATGCGGCGGCAATTTCACCGCTCCGGAATATGCCGCCGAGTTTCGCCGCTACACCGCATGGTTGCCGCAGTATGGCCATCCTTTATCTTTGATCGCCTCCGGCCCGAACGACGATAACTGGCAATGGACGCAGGGATTCTTTGAGTCGATCGCGCGAAAAGATAAAGATTTATTTAGCTCAATCTTCGGCTGGGCGCTCCACTATTATTCCTGGAACCTGAGTCGAGGCCGCACGCAGGACTGGGATCAGGGCAAGGGAGATGCGCTTAAGTTCGATGTGCAGGATTGGTATGAAGCATTGCACGAAGGCTACCGGGTGGAGTCTCTCATTGAGGGTCACTGGCAAGCGATGGGCGAGTTTGACGCAGCGCATCAGGTAAAGCTCGTAGTTGACGAGTGGGGCCTCTGGTATCGCCCCGGCAGTCAGCTCACGGTGGGCGACTTCCTCGAGCAAACTCCCACTCTCAGAGACGCCGTATTTAGCGCCATGACCCTCGACATCTTCAACCGCCATCCGGAGAAAGTCACGCTTGCCAGTCCGGCGCAGTTGATAAATTGTCTGAACAGCCTTTACCTTGCTCACGAAGATAAATTCTGCGTAACTCCGGTGGGCCATGTTTTCGGAATGTACGGCGCTCACCAGGGAGGGCAAGCGGTGCGCGCCATCATCTCGGCCCCAAACATCCATTATGCGCGCGATGGCCAGCCAACGCCGTTTTGGGGATTAAAGGGTTCCGCATCGTTGCACAGCAAAAATTTGATACTCACCCTGGTGAACCCGAGCGTGACCGAAACCCGGGAGACGGAAATCACAGTTCGAGGCGCCTCCATAAAAGCGGGGACAATGAGCGTGCTCACCAATTCCGATCTTCACGCCCACAATACTTTCGATCAGAAAGACGAAGTGACTCCACAAGTCAAAGACCTGCAATCGACGGGCAGTGCGATCACGGCCCAAATTCCGCCTGCTTCCGTCACAAAGCTGGAGCTGAGCCTTGTATGAACGAGAGTGTATGAAGGCGAGTGCTCAAGAACTTTGCAGCTTATAAGCAATGACCAATAAACCGGAGAACCATCGCATCGCTTCCATCTTCCTTCTATCGCTGTTTGTCGTAGTCGCGAACGGCGCACTCCTCGCGCAGGCAGCACCCTCAGTTGCAGCGCCTTCAGTGATTGTGAAGTGGGAAAAGAGAATACCCAACCACACCGTGCCTACCCTGCAAGCGGTAATTAATCCGATGCTGCAGCGGGGATCGCCCATTCACGATGCCGCCCTCGAGGCTCTCCACAAACTCGGAGCTGACTATGTTCGTTACGCCTTCTGGTTTCCCTACCCGAAGATGGCGGTCGCAGAGTTGCGCGCGCCCGAGGTAGATCAAACTTTTTGGGACTTTAAATACATGGACCCGCTGGTCGACGATTTCCTCCGCGCGTCGAAGGGGCATCCCAGTGTCTTCAGCTTCAGCACCATCCCGCAGTGGATGTTTACCACGCCCAAGCCAGTTGTGTATCCTGAGGATCCTGGCCAGGTTTTTTGGGATTATTCGCAAGGCACCGAACTCGCCAACGTCCACGCGCTGGCCGATTACTATGCGCGACTGGCCGGCTGGTACACCCAGGGTGGCTTTACCGACGAATTAGGAAAATTCCACGCCTCCGGCCATCACTTCGACATCGGCTACTGGGAAGTCTTCAACGAGATCGATGGCGAGCACGACACCAGGCCCCAGCAATACGTCGAACGTTACGATGCGATTGCGGAGGCCGTCCTCAAAGTTACGCCTTCGATGAAATTCGTGGCGCTCGCCCTGTCTTCCCCATCCCTGTTTCCGCGAACGTTCGCATATTTTCTGGATGCAACCAATCACAGGCCGGGCGTGCCCTTGGACTATATCTCCTTCCACTTTTACGCCACGCCCTCGGGAGACCAAACATTGGACGATTGGCAGTACACTTTTTTTGACCAGGCCAGCGAATTTCTCACGGCTACGCGTTACATTCTTCAGATTCGCGACCGGCAGTCGCCTTTGACCAAAGTCATGGTCAATGAGGCCGGTTCGATTCTTGCGGGCGACATGGTTCAGGGTGTACCCGGCCATGTCGAGAAGCCAATCCCCGCCGCCTACTGGAATCTCAGTGCGGCGCTCTACGGCTATCTCTACATCGAGCTGGCAAAACTTGGCATCGACTCCGTGGGCGAATCGCAACTGGTCGGATACCCTTCGCAATTCCCCAGCGTCAGCATGATCGATTGGACAAACGGCAAGCCCAACGCGCGCTTCACCGTTCTGGAGCTGCTCAAGAACAATTTTGGCCCTGGAGACGACCTCGCCGATACCGACATAAAAAGCAACGGCCAGCTGGCCGACTCCGACGCCCTCGACGCACAGGCTTTTATCCGGGACGGCCACCGAAAATTGGTGCTGATCAACGAGCGAAATCGTGAAATTACGGTCGAGGTGCCGAGAGAATGTTTGGGCGCTAAAATCCAGACCATCGGAGGAACGTCCCCAGAGACGGTGACGCAAAATGTTGCAGATGTTAGAGTCCGCTTGCTGCCCTTCTCCGTATCCGTGCTTGCTTTGAAGGATTGACCGCCGCACCACATCCGAACCGCCGGTAGTGGATCAATGAAGATCTTCAACGCTGTGCCCCTGCGGCGTCATTCCGAAGTCCCGCGTTTTCACCAGCAGGACGAGGGATCTCCGCGCCCACACAGCGGCCCTTTTCAAACTGAGCCACGACCGAATTGCCTGGAAAGTTTTTAGAATTCGTCCTGTGATGAGTCCCTTCCTGTGGTGAGTAAATTTAAAACCGATTCGTTCTGAATCGGTAGTAGAATGCTTCGGCTCCCGCCCTTGGTGCGACGATGCGGGTTCGGTCCAGCCCTCCCTCCAAGAGGCTTCTCCCAGAGGACAAATCCATGAGACTCCGTTCGCATTTCCCGCTTCGCCTGCTGTTGCTCGCAATTCTGACCTGCGTGGTTCAATCTCCATGTTCCCATGCGCAGGACTCCACTGACGCGCAACCACTCCCCAAGCGGTTAGTCGGCGACTATGGTTATTGGACCAGGACTCAGGTTCCGCCTTACAGCGCCGCACAAATTCCGTATCACAAGTTGACCCACATCAATCATGCCGGCGTATCTTTCAACGCAGATGGCGCGTTGACTGTTCCCAGCGGCTTCCTCGAGCCCAAGCTCATCACGCTGGCGCATGCAAGCGGCGTCAAGGTTCTTCTCCTCATCGGTGGCGACTTCACCGGAGTTGAGAGCAGTGGAACTCTTCTCACCCTGGTCGATGGACTCGCGGATTTCGCTGCAAAGCACGGCTACGATGGCTTCGACATTGACTGGGAGTATCCGGCAACCACACAGGATCGTGACTTTTTTGTAGAGCTCATGGCGTCTCTGCGCGAGACGAACGCCGACTATGTTCTGTCCATCGACGCGGCGCCCTGGGGCGGGGACGGCTACGATCTGGTTCATCTGCAACAATCGACCAACTATTTCAATATCATGATGTACGACTGCGCCGGCCCCTGGACTGATGACGGCCAGCTCAATTCGCCCATCTTTTGGGACACCAACGATCCCGAACCCTGGGAGTGCCAGCCCGGCGGCAGCGACCACGACGCCGCCGAAATATTTCTCGCGCAAGTCCCGCCCGCACAACTGAACATGGGAACACCCTTTTACGGTTACTTCTACACCAACATCAATCAACTGTTCGGAGTTTGTCCGAATTCGTTGACTGACAAGGACGGAGACTGTAACGGCAAGGTTCGGACCGAGAACTACGCGCCATTCATCAAGAATCGCGTTAACAAGGATGGGTGGGAGACGTTCTACGATCCAATTGCGCTCGTTCCCTACATGCTGAGAACCGATGGGAATGATGGCTTCATCACCTACGATGATCCTGTTTCAACTTACCTCCGGGTCGCGTATTCCGATTGGATCCTCAACCTCGGCGGCACCTTCATGTGGTCGCTCGACGCAGACTACGATGGCCAAGGCCAGGATTTGCTGCAGGCGATGTATCAAGCCACGATGAATAAAGGGAAGTAGCGCCCGGTTTTTGAGATAGCGAACCATCAGTAGCATCAATTCGTTAGGCGGCTACGCAGCACCGTGATGGAAGCTTTCGGTAGCACGTAACGCGCATCGGCGCCGCCAGACACCGTTGTTTTTGTCGGGGGTCCGTCAGGGTCGGCGTGCCCTCCCCGGCCTTCCTGGTGCCATTGATATTCCGCCGGTCCAAAGGTGATGCGATCCACTTGGCCGGAGAAATACCTATCGCGTTTTGTCTGCGCATCGGCGAAGACCACTTTCACAGTGTGGTCGTTGGATTGATCCCGGTTCACCAACATAACGGACCACTGCCCATCGGGTCGTTCCACGGCATAAGCCGTGACCAGCACGTTCCCGGCTGCATCGACGATATCGCTCGAGGCCTTGAACATCCGGTGCGGCGCATCCACCGGTTGCACCCACTCCTTTGTAATCACCTGCGCAGCCAGATACTGAGGAGGATAACCGATGATGTGGTAGTTCTCATCGATCCACAGAAAGCTTCCAAAGCCTCCAAATTCGTGAGGATAAGGCATGTAGTGGAAATAATAAGTGGCTCCCGCGCCTGCGCTCATCATCGATCCCACGTAGTCGGCCAGCCACAGCCCGCTCTTCACGCTCGATGGTCCCGCGCCGCCTCCAATGTTGCCCTCTGTCATAAAAAACGGAATGTTTGCCGGCAGGCCGTTATCTTTCCACACTTGAACAATATGGCTCACGTAGCCCGGCTCGGGATAAAGATCAGCCCACGAATAACTAGGCCTGTCCTGGTAGGGATAGTGTTCGAAAGAAAAGAAAGTGAAATCGTTGATGCGGCCGTGAGCCTTCAGGTAATCCAGAAAGCGTCCCAGCCAGGAAACTTTTCCTGCCGCATCCGGCCATACTTCGACGTCGCCAAACGTCCCTTCAAACGGAGGCCCTCCCAGCTTGGCTTCCGGAACGAGTTTGTGAATCGCGGTGGCGAACTGAATGTAGAGAGCGCCGTAGTCCTCAGGCAAAATGTGCTGCCCGTCGGCTTCCTCGCCCATTTCAATCCACGAGATCGGATAGTGACGTTTGTACAGATAAGCGATTTCGTTCGCCGCATCCTCTGGAGTGGAATACAACATCGCAATCGGGACCATGGTGGGCAGCCCGCGCGTAACCCCGCAGGTAAAGAAGAAATCAAATCCCACTTGGTCGCCGCGGGATTGGTCGAGATCCGTAGCCGCGTGCCATGGGTCCACCGACGAAGGCCAGGTCACAGTTTGATCCCGGCTGGGAAAATGCGTGACATAGTCGTTGAACTGGCCATCAGCCGACAGCGCTCCCACATAGAGTTCGTTGATGGCGTATCCCACGCAATTGCGCTTGTCCGCTGAGCCATGAGTGTCGCAAGTGTTCGACGATTCCGTCATCCAGATGCGTACGTATCGCACCGGAATCATCCAGGAAACCAGCTTCAGCGTGACTGTACCGCCCTTACCTTCTGTCACCGTGCCTAATGGAAACGTCTGCCACACGCCCTTGGTTGTTCCTTCGTAAAAAGGCTCAAGTTCGCCCGTCCAAAATTGTACGGAGTAATGCCGTGCATAGGGCTCGGCCCAGGCGATCTTGATCGCGTTAACGTCCACCTTGCTACCCAAGTCGATCATCACCCATTGTGGATGGAGCGAGTCGTCCTCGCCCGTGAAAGCCCGCGTCAGATAAGGATTACTCTTCCAGTATGAATTCGGATCGCCGTCGGTAAGGCGGGACCATCCATTTCCATCACCTCGGCTGAATCCGCGATGCGGCAACGGCGCAGCCCACGAGTGCCGGATCATCTCGCTGGTCGGCTCCGCATTACCCACAAAGTAACCCTGCAGCTTCCCGGCATCACTCCATGCGCCATTCGGATTCCAATGCCACGCTTCGACCATCAACTCGGTATTCTGGCGATACGTCACCGTCTGCCACCCTGCATTCAGGATTTCCTTGAGCAACGGATCGGTGAGCACGTGGTCCGCAGTCCCGGTCCTTAACCGGTCAATCGCCGCCCCCAAAGCGTGCGGCGGACTGAATGTGTTGACCACGTGAGACGGCGCTGCGTCAACCGTGACAGTCTGGGCGACAAGAGAATTCATCGTAAAAAGAGAGCCGCAAATGAATACACAAAGCCCCGCCACTCGAATCTTTGTTCCCCGAATCATGAAACAAACCTCCGAACAAATAAGACAGCATTAGACTTCCTGGTCTTCGTCAGATCGTTGTTTGTCACTTTTGCCCTAGCAGGCTGCGGAAAATCCATTCTCCGGATCGATTTTGGGTGGCGCAGCGATTTTATCGCTGCGATGAGCTGCCTTTGCTTTCGGGAACGGCTTTAGCCGCCGAGGTGATGTTCGATCAACAACGAGTTTTTCCGCCGCCTGCCCCAAGAGCTAAAGCCTTATTCTTTGAGAGCGCTGCGGCGCGGCTAAAGCCGCGCTCCTTTCAAATCGGCCTCACGCTTAAAAGTTAACCTTCAGGGCCAATTGAACCTGCCGCGGCCCGACCGGCGACATGCTGCTGATCACCCCGAAGCTGGGATCGCCAACATTCAGCGTACTGTCGCCGTAAGGGCCAGGCGTGCCCATACTAAAGAGCGGATGATTGAACGCGTTTTGTGCCTCGAGGCGCAACTCCAGGTTTAGGCCTTCATGCAGACTCGACAATGAGACCAGCTTGTTCAACGACAGATCGCTGGTAAAAGTCAACGGCGATCGCACGCTTGAAATGGTTCGCTGCATATCGCCAAGCGTGAACGGGGCCGGCATTTGGAAGACTTGAGGATTAGTGAAGAAGCTGTTCTGCCAGTCGGGACCGTAGTTGCGTTTCGGCGTGCCAACCAGATTCGGCCGCTGCGAGCCGTAGGTGGGCAGTGGTGTTCCTCCGTTGGAAACAGTTATAGGCAGCGGTCTTCCGTCCGCAATCTGCCAAATGCCGTTAGTCCTCCAACCCCCAATAACGGCATTGACCACTCGCGGCATATTGCCGAGCAGAGCCTTGCCGCGTCCGAACGGCAGATCGTAGCTGTAGCTGAATTTCAGCACGGAGGGTATGTCGAAGGTCGACAGACTCCGCTCCAGGTACGGTTTGTTAGGATCCTGAAGGCTGGTGAAACTTCCCAGCCAGGTTACGTTGTCATCTCCGACCGAGGAGTCGTCGATCGACTTCGACCATGTGTAGTTGACCAGGAACTCCAGGCCGTTGCTGAAGTGCTTTGCCGCCGTGAGCTGCAATCCGTGATAAATCGAATTGCCGATCATCTGGACGTCCGTAGTCACGCTGGTGAATTGAGGGTAGGGAAGCTCCAGTTGAACGGCCTGCACTTGCGCGCTCGATAGCGTGCTGTTCGGGTCGCTGATCGGTCCACCATTCAGCGAAGAGAAAGGATTGGTCACGTAGCTATTGAGAGTGTTGATCTGATTCGCGCTGTACTTCTCAACTTGCGGCCCCAGGATATCGAGGGTATTGGCGCCGCTGAAAGGCAGATGGGTTCCTTTCTTTCCGAGATATTCCGCATCCAGAACCACACTCCATGGCATCTGGCGCTCAATACCAAAGCTCCAGCTTTGTTCGTAGGGAGTAAGGTTTGCGGCCGCGGTGCGCAGCGGACCATTGGCTCCATACCCAACATCGTTCAACAAGCCAAGAGAACTCCCAGCGGGCTGGTTTAATCCGTTGGGAAATGGGTTGCTGAGGTGCAGGTAAGGGGTGGCGCCATCGTTATGATAGGTCGAAATCACATTGGTGTATTCGTCGAAACCCTGGCCGCCGTAGGGCACAACTCCACTGGCGCCGGACCGTGACTGGCCGTAGTAGATTCCGTAGCCGCCGCGTACCACCATTTTCTGAGCGAACTGGTAGGCGAAGCCAAAGCGTGGCTGGATGTCCTTCCAGTCGGTCACATAATTGGTGCGCTGATTCGAGTTGGCAAAAACCTCGCCACCGAGCAGCG
>JBAWBG010000077.1:0-74079 GCA_049589695.1 Candidatus Sulfotelmatobacter sp. | reverse complement strand
GTGAAGTGAATCACCGGAAGGATCGTGCTCTTGGAACCGCCGGCAAAACTGTAAAAAGTTTGCTGCTGAACTCCGAACGAGAACCGGAACGAGTGATTCATCAGGGCTCCAAATCTGCCCTCATCGCTCGAAGTCACGCGGTTCGTATGGGTGTAAGCCGCTAGGAACTGGCTTTGCGCGTTGTCGTACTCGTGGAAGCCTTCGCCCCGCGAAAGCAGGAACGACCCTTGCACTTCCCACCGCGGGCTGGCGCGGAAATCGAATCGCCCTCCCGGCAGGAACGCCTGTGCGATGGCATAATTTGTGTTCTGCACCTGCCACGATCGCAGATCTTCAGCCAGGACCGCTGCCGTCAGCCGGTTCCCGAACTTCTGCTGCAATCCAATATAAGTCGAGGTATTGAAATATTCCTCAATCAAAGGACGGAACAAAAGATCGCGCACCATATATCCGGTCAGCAGGGAAGTGCGTCCCCATGGTCTTCCCACGGTAAATTCCGCGGTGGCGGCAAGATCCCGCGAATGCAAATTCTGATCTGTAAACGGTCCGGCTTCGCGAATTCCGCTGCCGTTGAACGAAACCCAGTTCTTGAACGAACTGGTCGAAATATAGAGAAACTGCCGAAAAAGATTCTGGCTCATGTACACGGGCGAAATCGTGTCGCGGCGGATATCGTATTGCAAGCCGCCGTTGAAGGCGATCGAGTTCGCGCCGATATGAAGAATTGGCGTAATTCCCCCATTGAAATAAGTGTCGTAGGTATTGCGGTCCTCGATGACACTCTCACTGTGGAACAGAAAACGACCGGTGGTGAAGCTTTCTCCGACAAAGCCGGAAATCACCGGAAATTCGCCAAGATGGATTCTGTAGTGAGTATCGGCTAAGTTCTGAAACGAATGCCGCGGCGGAGGCAACAGCGCGGGATTATTGGTGACGCGCAGAATTTCCGCGTCCAGCGTGTAGACATTAATATCTTCCAGCGCCGGTGCGAACGATGCTTCCGGCGCAAGGCTTATATTCTGATTGATCTGATGGCCTTCCTCGATCGCCACTTCATTCTGCGCCGTCTGCGTCAGCGCCTGATTATCTTGGCCCGCGACTGTATTGGCCTGCACGAAGGAAGAAAGCGCATGCACCGTGTCCTGCCGCTGCCGGTACAGGTTGGCCGCCGCAATCATGTAATCGTAGTCGTCGGTAAAATTGCTGACTGGCCCCAGGCTCGCCAGCGCGTCCTCCGCTTTGTGCGTCTGCCCTTCCGCCACGTAGGTATTGGCTAGTCCAATCTCCACTAAACGCGGATTGGCTCCCGCCAGCTTCGCCTTATCGAAGTAGGTTTCCGCCAAATCGAAATCATGAATGCCGAGAAAAATATTGGCCGCTTCCAAAACGTCTTCCGGCGATACCGGGGAATTGCCTTCGCGGGCTTCCGCAAAACCCAGCGCTAGTTGCCGGCGCACGTCGTCGGGATGCCCCTGTCGCATGAACACTTGGGCGATCGCCAACCGCACTCCCAGCCGATCTCCGTTCGGAACATCCAACGCTCGCGCGAATCTCTGCATGGCCGCGTCGCGGTCGCCCAGACTCAACAGAGCGTCTCCGGTGGCCATCAGGATGTCGATGTCATCCTTGCCATATTGCTCTGCCAGTTGGATGTCTCGCATCGCAGCCTCGCGATCATTCTCCTTGGCGTGAACCTGCGCTCGCAGCGCGTAAACTCGAGCATCGGTGGGCGCCAGTTTCTGCGCCACGTCCAAAGCGTTCAGCGCCTGCTGCGGACGCCGCAATCGGAACAACGTATCCGCATACGCCAATTCCGTGCTTAGATCGTTAGGATCTTCCTGCAGCGCGATTCTGTATTCCGGTTCCGCGTGGACGAAATCCTGCTCTTGCCGGTAAGCTTCGGCGCGCGCCAGATGCCACACATGCGATTTGCCCATTATTTTCTGGGTCACGTCCAACTGCGCCAGAGCAGGTCTCGGCCGGTGCAACTGCAGGTCGGAAAATGCCAAACCAAGGTGCGCTTCCCCGTAATCTCTTTGTAACTGAATCGCGGTCTTGAAATCTTCCGTGGCTTTTCCGGGCTGCTTCAGATCGTTCAACACAAAGCCGCGAGCCTCATAGCCCGCCGCCATCTTCGGGTCAAGCTCCAGAGAGCGCGTGTAGTCGGCAACCGCTTCCTGCAAATGTCTATCGTGCGCATTCACATTTCCCGCAACCAGCGGAAGGTCTTTGTCATTCGGCAGGATCGGTTCGTACTTCTTCACCAGCGCTAACGCTTCGTCGTAATGGCCCAGGTAATAAAGATCGTAGGCCAGATAATCGACGCCTTCGCGATCATGAGGAAGCTTTCCCAGAACGTAATATCCCAGCTTCGCTGATTCCGCGTAATCGCCCTTCAGCGTCAGATATCGCTCGCGTTCGCGGCTAACCTGGGGATTGTCATTCATCTTGCCCTTTGCGCGATCCAGCCATTGCTTCGCTAAATGTCGGTTCTGCGCTTCCAGTGCCGCATTCGTGCCGCCTGCGATGATCATCGCGTTCGCCGGCATGCGGCGGTACGCTTCTTCGTAATTGCGTTGAGCAGGCGGAAAATCTCGCGCCGCAGTGTACAAATCTCCCAGAGCAAGATACGGTTCGTAATCCTTCGGATGAGCATTTATCGCACGCTTGAAATAATTCTCCGCCAGCTTCGTGTCTCCCTTGTCGCGAGCCAGATAACCCAGCGAAGCCAGCGCCGTCCGATTGTTGTGATCGATTTCGAGCACTTTCTCGAAGGTGACCTGCGCTGCATCCTTTTGCCCGATCTTCCACTGCAAGCTGGCGTAGTTCAAAAGCGAATTCACATTTCCCGGCGCCAGTGATAACGCTTCCTGCAAATCCTTATTCGCCGCATCGGTGTTACCGGAACCCGCTTCAATGGCAGCCCGCAACCGCAGCATTTCAGGTCGCGCAGCTGGCGGAACATTCGCTTGCTGAATCGCCGCCGCTGCCGCATCCAGCTCTTTTTTCGCGGCCGCATCATCTTCCTGTCGCAGCGCCAGCTCATACAGATTCAATCGAAGTTCAATGGGATAGAGCGGCCCTTCTTGAACATTCGCGGGAAGGTTAGCGATGGCAAGGTTGTATTCGGCGCTTGCATCCGCATAGCGGTTGTCCGCTTCGGCAATCGCTCCCTCAATCGCATGCAGCCGGTACTTGTTGCTGTCGATCTTCTTCGCATCATCAAGAAATGCCTGCGCCGCATCCATCTGGCCCAAACCAACCAGGGCTTGCGCCGCGCTTAGATCCAATCCAATGTTGCCCTTCGCCGCTTTCGCAAGGCGCGTATACAGGTCTGCAGCTTCTTGCTGCTTTCCCGCGAGTTCGTAGGTGTAGGCCAGTTCGGCTTCGATGTCGGTTGTCTTCTTGGGAATCGCCCGCAGGGTCGCGATTGCTTGATCGAACTGTCCCTGGTCGCGAAACTCACCGGCCACTGCGCGCATCACCTCGGGATCATTGGGAGCGCGGCTTTTCGCCAGGTTCAGATAGTGAGTGAATTCATCCGGCTGTCCTAGCTGTGTGTAAGCATGCGCAATCAGCAGATCGGTGTGCGCCGAAGTTCTCACCATATCGGCGCGCTTCAAGAAGTCCAGTGCCTGCGTCGGATCCGAATTCAGCAAAAGCTCGCCCGCTAACTGTAAGCTGTTCGCATCTTTCGGATTGACATCCGTGACCCGCTTAAGCAAAGCCTCCGCGTCGGCGACGCGGCCGATTCTCGCCAGAGTCTGCGCCAACCCGGCCATGCCATTCGTCGAATTCGGTTTGAGCTTAAGTCCGCGATTATAGGCGTCGACCGAAGCCTGGTAGTGCTCGTCCAGCCGATCAGCATAGCCCAGCAAGAACCATAGCTCTGCGTCTTGCGGAGCTGATTTCGCAGCGCGCTCCGCAAACGAGACCGCCGCCGCGTAATCATTTCGCTTCAGCGCTTCGTCTGCAGCTCGCGCCTGACGGGCTACGTCAATGCTCGATCCCCAGCCAAATCGATTTCCACTCTGATCGGAGCTGCCTTCCTGCGCAGGCTGGGAGGAGTTTGGCTGGCCCTTCTGGTTTTTAGGCGCACTACTCCCTTGGCCATTAATGTCATACGTTTGAGCGAGAGCCGTACCGAAAAGTAGAACGATGCAAAAGCTCGTGAGCGGAAATCGGCTTTTCACTGAATCACCACGCTAGGCGCAAGTGTTGATTTACCTCCCGCATTACAAAGTTCTGCGGCCACCATCAGATGCCAGTCTTTCCGCTAAGGCTGCTTTTCGAAATCAAATCCCTACGGGAAAACCCGCAGCCAAAGTAAACCCCCAACTGGATTTCCGAATCCAACGTGTTCGCTGCAAGGTATGGGCGCGCGCGATAGGAGCGCACAAGAGTGAGCACCGTCCCAAGTAACTCAAGTAACTACGGTAACTACAGCAACTATTCCCGGCCGATTCCGCTTCTTGCAATCGTGTTGGTGGCGCTCGCCGTTCATGGGCCGCTCCTGCTGATGGAGCTTCCCGCCGGCTCGTTCGACGCTAATTTTCATATGTTTTTTGCCTCGCACTATGCCCACCACTGGTTCAATCCGTGGAATGAAAAGTGGTTTGCCGGCTTCTCGCAAACTACCTATCCGCCATTGACGCACCAATGGATCGCCCTGCTGTCGAATGTCGTGGGATTGAAAATGGGCTACATGCTGGTGCAGTTGATCGCCGTCCTGCTGTTGCCCGTCGGAGTTTTCCGCTTTGCCAAAATTTGGATCGATGATCGCGCCGCCAGTTACGCCGCACTAGGAACCGTCTTTCTAGGCGCCTTAGCCTTCCTCGTCTATCAGGCAGGTCAACTCGCAACGGTCGCTTCCGCGGCTCTCTATTTGAATGCATTGCCGTATTTTTACGAATGGATGACGGAGGCTTCCGGCCGCTCGCTCATTAAAGGTGTCGCCGTCAGTCTTACTGCCGCCGCCGCCCATCACGTCACTTTGATTTTCGGCGTAGTACTCTTTGCTGGTCCCGTCCTGTGGACCGCCTATCTCGATGCCCGCGACGAGCGTGTTGCGGGATCGATCGCTGGCGTTTTGTCGCGTGCAGCCGTCTTTGGAGTTCTGGTCGCTGGAGGAGTTGCGGTAGTTCTCCTCCCATATTGGCTGGCTCTCATTCAACATCCGATTCATCAGATTCCGATTCCTCACGACAGCCGCGCCAATTTCCTGCTCAACTCCATTACAGCGGTCAATTATTTCCTCATTCCCTATGGGGCTTTAATTCTGGCTCTGCCGTTCATCGTCATCCGCGGCGCCTCTAACCCACGCTGGAGACCCTTGCTGTTTGGCTTCTGGCTCACTTTTATTTTTGGATTAGGTGGCACCACTCCATTGCCCCGCTGGTTACTGGGACGCGCCTTCGAGATTCTGACGTTCGAGCGCTTCACTTTCTGGGCCACCCTCATGGCGATGCCGTTCGTCGGGGTTCTCGCCGTTGAACTCCTCGATCGTTTCCAGCTAAAAGCCGCGGTCGGGCTTGCCCTGGCATCTGTGGCCACTATCGGCGCCGCCCTGTTCTGGCTCAACGCCAATCCCTTCCGCCCCGCCGGAACCATAAATGTGCAGCCCGTAATCACCTTCCTCAACCGTGACGGCCATGACTCTTATCGCTACCTCACTTTAGGTTTCGGCAGTGAACTGTCGAAGGTTTCCACTTACACCGACGCCGGTAGTGTTGATGGCGACTACAACTCAGCCCGTCTGCTCCCCGAGATGACGCACTACGGTTCGGCGCAGCTCACAAATTCCAAGTTCTATGGCACTGCCGGCATGTCCGCTCTGCGCGCCATGCTGGAGCATGCCAACCGCTACGGATTGAAATACATTTTTGTCCACGACCCCTATTACGAGCCGCTGCTCACTTTCGTGGGATGGCGAAAAATTGAAACTTTCAACAACGGTGAGATCACCGCTTGGTCCAAAGAAGACGTCCCTCCGGCTCATCAAATTCCCTCTGACGCCATCCCGCCAGTCTGGCAGGGTTTGCTCTGGGGAATATTGCCTATCGGTGTGAGTTTCCTGGCTATTTTCTTTGAATTCTTCTTACCCCAGACTCGACGGATCTCCGTCGGTGGCATTCCGGTTCATTCAGCAGGTGCTGAACGGCAACAACAACAAGGACAAAGAGTGGCCTCTTAACTGGCCGTGAGGATTACTCAATGAGATATGTTGTTCCAATTATTCTGGTTGCGGTGACCGTCGGATTGATGGTCGTGGGTCTGTTTGTAACTACTCAGGCCGGGGTTCCGGTTGGTGTCACCAAAGGTTCAGCTCTGCACACCTCCAAAGCCGTCACGCCGCAGCAAGCTGTCGATAACCTCCTGCTGGACGTGCAGCGTCGCAACTGGGACCGCGCTTTCGCCGATGTTTCTTCTTCCAGTGGAATCACGAAGCAGGCCTTCATTCAGGATTGGACTGGATCCGACGGCAGTCTGCGCTCCTTTTCTAGCCTAGAAGGGTACGAATCACGACCGCTTCACGCCACCAACGACCAGGCCGAAATGCGCGTGCATCTCCATTTCTCCACGCCCGTCGGCCCGCTCGAAGATGTTCGCGACATTCACTTCATCCGCGAAGGTGATGTGTGGAAGGCCGTCTGGCCCAAAGTTCAGGTGGCAAGCGTTCCCGCCGAAGTGATTCCAGTTACATTTCTTCGCTGGGATCTGGTAAGCGGCGGCGCCGGCGACGAGTGGGGAGCCCGGAACATCGATGCCCCTCACGTGCGCATCATTTCCATGAACGCCGTCGACTCCGGTTCAGGCGCCGTGGTCATGGGTGAAGTCACCAACGAGGACACAGTTCCTGCGTTCGTCACCGTCAATGCAACGCTGGTCGATGGCAACGGGAATCCCATTGATGAAGAAAGCAGCTTCGACAAAATCGATCACATTCTTTTGCCCAAACAGGTTTCTCCCTACAGAATCGACTTCCCAAATCTTCATCTGAAAAACGTCAAAAGTGTTCGCATGGATGAGAAAGCAACTTTGGTTCCCGCTTCCGCCGACCCCGTGATCGGAGTTATGAACCAAAGAATCGAAATTGATTCCCAGGGAAAAAGCGTTCTTCACGGCGAACTGCTGAATCAGGGAGGACAAACGGTCAACATTCCCCACGTGATCGCCAGCTTCTACGACAATAATGGAAAAGTCGTTTGGGTCTCCGATGGTTACGTTGATCGCGCGCTTCTGCCGCAATCTTCGCAGCCTTTCGCGGTTGAAATTCCAAAGAACTTGTCTTCGGCCGTGCATGGCTTTCACGTCGTGGTCAATCAATACAGTTTGAACAAGTCATAAATGTTGCATCGATTTCAAATTTTCGCGTTGATCTACTTCGCGGCCACGTGTACGGGAGTGTGTGCCTCGCAAGATTTTCGCGTGCCCGACTCCGCATCGGCCGGCGAAGAAAACACCATCTCAACCACCGGAAGTGGCAAAGCAACTTTCTATCTCGTCGGCCCCGGAGCCTCCCGCAAGAGCGATGTCGCGCTAGGCGAAGACATCCATCTCACCTCGCAGGATCTGCAGACCGCCGGCCGCTACGTCGCGATTCTCTGCTCCGACACTTGTCACAGTTCAGCTTTCTACGTAAGTGCCGGAAAACCCACAAGCCTGAGCTTTATCGTTCATCCCTCGCGCGTTCCCGTCGCACTGAACGATGCAGTCAGCGGTGTGGCCTTCCCCTTCGACCAGTACCGGAATCTGGTGCTCACTCCAGTAGGTATCAACTTCCAACTGACGGCCAAAGATACATCGCTGTTTTCCAGATCGGTACGCACTCAAAACGGCATCGCATGGTTTCGCACCACATCCGGCAAATCCGCCGGACCAGTCCGGGTCACGGCCTCTCTGGATGATTTGACCGCGCGCCGCGCGGTGCAACAAGTGGCCTCCGAGCCCTGCAATCTGCGCATTGCCGGCCAGCGCACGAAAACCGGAATTCTGGTTCAAACCGAACCAGTTCACGATTGCGCAGGAAATGTTTTACCCGATGGCACCATTGTCACCTTCACCGCAACCGGTCGCGATGGCAAAGATACAGTCGATGCTCCCATCAAGCAGGGAATCGCTCGCGCGCAAATGGATTCCGCCGGGCCCACAATGATCTCCGCCGCCTCCGGCGTGGTCATGGGCAATGAAATCCGCGTGGGAGGCCAGCCATGATTTCACAGACGACGAAATCAGGAATAACCCGATCAAGGTTCGCGTCGCTCTTCTATTTCGTTCTCGCGGGCATTCTATTTCTCGCTCCCGTGCCAAACGCATTCGCGGCTGATGCCTCCGTGCAAGTCCAACTCGACGTTAAAAAAGCCGGCCCACGCGCCGTCGAAGATCTAACCGAGCGCGGAATCCTTCGTGACTATCGCCTCGCGTGGGCCAGCATAGCCCAGGCCTTCGAATTCAACACCTTCGATCCCCTGGAAGGACCTTTCTCCGGCGAAGCCAAACACTGGCTGCGCGAAACCGTGACAACTCAGCAACAATCTGGCTTAAGCCGCCGCCACACCAATCAAACTCATCATGTGGATGTGGTCTTTTATTCTCCGGAGGGCGACGTCATCGAATTGCACGATACCGCTCAATATCACCTCCAAATTCTCGACGGCAGTAAAACCATCAATGACGAGGATGTTACCGTGCATTACATCGTACTCATGACCCCGGGCGCCGACCGTTGGACGATTCGCCAGTTGCAAGCTGTTCCACAGTTTTGACCCACTGCGAAGCTCTAGCTACCGAGGCTTCCAAACCCTCCCCCCGTGCCAACCGCACTCTTCCCCAACGCATCTTATGTAGCTTGGGTAGCTTGGATAGGTCGGAAGAATGGAGTTCCCGTTTGCCGAAGTCGTTGCTGGGTCTAGTAATATTTTTATTTGTGATGGCGAGTGGGTGCACCACGCTCGGCGCTCATCACATGCTCCAGCAGAATTCTATGGCGCCGGGAGTTTCTCCCAAACTTCTCGCGGTTTACATGCCGTGGTTTGGTAATCACACTCACATCGATGTCGGCTACTCCAGCGACGATCCCGCCGTTCTGCGCAAACAAATTCAACAGGCCCGCAACATGGGCATCTCCGCTTTTGTGGTGGATTGGTACGGCGAAAGCAACCCGTATTCCGATCACAACTTCGGCCTCTTGCAACAAATTGCCAGTGAGTCTCACTTCCAGGTCGCTCTGCTCTACAACGAAGCGCAAGATCAGGATGACGATGCGCAGACCACCGACGCCGAAATCGCATCTCTCGACGAAGCTTACAAAAACTATTTCGGCCCTACGGCAAAATATCGCGACGCTTATCTCACTTATAACGGCCGTCCTCTCGTCTTCATCTTTCCCAAAGGCGGCCATGTCGATTGGAACCAGGTTCGCGAGCACACCAGCAATTGGGACAATCCGCCGCTCCTGATTTACAAAGACCAGCCACCTGCAAAGTACGCCGACGATTTCGCCGGCTCCTATGCCTGGGTGCAACCCGGCCCCGGCGGGTGGGCTGCCGATGGCAGCAACTGGGGCCAAGCCTATCTCGAAAATTTTTACAAGACCATGCAGAAGCAACCCAACAAAATTGCCGTTGGCGGCGCTTGGCCCGGCTTCGATGACTCCAAGGCTTCCTGGGGCCTTAATCGCCACATACAAAGCGCCTGCGGCAAGACTCTCGACGAAACTCTGAACTTTTATCAGCGCTATTACGACAACTCCAAGCCGCTCCCGTTTCTTTTGATAGAAACCTGGAATGACTACGAGGAGGGAACTGCGATCGAACACCGCACCGAAACCAATTGCGGCGGAAATGCGACTGCTCAGTCCAACCCGCATTAGAGGCTGAATTGAGCTTCGCCGGCCAACAACCGCGCGGCCAGTTTCCTCATCGAAGAACGGCGGCTAGATTTCGCTGTAGACAGAGACACATTAGCGCAAACTCGTACCCTGGAGAACTTTTAAAAAATATGGACAGCGCCAAAGACTCCAACAAGTACCTGACCCTGCTCTTCCAATTACTCTTGGGAGCCACTGACGATTCCGCCCGCAACGCTGATATTTCCGAAATCGTTTCGACGTTCACTGCTGAGGATTTCGACGAGCTCTGGAACCTGGCAAATTCCCACCACGTAATCGCACGAACTTTCCCGCGGCTGCGTCAGGCAATGATCGCTGCAGCCCACGAACGCGCGGGGTGGGTCGATCAGGCAATTGTCAAAGAGCAAGAGCGCATCCAGCACGCCCTGTCGTTTCTGGCGCCAATCTGCGATGCGCTAAAAGAAGCCGGTGACGTCATCGTGATCAAGTCTCTCGATCACTGGCCCGACCTGGGCAACGACCTTGATCTCTACGCCAACGCCGAGCCCTTTGACGTAGTGGCCGTCATGTCGAAGCATTTCAAAGCTCAACCCGATGCCCGCAGTTGGGGCGACCGCTTGGCCAACAAATGGAATTTCGTAATTCCTGGCTTGCCGGAGCTGGTCGAAGTCCACATCTCGCGCCTGGGCCAGACCGGAGAGCAGGTCGCCATCACCAATTCTCTGGTCTCGCGTTCCAGCCTCGCGCAGTTCGATGGAAAATCTTTCCGTGTCCCTGCTCCGGAAGATCGCCTCATCATCAGCACTCTGCAGCGCATGTACCGCCACTTCTACCTCCGTCTCTGCGATGTCGCTGATAATGCGCGACTAATTGAGTCCGGGGCCGTCGATTATGCATACCTCAAAGAGTTGGCCCAGTCTGCCGGCCTGTGGGATGGTCTTGCGACTTATCTGGTCACGATCTCGGGCTACGTCAAAGCTTATCGCGGAAGTGATCTGCCTCTTCCCTCGCTGGTCACCGATGCCGCGCACTTTGGCAACGAGCTGGTTTATTTCAAGAGAAAGTTCCTGCGAATTCCGATTTTTCCCCAGGCGGCCAGATTCTACGCCGCGGAGTGGAAACGCCTGCTGCTGAACGGCGATCTGCAAAGCACCTTCCGCCTCAGCCTGCTTCCTCCTTTGGCGGCAGCGGCGGCTATTGAAATGAAAATGACCGGCAGTGACAAAGGTATCTGGTGAGCTAAGCGTATGTATCGCCATTAGCATCCAAGGTTGTAGGGGCTTCACGGTATTGCGGTCGAAGCTGTGAAACCCTATCTTGAAAAATCAGACCGGGAAGGGCGGGAGGCTTGGTTCGCATTCTTGTTGTTGATGATAACCCCGCGGTCCGCCATTACTTGCGGGCTTTGCTCGAGCAGCAAAGCACCTGGCAGGTTTGCGACGAGGCTCGAACCGGTGGGGAAGCGCTGCAGCGGGTGAAGAAAAATCCTCCGGACATGATTCTGCTCGACTTCCAGATGCCCGATTTGAACGGCTTGGACGTCGCGCGCGAGATTTCCGGACTTTTTCCTGAAATTCCGATTTTGTTGGTCACCATCCATTTGTCCAAGCAGTTAGCCGATGAGGCTCGTCGCGCCGGAATCCGCGGCGCTTGTGCCAAATCGGATGTGGGCTCGATCGTCGAGGCTGTGGATGCGCTCTTGCACGCCAGAACTTATTTCCCCACCGGCGCTTCGGTCGAGAATTAAGTGCTGAGAAGGTAGCTAGAATACAGTATTCGCTGTATTCGACCCCGCCAGCTGGCATGCTAGCTTCGAGAGGGTTTGTGTATACCGAATCGCCTTATTATAGATTCGAACAATAGAGTAGAAGTCTGCGGCAGGGCCAACTTAAACTGTAGCCAACCGTGGAACACTTCAAAGAGGTTTACACGGTGCAGCAGCGGAGAAACGAAAACAGCATGGCGGTTCGGATCCTGCTGGTTGATGATCATCCTATCGTAAGACAAGGGCTCAGAACTCTTCTACAGGGTCGGGGTGACTGGGAAGTCGTAGGCGAAGCCTCCGATGGAATGGAAGCCGTGGAAAAGGTTGAAAGTTTACAACCAGACGTTGTTGTGCTTGACGTCACCATGCCACGCATGAATGGGCTCGAAGCCTGCCGCTTGATTCAGCAAAAGCACAAAAATGCTGGTCTGGAAGTTTTGTTCGTAACCCAGCATGACTCGCCGCAGATGATGCGCGAGGCTCTTGATGCTGGCGCCAGAGGATATGTCGTGAAGTCGAATGCGGCCCGCGATTTGTTGGAAGCCGTTGAATCCGTCAGTCAACACCGCGTTTTTACAGCATTGGCCCGAAGCCCCCAGGTTTCGGGATGAAGGCTGGCCACTGTGGGTCCAGCCCGTTGAAATCAGAAAGGTTTTACCCGGAGGATATCTGCCATGAAACTGCGAATCCTGTTAGCCGACGATCATGAAATTGTGCGTCGTGGATTGTGCTCGTTGCTTCAGAAACACGAAGGCTGGGAGATTTGTGGAGAAGCATCCGACGGCCGCGAAGCTCTGGAAATGGCCAAGCGGCTGAAACCCGACGTGGTCATCGTCGACATCGGCATGCCCAGCCTCAACGGACTCGACACCACGCGTCAGCTCATGCAATATGATCCCCAGTTCAAAGTGATCGTCCTCACGATCACCGACTCGGATCAGGTGATCCGCGAAGCCCTCGACGCCGGCGCCCGTGGCTTCGTGCTGAAGTCCGACGCCGCGCGCGATCTCGTCTCCGCAGTCGAAGCTCTGCAGAGCAAGCGCATGTTCTTCACCCCGCGCGTGAATGATCTGGTATTGGCTGGTTTCCTCGACAAAGGCCACGTCGTGCCCCGCAATGAAGCTCCGAGCTTGCCGACTCTTACGGTCCGCGAACGTGAAATTACTCAACTGCTGGCCGAGGGGAAGAGTTCCAAGGAAGTCGCCACGCTCCTGAATCTGAGCACCAAGACCGTGGAGACCCACCGCAGCAACATCATGCGCAAACTCAGCCTGCACTCGATTCGCGATCTGGTGGTCTACGCCATCAAGAACAACATCATCCAGATCCAAATGCCGGCGCAAATGCACTCCCCCGCCGAAACCCCGGTCCCCTAATCCTAGAGTCGGAAAAGGCGCGGCCTTCAGGCCGCGTCTTACTTTTTTTAGGCTCGTCATCCTGCGCCCGCTAACTGCGGCCCTGGCGCTTTAAGCCCGCAGGCCTACCGCTTCTGCTCTTGCGGATAATATCCGCTCCGAGTCCTCACCGTCAGCTTCCCGTACCCCGGCGCGTAGGCCCCCACCCTGAGCGTTCGATATTGCGGTTGCGCGTTCTGATTCTGTGGCCTGAAGGCTAAAACATACTGGCTGCGAATATCCCGTGCCACGGTCCGCGTAATGTTATCCACCTGATCCAGCGAGTCGGGAAAATACGCCACCCCACCCGTGCTCGAAGCCAACTGCTCGAGCGCATCCCGGCCTTCGCTGCGCAGGCCGCTTCCCAAAAGTCCGATCGCATAAAGAGTCGGACCGTTCGCCTGCTGCAGCCGGCGCGATGCGTCCTGCAACGTTTCCCGGCTCATGTTGTCTTGGCCGTCAGTAATCACCAGCAGCACCTTCTTGCTGAGACGGGAATTATTCTCCAAATGCACTGCCGACGCCACAATCGCGTCGTACAACGCCGTGCTTCCCTTCGCAGACACTTGGTGTAAAGCTGCCTGCAGCAAGTTTACATCCGACGTAAAATCCTGATCCAAATACGGATTCTGCCCAAAATTCACGACAAAAACCTGGTCTTCCGCATTGCTCGCGCGAATCAGATTTACAACCGCTTGGCTCACCTGCCCTCGCTTATCACGCATAGACCCCGAATTGTCGATCACAATGCCAATCTCCACCGGCACATCCTCACGGCGGAACGATGTAATCGTCTGCGCTATTCCATTCTGTGTAATCGAGAAGGCGCTCTTCGGCAACCCCGTTACCAGGTGCTGGTCCTGATCGACCACCGTTGCGTGCAGCACTACTTCCTCGACCTGCTTCTTAAACACAAACATGCCCTGGTCGTTGCCGGAGCCCGGCTGCGCTGTGGGTTGTTGGTCAGGCGAGGCCTGATTGGGCGAGGGTTGGTCAGGGGAAACCTGCCCAGGAGCGGCCGGTTGCGAGGTATCGGGCGCAGTTTGCACGGAAGCAGGTGGCATCGATGTCCGTGGCGGAGCATCGCTCTGGGCCACGCTCATCGACCCCAGGGCACCAGTCAGGATCAAGATCAGAGTTGTTGAGGCAACGCCCCAGGTAGCGGCTGAGCGCATGGAAATTCCTCCGCGGTATTGGATGCCATCTCAGCCCATGGCGAAAGCCTCGTAACAGTTTTGTCGTCTACTGTAAACACCTGACTCGGCCTTTCTTAGGTAACCGCTGTTGCCGCTATTCTTTGGTTCTAAGCCCATCGTCGGATTCTTTGGCAACCGTTACCGCCTGTCTAGGCAACTATTTACAAACACAGCCGTGCTCTCGGCGGAAAGGGCGTCGATCAGTATTCGTGGCTGGCGAAACTGGAATCAGGAGGCGTGCGCGTGCTTCGAATCCTTATCGCAGATGACCACGAGGTAGCCAGAAAAGGAATTCGTTCGGTACTGGAAGACCGTCCGGGATGGCAGGTTTGCGGCGAAGCCAAAGATGGTCGTGAAGCCGTTGAACTCGCCAACGAGCTCAAGCCGGATGTTCTCTTGCTCGATATCGGAATGCCAAACTTAAACGGGCTGGATGCCGCCCGCCAAATCCTCGCGACCAACCCGGACGCTCGCATCCTTATTCTCACTATCCACGATTCCGAGCAGGTAGTTCGGGAAGTCCTCGCCGCCGGTGCCCGCGGTTTTCTGTTAAAGTCCGACGCGGGACGCGATTTGATCGCCGCCGTCGAAGCCCTGCAAAACCGCCGCACTTTCTTCACTTCAAAAGTCGCTCAGATGATGCTCGATGGTTATCTGCGTCCCCATGAAGAGCATGACACGCCCGACCAGCATATTCTCACTCCCCGCGAGCGCGAAGTGATTCAACTCGTCGCCGAGGGAAAAACCACCAAAGAGATCGCCACCGCTCTCA
Source organism: Candidatus Sulfotelmatobacter sp. (assembly GCA_049589695.1). Taxonomy (GTDB): domain Bacteria; phylum Acidobacteriota; class Terriglobia; order Terriglobales; family Acidobacteriaceae; genus Sulfotelmatobacter. The sequence continues at coordinate 59,102 of JBAWBG010000077.1, read as the reverse complement.
GCCTGAGCGTCAAGACCGCCGAAACTCATCGCACCAACCTGATGCGAAAACTCGATCTCCACTCCATCGCCGACCTCACCCTCTACGCCGTCCGCAACGGCATCGTCCAAATCTACTGATAGCCCTAAGCCCTCATCCGCTGCCGCTTCCCCCACTTTCACGGCAACAAACCATATCCCCACTCGCATCCTACTTGCTAACCAGAAAATCCAACTAACTCTCGTGAGGTCAAATCATGAAATTCTTTTCCGCAAATCTCGACAGCCTTCGAAAACTCTATATCGATCAACTCCAGCAGCTTCATTCCGCTGAGACCCAAATTACCGAAGCTCTTCCCAAGATGATCCAATCGGCCACCGAGCCCCAGCTGAAAAATGCGCTGCAAACTCACCTGCAGGAAACGAAAGGCCACGTCACCCGTATCGAGCAGATTCTCAATCAGGCCACAGGCTCAGTCGAGTCCAAGAAATCCAAAGGAATGGCTGCACTCATCACCGAGGGCGAAGATGTAATCAAGGATGCAGCTGATAGTTCCGTCCGCGACGCCGGAATCATCGCCGCTGCGCAAAAAGTCGAGCATTATGAGATGGCTGCCTACGGCACAGTAAGAACCTTTGCCGAAATCCTTGGCCACGATGCCCAGGCCGCGCTCCTTGACCAGACCCTCGAGGAAGAAAAGCACGCGGATTCAGTCTTGACCCAGATATCGGACACTGCGAACACAAAAGCCGACAAAGCTGCATAAGTCTTCGTGGAACGCAAACTCGTTCCTAGCAACAGATCGACGCAAAACGACCGGTGCAAAGCGATCAACAATAAAGAGCAAATGTGCGATTTGGGTCGCACATTTGTTCTTTCCCCATACAGATGCCCGTCTCTTCTGGAAAAAAATAGGGCCGCTCCGTCCCTCACCTACACAATCGACCCGATATTCCCCATCGTAGCCCTTGACTACGCTGTGAAAGCAAAATAGCTGGAGAGAAAGCGCACGCGCGAAAGGGAATAACGATGCTCTGGACCATTGCAGTGATACTTCTCATTCTCTGGTTGCTCGGGATGGTCAGCTCCTACACTATGGGCGGATTCATCCACATCTTGCTGGTGCTGGCGATTATCGCAGTTCTAGTGCGCCTCATTCAGGGTCGCAATCCCGTATAGCGCGCCGCTCGAGGCTCCGCAGAGGTGTTCACTATTTAGTCAGAACAGGTGGTCCTTCCGGGCCACAACTCAATAATGAGAGGAGCAGCATAATGGATAAGGACGAAATAAAGGGAAAAGCGAAAGATGTGGCGGGCCGGGTCGAACGCCAGGTGGGCGAATGGACCGGTGATCCCGAAAAGCAGGCGCACGGTGCTGCCAAGCAGGCCGAAGGTAAAGTGCAGAACGCCTGGGGCAAGGTCAAAGATGCCGCCAAGGATACCACCAACGACGCTCGTGACCAGAATGAAGCCGATGTCGAAGAACAGCGAAGAATTAATTCCGAAAAGAAAGCAAGCTAGCTACGAACTCCGCTAACGAGCCGCCCAGTACCAGGGGCGGCCTTTTTTCCCTTTGGCGGATTGTCACTGCCACCCTCCTGCCCGATCATTGGATGGACAGTGCTATGTCGCGTATCGTGCGGCTGGCAGTATCGTGCGGCTGGCAGTATCGTGCGCGTGCAACACCGTGGAAGAGCCTCGCTTGAGGCCGCGTAAGCATTGCAAAATAGCTACGATTAACTCCGCGTGGGGCCGCTATTGCGCCGACCCATCCCGCGGCCGTCCTTCGGGCGGCATATGTACCTGAATGATGTCATTCTTTACCGCATACAAAACCAGATCCCGTATGGAACGGAAGCCGAGCTTCCGCATGATATTGCTGCGATGCGTCTCTGCCGTCTTCGTACTCAGGTTAAGCAAAGTCGCCACTTCCTTGGAACTCTTTCCCTCCGCCAGCAACTGAATTACTTCCCGTTCCCGCGGAGTCAAGCTGGGAAATTTCGGTGGCGCTCCGCGGGGCGCCGCGCTTCCTTTTTCCAGAAATCCCGCCAGCACCATTTCATTCACTCGCGGCGTGAAGAACATTTGCCCACGCTGCAGCGCCTCGATCGCGGAGACTAAATCCCGCACTGCATCCGACTTCAGCACGAATCCCCGGGCTCCCGCATCCAGCGCCTCTCGTATCACATGATCCGAATCCGTGATGGTGAGAACGACAATTTTGAAGTTAGAATCGTATTGGGTCAGTTGACGCGTGGCCGCCAGGCCGTTCAGATTGGGCATGCCGATATCTAGGATCACAAAATCCGGTTTCAGCAGCTTGGCTTTCTCCACTGCCTCGCGCCCATCCGATGCCTCTCCGCAGACCTCCCACCCTTCCTGCGTCTGCAAAAGCGCAGCTAGTCCGCGACGGACAACTTCATGATCATCGGCTATCAGAATGCGGAGTTTCAACACGCCCCCAACTCTCTCATCACAGCCAGGAAATCGCGATTTCTTTCTTCTCGCGGGAATTCACTCAGTGGAATCGTTACCTTCGCCGCCGGACTGCAGCGGAACGCGATAACCGGCCTGCGCCGGATCGAGTAGCCCTTCTTTAGCAAGGTTACTTCCCACGCCCGGGTGCGGAGGGAGGATTACCTTCCATCCTTTGCTCCCTCGAAATGGCGACTCTGCCGCACCACAATTCCTTCAACCGCAGCGTGTTTTGAATATAAGCGGCTCTTATGTTCGAGCAATAAGGTGTTTGCTGTATTCCAAAGTTCGTCAAAGGCATGCAAAGCTTCGCTCGCCCAGTTAGCCTGTCACAACGTCGCGAATCTATGGCGCGAAATCCGCTGACACGGTACCATAAAACCGCAACGGCTCTGATGTCGGCGAGCGGTGGGAAACGCACTCCACGATACTTATGTTAGGTGACCGGAAGAATCCCCAAACCCTCATCTATGTCCCCACATAAGAATGCACAAGCAGCTTTCGTTTCCGCTGTTGCCGTGCTTCTTCTAAGCGCGCTCGCAGCCTACATCACAATTGGCCGTCTCGAAACCAGCCAGCAATGGGTTGTGCATAGCTACCAGGTCCAATCTGTTTTGGGAGAAATAGACGCTGCCGTCGCCCAAGCCTCGCGTGCCCGCAACAGCTACGTCGCTACCGGCGATGAAAATATACTGCCCTCTTTCGAGGCAGCTGTCCCGGGAGTTCATCAGAAGTTAGCGGAAGTGAGAAGGCTGACGCAGGATAATCCACGGCAACAGGAACTTTGCACCCGTCTGGAAGATCTGACCATGCAGCGTCTCGGTCTTTTCCGCCAATCGATTGCTTTGGCCAAGGCATCTCCCGCGGATGTTTCCGGTCAAAGCGAGATCGCCCGCCAGGATCTGGGCCTTGCCTTCGAGAAAGCCTCTGTCGCGCAGGATATGCGCGACGAAGAACAACGTCTGCTCAAGATCCGAACGATCCGTTCAAACCGCTTCTTTTCGCTGACCGTTGTTACGCTAGCCATCAGTTTCGTCTTGTCCTTGGTGCTGTTCTCCATTCACTACCGGCTTCTAACCACCGAACTCGATGCCCGCGCCCAAGCCGAGCAGGCGGCTCGCGAGAGTGAAGAATCTCTGCGTCACCTCACCTCCCGCTTACTGCAAATGCAGGACGAAGAACGCCGCAAGTTTTCCCGCGAACTGCACGACAGCCTGGGCCAATATCTTGCGGGCGTCAAAATGAATCTGGAAATGTTTGCCCGCACCCAGCCAGCAACCGAACTACTGGCCGCCATTCAGCTTCTCGATCAATCCATTGCCGAAACCCGCACTATCTCTCACTTGTTGCATCCTCCGCTTCTGGATGAAGTCGGCTTCTCTTCCGCCGCCGCCTGGTATGTTCAGGGTTTTTCGGAGCGCAGCGGCATTGACGTCAAGCTGGATATGCCCGACGATCTGGGACGGCTTCCTAGGGATTTCGAGCTTGGACTTTTCCGCGTACTGCAGGAGAGTCTGACCAATATTCACCGGCACTCCAAAAGTGCCAAAGCTGAGGTCACCCTCCAGTCCCTACCCGGCGAGCTGATTTTGAAAGTGAAAGATTATGGAAGTGGCATTCCTCAGGACTTGCTCAAAAGGTTTCGCAGCAACGGTGTAGCTTTCGGCATTGGCTTATCCGGTATGCGCGAGCGCGTGCGCGAACTCCACGGTCAGCTGGATATTCAATCCGGTCCTTCCGGCACGCTGATCTCAGTCACGCTACCGCTTGGGGCGGAGGTGCAGCAACCGCCCTCCACCGTGTCGATCTAAGTCAGCAGTCTTTACTATTAGGAGAGTACCGCCACCATCGGCGACACTGGCAAATGCCGCCTTCGTTTATCCTCTGCAGTACCCCGTTTCCTCCCAATGCGTTTCTTACCAGAGGCTAACAACTTCCTCATCTTGAGTCTGGCCTTGTGCAATTGTGATTTCGAGTTGCCAATCGAACAGCTCAATTGCTCGGCAATCTCGTGATGCTCGTAGCCTTCCACTTCGTGCAGAATAAAAATCGCCCGGCAGCCTTCCGGCAATTCGTTCGCCGCCTGGGTTAGAGCCACGCGATCGACGGCACCCATCAGCTTGTTGTCGTCTCTTCCGAATTCACGCGGCACCGGTGAGTAATCCAGATTACCCGGCTCATCCAGCGATACCTCACGCAGATGCCGTTTGCGGCGCGTCATCAGCACTGTATTCACCACTACCCGGTAAATCCACGTCGAGAATGCGGAGTCTCCTCGAAACGTGCGAATCCCTCGGAAGATTTGAATGAAGGCGTCCTGCATCAGGTCTTCCGCATCTGCCACATTCTTGGTCATTAGCAGACAGGTGGAATAGACACGCCTCTTATGCGATTCGAAAATTACAGCACAAGCTTCTGGATCTCCATCTTGGGCGCGGGAAATAAGGTCGGAATCAGTTTTCAGTTTTTTCGTTCCCGGCAAAATCTTTGTTTCAGGAACAAGAGTTGTGGCGGAAACTGCGCAAGCGCTCACGGGGAAGTCCTTTCTTTTGCGTGGTTGCCGCGGGCGCGGGCGGCATCGACGTCAATTAACGGGCGGCATCGACGTCAATTAAGAAGATAAGAGCCCGTTTCTACGCTAGCTATGGGGTTGTAGCTGTAATTACTGATAGGTCGCACCCTAAGGCTGCATACAGCCGAAGCCGCACAAAAATCTAGCGGAAGCTCCAGCGCCGCCCATCGTGCGTGAAAGTAGATCGTGCAAGAACACACGGAAGCAAAGCCCTGAACGGCAGTGCCGGGAAGAGGAACAGAGAGTATTGTTTAAGCGAATCCCTCGCGGCGGCACGCGCGTCAACGTTGCGCCGCGTCGAAATTCTTCTCAACGGGCGCGTGCTCGTCTTTATGTCCAAAGTCCAGGCCAAAGTGTGGCTCCGATTCCGTTCCAGTAATCTTCACCGGAATCTCAGTGCCTGCCCCATTCTTGCTGAAGAATCGATCCACAGGCTTGAGTAGAAGCGACTTCCAACCGGTGGTCATTTGCGATAACTTGGCCTCCATCCGGGCAGTACCTCGAAAGTCAAATGTCTGTCCATCCAAGCTGTAATCTCCGGCCAGGTCGACATGCGTTCCCGGAATCATGAAATGCAGCAACGAGAAGGATAACAATCCATTCCTCAAAGTGAACACGCCGCGCAAATCGGTTGGAACTTTCTCCGCTTCGTCCTTGTGCGCCTCTTTCATCTTCCCTTGAGTACGCAGGCTTAACGAGTCCAATCTGGACTGCACTTTCTCATTGGTGAAGTGTCCATCGGACACGTGGAAATTGCCAGCCAACTTCAAGCGATCGGCCACGTCAGCATCTCCCGGCAGCAGGCTCATCCTGGTATGCATCTTTACTGGCCCGGTCATAACAGGTGGATTTGTCCGCACTCCCAGTCTCAATAGATCTTGAATCTGCGCATCCTCGACCACTACCTCCAGCTCTATATCGTGGCCGTGCTCGTGTTTCATCCGCGTCACCGACCCGGTCGCCGTAAACGACGAATGCAGCAGCGTTGCCTTCACCGGCGCCAGATCCGTGTCTCCGCTCGTGCCATCCACAATGGCATGAAAATCCGTATGTAGGGGCATCGGATGCCCGCTCCGCGCAATTTGAAAATCCGGCGTATCCGTTTCCCCGTTCACTACGATCTCGCTGAGCGTTCCCTCGTATTTGCCGGTGGAAGAAAGAATCCCCCCAATACCTTTCAGCGTCCCCAGGTCGGCATTGCTGAAGGAATAATCCCCTTGTACCGGCGTCTCCCGCGGATCGTCTTCGTGAAACGGTCCAAACAATCCTGTTGAGTGAATATCTCCCACCGGCTTCGGATTCACCAGTGTCGCGTCAAACCGCATAGGCAGACCCGCGCCAATGTCTTTCATCCTCAAATCGCCGATCGCGAACTCCAGCGGCGCTTTTTCCGGATTCGAGTTATTGATCAGGAGGTCGGTATTCTGGCACATGAATTGGTCAACGATTACCGAGAGCTTCCTGGTCTGCGATTTCATCTTGTTCGTAAACGCGCGCCGGCTTTCTTTCGGAGGAATATTCAGCTCCATGCCTTTCACGTACACCGTGTCAACGTGCACCACGCGCCGAAACAGGTTGCGAATTCCGGTATGAAAGTGGAACTCCCGAATACTGATCAGCGGTTGTACCCCGGCCTCATAAGGATTCGGATCGCTCGCGCCGTAGATCTTCAAACCGCTGCCATACACTTCCAGTCCCTGTACTATTGAAACCCCCAAACTCTTCAGCTCCACGCGGCTCTGGAATCGATTCGATAGAGTCTGAACCACTCGTGCCCGCAGAATCGGTTCCGCATGGTCGATCACCACCCGAACCGCTACCACTCCTGCCACTGTAAGGAGGCACAGAATTATCCCCAGTAATGCCCATCCGTGCCTTTTCCCATTAGCCTTTTGCGTGGAAACCTGCAAAATTTCCCCCAACCTCTACATCAGGCCATGGAGCCGAACAAGTCAATACATTAAACTCCTAACCATACATTGCTAACGATCCCTGTCTTGTCTTCTCTGTGACAAGTTCCATCTCTGTATCGCTCCGGGGCAGTTCCCAGCGCTCTTTGCATTTCAAGCTCCACCAACTTCATAAATCGAATTGTCGCGAGTTGCTCCCTTTCACCGCCCCGCCGTTTCTGCTACTGTTTTTAAGTCCCTATAACGCTTCTTGGATCGCCTTTGCACCGTGACGAGCATCACATCCGCTCCCGCGCTAGATTTATAGAATTCAGTTCAGCTTGCCGAGCCCGAAAAGGATAATCGCGTGATTGTTGGAGTTCCCAAAGAAAGCTATCCCGGAGAGCGGCGCGTTGCGCTGGTTCCTGCCGTCATCCCCATCCTGGCCAAAGCGGGCTTGGAGGTCGTCGTCGAGCCCTGCGCCGGGGACCAGGCAGGCTATCCCGATGCTGCCTATGTAGAAAAAGGCGGAAAGATTCTCGCCAATCGCGCCGCTGTATTCGCTGCCGCCGATATTATTGTGCAAGTCCTCTGTTATGGCTCCAACGATGTCACCGGCCAGGCCGATCTTCCCCTCATGCGCAGCGGTCAAGTCTTGATTGGCTTTCTCCGTCCCTTCGGTTCTGCCGAAGTCATCCAGCAAATCGCCTCCGCCGGTGCAACCGCTTTTTCCGTCGAACTCGTCCCTCGTACCACCCGCGCCCAAAGCATGGACGCCCTATCTTCCATGGGTACTATCTGCGGTTACAAAGCCGTCCTCCTCGCGGCCGAGACCTCCATCCGTATCTTTCCCATGATGACCACTGCCGCCGGCACCATTACTCCCGCTCGCGTATTCGTCATCGGCGCCGGCGTTGCTGGCTTGCAAGCCATTTCCACTGCCCGCCGTCTCGGAGCCGTCGCCTCCGCCTACGACATGCGTGCCGCCTCCAAAGAGCAAGTGCAAAGCCTCGGCGGCCGTTTCGTCGAGTTGCCCATCGAAGCCCAGAATGCGCAGGACGCCCGCGGTTACGGTACCGCGCAGGATGAAACTTTCTACGCCCGGCAGCGCGAACTCCTTACCCGCGTGGTCGCCGAAAGTGATGTTGTCATCACCGCCGCCGTAATTCCCGGCAAGAAATCTCCGGTCCTGATCACAGAACAGATGGTCAAAGGCATGGCTCCCGGCTCCGTCATCGTCGACCTCGCTTCCGAGCGTGGCGGCAACTGCGAACTCACCCGCACCGGCGAAACCGTCAAAGCCTACGGCGTGACGATCATCGGCGCGATCAACCTGGCCAGTAGCGTCCCGTACAACGCCAGCCAGATGTACGCTCGCAATATTGCCACCTTCCTTACTTACATTGTGAAAGACGGCAAACTGCAACTCAACGAACAAGACGAAATCATCCGCGAAACCATGGTCACGAGGAACGGCGAAATCGTAAACGCCCGCGTCCGCGAATTTTTCAAGCTGCCTGTTCTCGTGGCCAGTAATCAGTGATCTGGTGGGCGGCTCGGCCAGAGCGCAGTAGCCCAGCCTGGCATTGTTTGTACTGCAATAACTTTGGCGAACCGGGCTACTGGAAAAATGCAAAGGAGCAATCATGCCAGCAGATTTTATTTCCAATCTTTATGTCTTCATCCTGGCGGGGTTCGTCGGGTTTGAATTAATCAAGCGCGTTTCGCCGCTCCTCCACACCCCATTAATGTCGCTCACCAATGCCCTTGACGCCATTGTGGTGGTCGCAGCCATCATCATTGCCGGTCGGCATGAGACGCGGCTCACCACAGCGTTGGGTGCGATCGCGGTTGCGGCGTCGTTTAGCAATATGGTGGGCGGGTTCCTGATCACCGACCGCATGCTGCGGATGTTTAAGTCCCCCAGGTCGAAACAACGATGAACCCGCTCGAGCTTCAGCAATACCTGGATTTTGCCTACATTGTCGCGGTTGTACTCTTCATTCTTTCTCTCAAGTTTCTGAGTTCGCCCACGACTTCGCGCTGGGGCGTTCTGGCTGGAGAGGTCGGTGCGGCGATGGCGGTCCTCGTAACGCTCTTCAATCCCGAGGTAGTGGCCTACAAATGGGTTCTCATTCCCTTGATCATTGGCGCTGGCGTCGGCGTTCCCTTGGGCCTGGTGCACATGACGGCCGTCCCGCAGCGGACCGCCTTGAGCCATGCTTTCGGCGCGCTTTCAGCAGCGATCATCGGTATCGCGGAGTATTACGTCGGCACGGCGCCTGTCACGCGCTTTCAAATGGGTGAGATCGCGCTAGAGGTAATTATCGGCTCGCTCACGTTTACCGGCAGCCTCATAGCTGCTGGCAAACTGCAGGAGATATTGCCCCAGCGGCCAATAGTCTATCGCGGGCAGAATATCGTCAGCCTTTCTGTTTTGGCTGGAGCCCTCGCACTGGCGGTTGCGCTGGTGGTGAATCCTGCGCACGCATTGCTGTTTCCGACAATGGTGATTGTAGCTTTGATTTTCGGTGTCCTGCTAGTCACTCCCATTGGTGGGGCTGACATGCCCACGGTTATCTCGCTGCTAAATTCCTACGCAGGCTTTTCGGCAGCGCTGCTGGGATTTGTCCTGAACAGTAAAGTGCTGGTGGTGGCGGGGGCGCTCGATGGATCGTCGGGTTTCGTTCTCTCCGTGATCATGTGCAAGGCCATGAACCGCTCTTTCACGAACGTCATGTTCGGAGCATTCGGACAGGTGCAGGCGTCGGTGGCCGCCGCGAAAGAAGAGCGAGTCGTGCGCAGCGCGACCGCCGAAGAGGCCGCGGCGATTCTCTCCGCAGCCAGTAAAGTAGTCATTGTTCCCGGCTACGGCATGGCCGTAGCGCAAGCCCAGCACAAAGTCCGCGAACTTTACGACATCCTGACCAAGAAAGGCGTTGATGTCCGCTTCGCCATCCACCCCGTCGCAGGTCGGATGCCCGGCCACATGAATGTCCTGCTCGCCGAAGCTGACATCCCCTACGACCGTCTCATCGAAATGGACGAAATCAACGGCGACTTCCCCCAAACCGACGTAGCCCTGGTAATCGGCGCCAACGACGTCACCAACCCCGCCGCCCGCAGCGATCAATCCAGCCCGATCTTCGGTATGCCAATCCTTGACGTCGACAAAGCCCAGACCGTCATGGTCATCAAACGCAGCATGAACCCAGGCTTCGCCGGCATCGACAATCCGTTGTATTACCTGCCCAATACGCTAATGCTCTTCGGCGACGCGAAACAATTCGTCGGCTCCATCGTCCGGGAACTCAGTGGCGGCCACTAATCCAGACCTCTCCACTGTTTCCTTTGGGCACAACCGTCCTCGGCTCCCGCGGCGCGGCGCGGCAACAGATCTCAAATCTTCGAGGGCATAAGACGGAGGCAGTCGAAAATACTAAAGGCGGAGCATAGCTGCCCCGCCTCAGTCCAATTCAAACACAGCCCAATACAAATTACGCGGCCGGACGCAATTTCTTCATCCGTTCTTTCATCTCTTCCGGGGATACGTCTTCCACGTGAGTGGCAACGCCCCAAAGATGTCCGAACGGATCTTGAATGAAGCCGGAGCGATCGCCGTAAAATTGATCCTCAACCGGCTTGAGAATTTTCGCGCCTTCCGCTGCGGCGCGCTGAATCACGCGATCGACGTCGGGAAGATATACGTACAAGCTCACCGGGCTGGCGCCGATAGTGGCTGGACTGGTGTGTCCCAACCCCATGCTGGGATTTTCATCTGCCAGCATGATGTGCGAATCGCCAATCTTTAATTCAGCATGACCCACCTTCCCATCCGGACCATTCATGCGTACGGTTTCAGTTGCGCCGAAAACTTTCTTGTAATACTCAATGGCCTGAGCGGCGCCTTTGATGATCAGGTAGGGTGTAACGGAGTTGTAATCCTTGGGAATATAGGAAACTTTGCTCATAATTTTCCTCCTTGGAATTTAAGGCTAAGGGTAAAGGTTATGGCGCGCATGCCGACTGCGGATAAAGTGCCAGCATCCTCAATGGAAACACAATTCGTGAGCAATCTCAAGGCCTTTGGGCCGGTGGGCAACCGGCATGCGTCCGCGCTTGAAATATAAGTACAGTCGTAAGCCAAAAGCAGCATGAGCATTCATTTCCTTCTCCGCACGCGCACCATCCTTGTAATATGAGGAAATCCACACTGCCACCATCTCGTTGCGCCGCACCGCACGCCACAACCCTCTGGCTGCCACAGGCGTGGTGTTGGTTGTTATCTTCATAATTTTCGCGTTGTTCGCGCCCTGGATCGCGCCGCAAGACCCCGCGTCCATCAATCTTCCTGCGCGACTCGACGCTCCTTCTCACGCGCACTGGTTCGGCACGGACGAACTGGGCCGCGATATTTTCTCGCGCATCATCTATGGAGCGCGCATTTCCATGCTGGTCGGAAGTTGCGTGGTGCTGGCCTCGCTCGGCCTCGGCCTTATCATTGGTTCCGTCGCGGGATATTACGGCGGAGGCATCGATCGCTTCGTCAACGTGGTTTTGATGAATGCTTTTCTATCGTTCCCCGGGATTCTCCTCGCCATCGCTTTCGTCGCCTTTCGCGGACCGGGAATCTTCAATCTTGTTCTCGCGCTCTCGCTCGGCGGATGGGTGGGCTACGCCCGTCTCGTCCGTGGACAAGTCCTCGCCGCACGCGAGCGTGAATTCGTCGAGGCGGCACGTGCTCTCGGAGCGAGCGACTTGCGCATTGTCGTGCGTCACATCCTGCCGAACATTATTCAGCCAGTGATTGTGCAGGCGGCGATTGGAATGGCCGGAGCGATTCTTGCCGAGGCTACGATGAGCTTTCTCGGACTTGGTGTGCCCCCTCCAACCGCCAGTTGGGGAACCATGCTCAACGACGGCCGCGCGCATTTATTTGATGCTCCGCATCTCGTGCTGTTTCCCGCGCTCGCCGTAATGCTCGCCGTGCTGTCATTCAACTTTATCGGCGACGCCTTACGCGATTATCTCGATCCCCGTTCCCGCATCGAAGCCGGCTTGTAGTTCCTCCGTAATCCCTTCAAAACACAGTTTATACATTTCTTGACAAATATCGCATATTGCAATATAAATATCTCGATCTGCTATATGAAACTGGGAGAGAAAATCCGTTACCTGCGCGAGGTGGAAGGCTCGCTGCGCGGATTGGGGCGGCCGATGACGCAGCAGGAAATCGTCAAGACGGTGCGCCAGGAATTGCACGAGAGCATCAGCCAGTCGTATTTGTCGCAGATCGAAAGCGGCACGCGCCCGCACATGACGCAGTCATCGCGGGCGCTGCTGGCGAAGTTCTTTAAAGTGCATCCGGGTTTCTTGGTGGATGACCCGGAGGGTTATCACACAGAATTGACCTCCGACTTGCGGACGACGGAAGGCCAGCTTGATGTATGGCTGCTGCAAGGATCGGAGCGTTTCATCAGCGATCCGGAGATCAGCGACGTGCTGATCAAGGCCGCGCGCGAGAAAGATACGCGGCGTGCGCTGCTGCTGTTGGGTGCGATTCTCGATACGCCTGGATTGGCCGAGCGGCTGCTCGAAGCCTTACGACCGGAGTTGGTTGCAAGATCCCCGCGTGGTCATAGCACCCGTAGCGAGAATCTCCGGCGCAAGAATCGTGACGGGGAAGCGGAGCGCGAAGGACGCGGCCATTCGGCGAGCGCAGGAGGGAGACGAGTTCGATGAATCACTCCATGACCTGGGCGGACTTTTATTTGGTTTGTTTCGCGGTCGGCTTCTGCTTAAGTTTTTTTTCGTTCGTATTTGGCGGTGCACGGACGGGGCGATTGCATCTACCGCATTTTCAGGGACACGTTGCCGGCCCGCACATGCCGACGACGACGATTGCCGCGGCTCACGCACCAGTTGCGGCACACGCTCCGGCTGGTGTTAAGGCAACGACCGGGCACGCCACGCAGAGTGGAGTTTCGCCTTTCAACTTCGTGACGCTAACGGCGTTCCTGGCGTGGTTCGGCGGTACGGGATATTTGCTCACGCGCTATTCCGCAGTGTGGGTCGGTTTTGGACTGTTGGCTTCCATCTCCAGCGGGCTGGTTGGTGGAGGGATCGTATTCCTGTTTCTGAGCAAAGTCCTGATCTCTGAGGACGAGAACATGGATCCTGCCGATTACGAAATGGTCGGCGTGCTGGGCCGGATATGTAGCGCGATCCGCGCTGGTGGGACTGGGGAAATGATCTACGCGCAAATGGGAACGCGCCGCGTGTGCGGTGCCCGTAGCGAAGATGCTAGTGCCATCGCCAAGGGGACTGAAGTGGTGGTCACGCGCTACGAGAAGGGAATTGCCTACGTGCGACCGTTTAGCGAACTATCAGGGGATGACTAGCGAGATTAAAGGCGACTTTGCCCGGCACAATGATCGGCCAGGAGATCCTTATGGAACGAAAATTATTCTTAGCATTGATCGCGCTGTCGTGGGTGTCCTTGCCGCTCACTGCCTTGCATTATGCCAGGGTCTGGAATCAATTACCGGCCCGGGTCGCCGTGCACTTCGACGCCAATTGGCAGCCCAATGGCTGGACCTCGCGCGAGGGGGTTCGGATGCTGGCGTTGGGAACTACAACTTTTCTGCTGATCACGTTCACGATTGCCGGCTATACCGCAGCTCGTAAGCCTGCTTCGCGATCGTCAAAATGGGCGATGTTGGTCGTATTTTATGTCGTGCTTGTCCTGACTTACCGGGTAAACAGTTGGATCGTAGAGCGCAATTTGAGCGCAAAGAATTCATCTGCTGCCAGCCTGGTTGTTTCTCGTTATTGTGCAGCTTAGGGGCTGAGTATCTAAAACGATTTTCTAACAGGAGGCGTTATGCCGGAAATGTCGAGGATGGTTGAAATTTGGATTTTCGCGGGGCTGGGGGTGATGGTTCTTCTGTTCCTGATGAGCGGAATGGCCAGGCTATATCGCAAGGCGGGGCCGCACGAGGCACTCATCGTGTACGGCCTGGGCGGGACGCGAGTGGTGCAGGGACATGGCACGCTGGTGCTCCCCATGGTGCAGGTCTGCCGTGATCTTTCGTTGGAATTGATGTCATTCGATGTGGCTCCGCAACAGGACTTGTACACCAAGCAAGGCGTCGCGGTGACTGTCGAAGCTGTTGCGCAAATCAAAGTGAAGTCGGATCGAGAATCCGTGCTGACTGCGGCCGAGCAATTTCTCACCAAGACAGATCAGGAGCGCGAAGCTTTGATTCGGTTGGTAATGGAAGGCCATCTGCGCGGCATCATCGGACAACTCACGGTGGAAGAAATCGTCAAGCAGCCGGAGATGGTTTCCGACCGCATGCGTGGCACTTGTGCCGAGGATATGAACAAGATGGGCCTGGAAGTGATTTCGTTCACCATAAAGGAAGTCCGCGACAAGAACGAATACATCACCAACATGGGCAAACCGGACGTGGCGCGCATCAAGCGAGACGCCGACGTGGCCACGGCGGAAGCTGACCGCGACACCGCGATTAAGCGCGCGCTGGCGCAGCGGGAGTCGGCCGTGGCCAAAGCACAGGCCGATCAGGAGCGCGTATTGGCGGAAACTTTGTCTCTCGCCAAGCAAGCGGAATCGCAACGCGATCTCGAAGTGAAGAGAGCTCAATTTCTGGAAGTCACAAAACGCCAGCAGGCGCAAGCCGATAAGGCTTACGACATCCAGACCAACATCATGCAACAGCAGGTGATCGCCGAGCAGGTAAAGGTGCAGCAGATCGAGAAAGAGCAACAAGTCAAAGTCCAGGAAGCGGAAATCAATCGCCGCGAAAAAGAACTGATTGCGACCGTGCTGAAGGGCGCGGAGATCGAGCGTCAACGAATCGAAACTCTCGCGGCGGCGGAAAAGCAGCGCCTGATCGCGGAAGCCGAGGGGCATGCGTCGTCAATACGGGCGCAGGGCGAAGCCGAAGCCGAAATCATTTTCAAGAAAGGGGAATCCGAGGCCAAGGCCATGAATGTGAAAGCCGAGGCCTATCAGGAGTACAACCAGGCGGCCGTGATCGACCGTTTGTTCACCTGCATGCCAGAGGTGGTGAAGGCGCTGGCTAGTCCTCTGGCGAATGTCGACAAGATCACTATCGTCTCGACGGGAAATGGCGATGCGTCCGGGATGAACAAAATCACTGGAGATATTGCCAAGATGGCGGCGCAGGTGCCGGCGTTGTTCGAAACGCTCTCCGGCATGCCGCTCTCGGAGTTGCTCGGAAAAGTGCGGCAACTGGGCGACCATACGCCAAAGCCCCCGGTAGTAGATGCAACAAAAAACTGAACGGTGTGCGGGAGCCGGCTCCAGCGAGTCTGCTCCGAACTTGCCGCTGCAAGTGATGAGGCGAATTGGAGTTGAATATGAACCGAAAATCGAAAGGAATGGGCTTAGGAATTGCGTTGGGCGCCGCATTGGGCGTGGCATTGGGCGTAATAGCTGGCCACCTCGCATTGTGGCTGGGGCTGGGTGTCGCGATTGGTATCGCTATTGGCAGCACTCTGCGTCGGACGACCTGCGCGCAATGTGAAGCAGCAAATCGAAATCGAGACCTAGAAGTTAGAGGCTAGAAGCATAGTTCAGAAAAAGGAGTCCACCATGGCACTACTAGAGCGTGTTTCCACATTGGTCCGAGCCAACCTCAATGACCTGATCGATAAGGCCGAGGAGCCGGAAAAGATGATCAAGCAGGTAATACTCGACATGCAGAATCAGTTGCTGCAGGTGAAGACGCAGGTGGCGATCGCCATCGCCGACCAGCATCTGCTGGAGAAACGGAAGAAAGAGAATGAAGAAAAAGTGGCGGAATGGATGCGCAAAGCCGAGCTCTCCGTCGATAAGAAACAGGACGACCTGGCGCGCGCATCGCTGCAACGCGTGGAGAGTTATCGGGAGATGAGCGAGAGCTTCGCGCAGCAGGTTACCGATCAGAAGGCGCAGGTGGAGAACCTGAAATCCGCGCTGCGGCAATTGGAACAAAAGCTGACTGAAGCGCAAACCAAGGCTGATCTGCTGATCGCGCAGCATCGTCGTGCGCGGGCGATCGGCAAGGCCAGCGACGCTCGCTTGGCGATGGGCGATGGATCAAAAGCTGCGGCCTTCGACCGCATGAAACGAAAAGTGGCGCACTCGGAGGCGTTTAGCGCGGCCAAGGCAGAAATCGCCGGAGACAACATGGAAGACCGGCTGGCCGCGCTGGAGAAAGAAGATCGAATCGAGCAGTTGCTGGCGGAGTTGAAAACGAAGCGCGGAGCATAGAGCGAATCAACGGAGAACTGAATGAATGTCAGACGGCGGCAAATTGCATCCAACTTTGCGCCCTTTTCCTTGTTCACGTTGCTGTTGGTGGTTTGTCCGGTAGTTAAAGCGCAGCAAAAGTCTGAGCAGCTCGCGCAGCAATCCGCGGAGTCATGGCTGGCGCTGGTGGATTCCGGGAATTACGGTGAGAGTTGGGAACAGGCTTCGCAGTTTTTCAAAGCCGCTGTCTCCAAAGAGCATTGGCAAAGTGCGCTGCGCGCGAGCCGCGATCCGTTGGGCAAAGTGCTGTCTCGAAATCTGAAGAGCGCCACGTTTACGAAAACCTTGCCGGGCGCCCCGGATGGCGAATACGTCGTTATTCAATACGACAGCAGCTTCGAGCACAAACAGTCTGCAATAGAGACGATTACTCCCATGCTCGATAAAGATGGCAAGTGGAGGGTTTCGGGCTACTACATAAAATAGCAGAGAGAGGATAAAAGCGGACAGCCGCAGTCGCGGCCCGTACATCCATTGACCGCCCAGCCCGCATCTCTGTAGTCTTGCAATATAATTTCGGTGCGGATTTCCCAAGGTCAAGGAAAATACATGAAGGAATTTGCAGTTCTGTTGCTGCTCGCGCTCATGTTGAACGGATGCGGCGACAACCACGTAGCCAATCCCCAGGTGGCAGCCGGCGGAGTCTGGCAGTCCGAGATGTTGGGCGGAGACGGTACGGCTTCCGGATTAAGTTTTGTCGCGCAGTTCACGGTCGCCAACAACGGAGCGATGAACTTTACCAGCTTTCAGTTGCTCACCCAGATCGACGGCGGGTGCCTTCCGGTTACCGGGCCAAGACCGACCGGGACTTTGATGGTGACGCCCAATGCTGCCAACCAGGTAAGCGGCACCTTATCCCTTACGGTTGTTTCGAATGGTAACACGCTAACACTGACCAGCACATCAGTGACAGGAACGCTGAACGGGACTAACGACACACTGGCCGACGGTGTAATCATCGGCACATGGACGCTAAAAGGTGGTACGGGCTGTAACACAAATGGCACGTTCACCATGACGCAAACCACCAGCAACTGAAGACTGCCGGTTTCAGAACCAGTCGCTACGGTATGCAACCCACCAGGCGATGAAGAGGCAGGGAATCGTCGCCGCCAGGCCCCACCAAATGGGCAGCAGAAAATCCGCCAGCAGTCCAAGCACCGTGAAGACCGTCCAAAAGATTTTGCGTTCCATGGATAGATTGTAGGACCTTAGAATTATAAGATCTTAAAGATGATACGAGGAAATCGAATAGAGCACATCGCTTGTAGTATCCTCGGCTTATCGATATTCTGATGCACGCATCAGTGCGCTGACTCACCATTCATGAACGCTAAACTTATCGCTTGTTCGATCGGGCTATCGTCGCTGCTGTGGGCTGGGACGGTGTTCGGTCAATCTGCAGCCATGGCGGCGGGGCCAAAGGTCGATCCCTATTCGGCGCAGGGCGGTCCCGCATCGGCTTCGCAGGGTGGAGCAGTTTCTTACGCGTCGGTGACGCAGTTGAATGAACTGCTGACGCAACTGGATGCTACCTCCAAAACCACGCAAGCCGACCTCTCGAGATTGCGTATTGAGCGTTGGAAGACCGACGGCTCCACGAAAAGGCAGACGCTGAATGACGTGGAATCCGTGCAGCGGAATCTGCAGAGTGCGCTGCCCGAGATGATAGGCCAATTGCGGAATTCGCCGGAAGACTTGGCTGCAACCTTCAAACTCTATCGAAATCTGGATGCTCTGTATGACGTGTTGGGCGGAATCGTAGAGTCGGCAGGAGCGTTCGGGCCAAAAGACGATTTTCAGTCGCTGTCGAACGATCTGAGCAGCTTTGAGGGAACGCGGAAGCAGTTGGCAGATCGCACAAATAACCTGGCAACCTCGAAGGAGCAGGAGATTGTGCGCCTGCGGGCGGACCTGAAGACAGCCCAGGCAGCGATACCGGTCGCGCCGCCCAAGAAAATTATTGTGGACGATAATGAGCCAGTGAAAAAGAAACCGGTGGCGAAGAAAAAGCCTCCAGCGAAAAAGCCGGCGACGCCCCCCGGTGCCGCTCCCGGACAAGCTCCGCCAGCACAGCCGAAACCGCAGTAGTAAAATCCGGCTCCAGGCGACTTCGGGCTTATGCTACCCGTTTGCACAGAGCCGGAGGCCGGAACCCGGACGCCGAATCTGTTACCCTTCCCTGCGCATCAAAATTTCGCCTCGATTATCCTTGGAATCCACCATGAACGGAAGCGTCGTTGCAATCATCTTTGGTCTGGTGATCCTGTGGGTAGTATTCCTGGATGCGTTTGAGACCGTCGTACTGCCGCGCAGAGTAACCCGGCACTTCAAGCTGACGGCATGGTTTTACCGGCGCACCTGGATTCCATGGAGGAGGATTGCCGGGCATATTCGCACCCCATCCCGGCAGCAGAGTTTTCTGGGATACTTCGGTCCGCTTTCATTAATTATGTTGCTGGCATTCTGGGCCGCCGCCCTTATCTTTGGCTTCGCGCTGCTGCAATACGGTATCGGCGGGCATGAACAATTAGGGAATGAACCCATCACCTTTGGCAGAATCGTTTACCAGAGCGGCGAGACGTTTTTCACGCTGGGCTATGGCGATATTGTGCCCATCACCGGACTCGCGCGAGCCCTGTCAGTGCTGGAAGCAGGCATGGGATTCGCCTTCCTGGGCGTAGTGATTGGATATCTTCCGGTGGTGTATGGTTCGTTCTCCCGGCGAGAGATTCAGATTTCCATGCTGGACGCGCGAGCGGGATCGCCTCCCTCAGCGACAGAATTGTTAGTGCGGCTGGCGGGACGTTCCGACGGTCCTGCCATCGAGCAGATCGTATTGGACCAGGTGTTGCGCGACTGGGAGCGCTGGGCGGCGGAGTTGCTCGAGAGTCACATTTCTTATCCGGTTCTCAGTTTTTTTCGATCACAGCACAGCAACCAATCCTGGGTGGCAGCGCTGACCACCATGCTGGACGTGACATCTCTGGTGCTGACCGGGATTGAGGGAGTTCATACCGGACAGGCGAAATTGACATTCGCGATGGCGAGGCACGCGGCAGTGGATTTGGCGCAGGTAGTGAACGCACGCTACGATCCTTTAGCTCCAGACCGGCTCTCCGATGATACTTTCGACGAGCTACGAGCGGCCTTGGAAGCCGCGGGATTGAAATTGCGTATCAACGAGGAGGCGCGGCAGAAGTTGAATCGACTACGGTCCATGTATGAACCTTATGTGCATTCCACCGGACGAAATCTGATGCTTACACTTCCCCCGTGGAGGCATGAAGAGAAGACGCGGGATGACTGGCAAGCCGGTCCGTGGGATCGCGCGATTCAGGCGAAAGGTCTCGCCGTGCTCGGCCAAAAGCCTGCACGGCCGGTAAGCATAGAGGACCATTTCTAGTGCGGCATACTCGCGGCAACCGGCATGCTACGATCCCTTTCCCGGTTTTGATTGCGCCGGTTTTCATCGCATGAAAAACATTGGCGAGAACGTGGTACGCATTGAAGCGGAGGCGTTGCGCGCCCTGGCGGACCGCATCGCGGGACCGATGAATCAGGCGTTTCAGCAGGCTGTGGACTTATTATTCTGCTGCCCCGGCCGCCTTGTAGTAACCGGAATGGGCAAGAGCGGGTTGATTGCACGCAAGATAGCCGCAACCTTCAGTTCCACCGGCACTCCGGCTTTGTATTTGCATCCCGTGGAGGCATTGCACGGCGACCTCGGAATGGTGGTGCGAGGGGATATCGTGCTGGCGCTTTCGGCTTCCGGAGAGACAGAGGAAATACTCGCGTTGCTGGCCACGATCAAGCGCCTGAAAGTACCGCTGATCGCGATGACGGGAGATGAGCTTGCTGAAAAGAACGCGAGCAGTTTGCCCGCGCCACGGCGTAGGTCCACGCTCGCAACCGCTGCTGACGTAGCTCTGGACTGCTCGATCGCCGAAGAGGCTTGTTCGCTGGGGCTGGCTCCCACTGCTTCGACAACGACGATGCTGGCCCTGGGCGACGCTTTGGCCGTCACGCTAAGCCACAAGCGTGGATTCAAGGAAGAAGATTTTGCCAATCTGCATCCCGGAGGAAAACTAGGCAAGAGGTTGGCGCGAGTAGGGTCGCTGATGCATGCTGGCGAAGCCCTACCGCGCGTTTCGCCGCGAACCACGATGCCAGATGTGATTTACGAAATGTCGCGCAAGAAGCTTGGCGTAACCGCGGTAGTAGAGGACGAGAAGCTAGTAGGCATCATCAGTGATGGAGATCTGAGGCGTCTGCTCGAGAAGCGCGGAAAAGATGTGCTCGATCTCACCGCAGGCGAAGCCATGACGACGAATCCGCGGACGATTGCGGCAGGAGAATTCGCCGCGACCGCTCTGGCGCTCATGGAAGAAAAAAAGATTACATCGCTCATGGTTGTGGACCAAGACGGAAAGCTGGAGGGAATTGTGCACCTGCACGATTTGTGGAGCACAGAGCTTGTATAGCGTCGGCGTCTCGCCGGCTCCTGCGTCCATAGCGCTACAATAGCGGCATGTACCACTACGATCCGAAAACCGCGCTAGAAGAACTGACCGAAGACGCGACCCTGCCAAACCCGGTGCACGTACGTGACATGATTCTGCGGCAAAAGCTCACCGCCGACAAGTCACTGGAATTGAACCGCCTATTTGTCGAATATCAGAAGTTCTTCGGCGAGACGCAGAAGCTGGGGAAAGAAATTCTGCGGCATCTGAGTGTTTAGTGCCTGTCGCCATAGGTGTGCGCCGATTGCTCCGATCCCGTGGCTACTTCGAGAGCAACACGAGCCCTACCAGGCAATCATTTACAATAACTAATTCCCCTTGGATCAGCGAGTGCCTGTTGGCCAGTGCTCGCGATTTTGTACACGGTACTCTAACTTATGCATCGATGGTCAGAACTCTTTATTCCCACCCTGCGCGAAGCGCCGGCGGACGCTGAAGTTGCCAGCCATAAGTTTCTGGTGCGGGCGGGCTACATGCGGCAGCTCGCGGCTGGAATCTACTCGTATCTTTTTCTCGGTAACCGGTCTTTCAACAAGATAATGGCCATCGTCCGCCAGGAGATGGACAAGATCGGGCAGGAGTTTTATTTGCCGGCGCTGCATCCGCGTGAGCTTTGGGAGGCCAGCGGACGGTGGTCTTTGATGGGCGATGCCCTCTTCCGTCTGAAAGACCGCAAGGGCGCTGACCTTGCCCTCGGTATGACGGAAGAGGAAGTGATGACCGACATTGCCCGTAAGGAGCTCCGTAGCTACAAGCAATTGCCGCAGATCTGGTATCAAATCGCCCCGAAGTTTCGCGATGAGCCGCGGCCGAGGTCCGGTTTGCTGCGCGTGCGCCAGTTCATGATGAAAGACGCGTATTCGTTCGACATCGACGCCGCCGGATTGGATGTTTCCTACAAGAAACTTTACGACACCTATTGCCGAATCTTCGACCGTTGTGGCTTGAAATACATGGTTGTTGAAGCAGATTCGGGAGCGATGGGTGGTAAGGAATCACATGAGTTCATGGTGCGCACCCCGGCTGGCGAAGATCAGATCGTTAGCTGCGATGGCTGCCACTACGCGGCGAACGTAGAAAAAGCTACTTCGAAGCTTTGGCCGATGGAAGATCTTAAAGCCGAGGGCGATGGCAAGCCACTGGAAGTGCACACTCCCGGACAAAAGACGATTGAAGATGTGGCCAAGTATCTAGGTGTGTCACCGAAAAACAAGATCAAGACGCTGGCGTTAGTGGCGGAAATCAAGAATGACAAAACCGGCAAGACAAAGTCGCGGGCGATTGTCGTGCTCATGCGTGGCGATCATCAGTTGAATGAAGCGAAACTCAACGCAACCGTAGGGATTGCAACGCGTCCCATGGAAGAAAGTGAGATCAAAGCGCTATTCAAGTCTCCAGCTGGATATCTGGGTCCGCTCGGAATCGAGTGGGCGAAGGATTGGAAGACAGACATAGACCTTCCGGTGCTTCTGGTCGACAAGGCTCTCGAAGGACGGCGCAATCTGATCGGCGGCGCGAATAAAGAAAATTACCATCTGAAGAATCTGACACCCGGGAAGGATTTCCATCCAAGTGCATACGCCGATCTGCGCACGGTTACTGCGGGTGAGACCTGCCCGAATTGCGATCTCCCGTTGCGTATTGATACGGCAGTTGAGATCGGGCACATCTTCAAGCTTGGCTACCGCTATTCCGAATCGATGGGCGCGCGAGTGCTCGACAAGAACGGCAAAGAAGTTATGCCGATCATGGGCTGTTACGGCATTGGCATTGAGCGCATTCTGACGGCGGCGGTCGAGCAGAGCAACGATGAAAACGGATTCTGGTTGCCGGCGTCGATTGCGCCTTTTGAAGTTGTGGTTAGTCCCGTCAACGTGAAGGATGAAAGTTTATTGAAGGCTGCAATCGACATTGCCTCCCGCCTGGAAACTGCCGGCTTTGATGTGATTCTCGATGACCGGGACGAACGGCCCGGAGTGAAGTTCAAGGACGCGGATCTGGTCGGTATTCCCTTTAGAATCACGGTCGGGAAGAAGGTTACCGAAGGTACTGTGGAAGTGGTTCTGCGCTCGACTCGCGATGTACGCAATGTTACGATCGCGACGGTAGTGGAATATTTTCAAGGAGTGCTGCCCGCCCGGAGCTGAGTTTGCGCCGGAAGCGGCGCAATTTTCAGACTATGGGAATCATCAAAGCGTTCATGGGTTTTATTGTGATCGCGGCGGTGGTCGTCGGCCTATTCCAGGTCGCTCCGCCTTTGCTCGCCAATTACAGCTTTCAGGACGACCTCAAAACGGTTGCGATGATGGACAGCGCCGTCCTTTCGCGGACGGACGAAGACGTTCGCGGTGATGTGCTCAAGAAGGCCAGAGAGCACGAGCTTCCGATCGATGCCAAGGAGATCACAGTTCAGCGTATCAATACGCCGGGTCTTTCATCCGTTTTCGTTGCCGTCAACTATACGGTGACGGTCACTTTGCCAGGCTATTCCTTTGATATGCACTTTAGTCCGGACAGTGGAAACAAAGGCTTCTAGCTTTCTGATCGGCGCGATCTGAAGTGATCCCGTTTAAAATTCTCTAAACCTGCATCCCGGCAAGTAGTGTCTTCGCGCCCGTCCGCTTTCCAGCCATCGCCGGACTGACCGGACGATCGAACTAGTGACATTCGTAACGTTGCCATCGCATTACCTTCCTCCTAAGATCGCGAAGAGTGAGAATCTTCTGAGAGTATGCGCCGCACAACTGGCACAACGAAGTTTCCAACGTTCAGCTTAATTCCAGATTGGGAATGTTTCCGGAACTGCACAGGCAGAGTGGAGCCGAGGTGGAGGCGGGCTTATGACAATACGACTTCGAACAAGCTTGATGATGATCGCAGCGCTAGCGATGATGAGTCTGGCCGGTTGCGACCATTACAATTGCGGCAGCGGCGCTAACTTCGGTTCCGGATGCACGTCAAGTGGATCTGGGCTTGGTACGTCGGGCACGGGTACAGGCAGCGGAAACGGCGCGGTTTCGGCATTTGCCTTCGCCATCGATGAGGGCGGCACTATCGATGGCTATACGCTGAATGCAACGGCAGGAACCTTTCAGGCGACAACGGGGTACACCGCACCGACAATCCCATCCAATGACCAGGGCTCGGGCATGGTCGTCGCACAGGAGCAGTTTTTGTATGCTGCGTTTCCTGGAACCGGCCAGATTTTTGGCTGGTCGATTGGTTCTGGCGGAACCTTGACCACGATTACCGGCAGTCCTTTCAGCGCGCCTTATATGATCGGCAGCCCCACGGCAGGCAATCAGAGCCTGATCACCAATCCTGCTGGCACATTACTTTTCGCGTCGAATGCCAGCGGGCAAGGAATCTACGTGTACCAGATCGGGACCGGGGGAGCCCTGAGCTTGGTCAGCGGGTCTCCATTTGCTACTCCGTTCTTTCCGGGAAACCTGGCAACCGATGGGCTTGGCAAGTATTTATATGTTGCCACGAACACAAACGGATCCGAGATTGCGGCCTACACGATCGGCAGCAGCGGTACTCTTGCCGCAGTCGTAGGCAGTCCCTTTTCCTATCCCATGTTGCAGGTCGAAGGAGATCCGACAGGCAGTTATCTGATTGGGACGCAGGGCGGCTTTTCTGGCGACTCTCACTTGTATTTGTTCAGTATTGTGCAATCCGGATCGAATGCGGGGGCGATCACGCAGTTGCAAGCGGTTTCCACGGCATTCGCGCCTTATAGCATCGCAGTGCAGCCGAATACCGGTGGCAATCTGGTTTATTCCTTCAGCATCAATGCCACCGAGACAGGGTACAACCCGATCGAAGGCTATCAGTTGTCGGGGGGCACGCTCACTGCAGTGAGCGGATCACCCTTCAGTAATATCTCTGACGGTTTCTGGGGTCAGTTTGATCAGAGTGGACAGTTTCTCTTTCCCTACAGCACGGTAGTTAACGAAGGAACTGGAGTCGTCACTTCGACGCTGGGGGTATTGGATGTAGGAACGGGTGGGGCTCTCACTCAGCCAATTTCTCCTGCAACCTTCGCGACCGAAGGCTTCTGGGCAGTTACCGATCCCCAGTAACTTCAAGGATAATAATTGTGGACGACTGTTAATTTTTCTGGGACCCGCATTAGGCGGGTCCCTTTTCATTTCCCTTGATGACGGTACAATAAGACATCTTCCTGCGGTCTTGACCTCTCTGGCCCTTGGCAGGAGATCAGTTTCGGCGAAAAGCGCTCATCAAACCTTTTCGTGAACCTCTTCGTCTGACGAGCAGGGAGTTTTTTGGTGGGCGTAAGAGTCTAAATAGTGGCTATCAAAATAAAGATCCCAAAAAGCGGAGAGAAGCGCGGCAAAACAATACCCGGTCTCCCGCGCGATCCCGTAGTGCGTGCGGCCCTGATCGTGTTTTTAGCGGCGGCGATTGCGTTGGCTGGTTCTTTTTCCTATTTCTATATCAAATACGACCGGATTATCGCGCAACGCTTCCGGTCGCCAGTCTTCAGCAATTCCGCGAAAATCTACGCTCTGCCGCAAACCGTTCACGATGGCGACGAGACCAGCGCCAAAGAGATTGCCGTCGATCTGCGCCGAGCGGGTTACTCCGACAAGGAGGGCGAGTCCCCTCTGGGAAGCTTTCGCTTGATCAGTGGCGGCATCGAGATTACTCCGGGGCCGGAATCCTACCACAGCCCGGAAGCGGCCCGCATCACCATTCACGATGGACAGGTCGATCGCATCACCAGCCAGGGTGCCGATCTCTCCGCCTACGAACTGGAACCACAGCTGGTAACAGCCTTGTTCGATGCTGGACAAAGATCGAAACGCGAGGTTGTGAAGTATAACGATATCCCGAAGGTGATGGTAGACGCGGTGCTGGCCATTGAGGACCGCCGGTTCTTCGAACACGGTGGAGTGAACTTCATCCGCATGTTCGAAGCCATGTGGATCGATTTGACCCGGCAACGTCACGAGCAGGGCGGATCGACCATCACCATGCAGCTTTCTCGTGGTTTTTTCCTCACGCCGGAAAAAACCATCCGGCGAAAATTGACCGAGATGCTAATTGCCGAGGAGATGGAACAGAAGTTCAGCAAGCAGCAGATTCTCGAGTTTTACGGCAATTGGGTCAACCTGGGTCAGCGAGGATCGTTTGCCATTAGCGGCTTTGCTGAGGCGTCGCGCGCTTATTTCAATAAGGACTTAAAGGACATTACGCTTCCAGAGGCCGCGCTGCTGGCCGGAATCATACAAGGACCCAGCCGGTTGTCTCCTTACCGACATCCAGAGCGGGCTTTGGAGCGCCGTAATCTCGTCTTGGACTCCATGGTCGATACCCACGCCATCACCCGCGAGCAAGCGGAGAAAGCGAAGGCATCGCCACTGAAACTGGCGCCACCGAATGTCGAGGCCAGTGACGCGCCGTATTTCGTCGACATGGTACGGGACACGCTGATTAACAAGTTCAGTGAACATGATTTGAACGACGAGTCTTACCGCATCTACACCACGCTTGATCCTGACCTGCAGAAAGCAGCCGCGCAAGCGGTCGAATCAGGCATCAAGCTGGTGGACGAGCAGGTCAAGAGACTGCGCACCAAGCGGAAAAAGGTTGGCAAGAAAGTGGAAACGACCGTAGCGCCTGGTCCGCAGGCGCAAGTAGCCATGGTAGTGCTCGACCCGCATACCGGAGCCGTGTTGGCTTTAGTCGGAGGTCGGGATTACGGTTTCAGCCAGTTGAATCACGCGCTTTCCAAGCGGCCCACTGGCTCGATATTCAAACCGTTCGTGTATGCCGCTGCCATGAACACCGGAGTGGACGGCTCGCAGACAGTGATTACGCCGGCCTCGACCGTGACCGACGCGCCCACTAGTTTTGCCTACGGCGATCAAATCTATGAGCCGCGCAATTACAAAGAGGAATATCACGGCGACGTAACGCTGCGTTATGCTCTGGCGATGTCATTGAACAACGCTACGGTGAAAGTCGCGGAAGAAGTGGGCTATGACAAGGTCGCGGAGTTGGCCCAGTCGGCAGGAATTACGTCAGTCAAGCCAACGCCAGCCATGGCACTGGGCTCTTACGCTGCCACGCCTCTGGATATGGCCGCGGCCTACACGTCGTTTGCCAACAACGGCGAGCGCCTTTCGCCAGTAATGGTCAACTCCGTGCGCAATGCCAAGGGCGACGTGCTGGCAAACTTTAAACCCGACCAGCGCCAGGTGCTCGATCCCCGCGTCGCTTACATCATGACCAACATGATGGAAGGAGTGATCAACAATGGCCTGGGCTATACGGCCGTCCGCTTGCGCGGCTTTACTTTGCCTGCTGCGGGTAAGACGGGCAGTTCGCATGACGGTTGGTTCGCGGGATATACCTCTAACTTACTTTGCATTGTCTGGGTGGGCTACGACGACTACAGCGATTTGCGGCTCAGCGGCGCACAGACTGCCGCGCCCATCTGGACCGAGTTCATGAAGAAGGCGTCGTTTCTTCCGCAGTATAAGGGTATGCAGCCCTTCTCACAGCCAACTGGAGTCGTCGACGTGCAGCTGGACAAAGTCACGAACCGTTTGGCCACGCCCACATGTCCGGACGATTACTCAGCAGCTTTTGTGGCGGGCACGGAACCGCGCGAGACTTGCGACCAGCAGAATGGAGTTGCGGGATTTTTTTCCCGATTCTTCGGTGGAGGCGAGAAGCCGTTGCCTCCCCCTCCCCAGGGTTCTCCCGCCCAAGTCGCCAATGGGCAAGAGGTTCAGGATCCGAATAGCCCGGACGGCAAGAAAAAGAAGGGCTTTTTCGGTAAGCTGGCCGGCATTTTTAAGGATGACAAATCCTCTCCTCCGCCGTCTAAACCCGCGGAAAACGGGCAAACTCCGCCGCAGTGACGTAGGGATGCAGCTTAATAAATTCTTCGCCGCCGGCTGAAAATTGTGGCAGAATAAGCTCGTTGGGAAGTGGTCGCTTTGGGGGTATGTATGTCCTACCGGAAGGCCTGCCTGGTTGTTCTCCTGATTTCTTCCACAGCCGCACTGGCACAAGTTTCACATTCAGAGCAAGTACAGATCTCGCCTCCCTTGATGCGAGCGATTGATCCGCCGGCGCCCGACGCAACCGCCGCCGCTCTCGAACAACAAGCCGACCGGCTTCGCGCCGATAAGTTATATCTGGATGCTCTCGACTATTATCGCGCCGCGCTGAATAAGAAGAAAAACGATTCGCGGTTGCTGAATAAGATCGGCATTACGGAGCTCATGATCCAGCGCTACCGGGAAGCGCGAAAATCGTTCGAGCAAGCAATCCGCTATGATCGCCACTATGCCGATGCCTATAACAACCTAGGCGTGATTTTCTACGAGGGCAAGAAGTACGGGGCGGCCGTCAAGCAATATGAAAAGGCGATTCACATCGATGACGATTCGGCGTCGTTCTACAGTAATTTGGGAGCGGCTTATTTCTCCAAACGCGCTTTCGAATCTGCTGTCTCCGCATACCAGCACGCGCTGGAACTCGATCCGGACGTGTTTGAACGTAGCTCGCGGGGCGGCGTGCAGGCGCAATTGCCCAGCCCCGAAGACCGCGCCCGCTATGACTACACGGTCGCGAAACTTTTCGCGAAGATGGGATTATCCGATCAATCGCTCGAATACTTGCGCAAGGCAAGGGAAGATGGATACAAAGATCTGAAAGACGTTTACCGCGATGTCGAGTTCGCTCAGCTCCGAAAAAATCCACGCTTCACCGAACTTATGGCTTCGAGCACGCCCGCAATTTCGAACTAAGCTGCGAATCGCCAAATCGCTACACGAAATTTTTCGGTCACGTACCGTATTCACCCGATTGCTTCTCGGGGAAACTGCGGAGTTCCAAGCAAAATTACAAAGCTTTACAAATTTCGACGGAACTCCGTGAACTTATAGGGTTTAATCATTACAAATACTCCTGAAAACAACAGGGTGAGTAAGGAGAACGGTAGCCCATCGGATGCTGACCCGAGCACGCCCCAAGCAAGCATCTGATGGGCTTTTTTTCTTTGCTGCGGTTATTCTCAATATTCCTTCCGCCATCTTCTCCCACGCTTTTTCACTCGCCGATGTAATTCTTCAAAACGCTCCGCCACTTTCCTTGCGTCTTAAGAATAAATTCTACGGCGTCTCGCAAAGCGCCGTCACCGCCCACGTGAGGCGTAACGTAGTGAGCTTCTTTTTTTACGTCCGCGCGCGCATTTTTCACTGCGATTGCCAATCCTCCGGCACGCATCGCTGGAAGATCGATAACATCATCGCCTACGAATGCGGCCTCTTCGGCTTTCAACCCCGCCTTTTTTACGATCTCTTCGAAGCACGCGCGTTTGTCGTCCACGCCTTGATAGACATATTCGAGCTTTAGATCGCGAGCGCGTTGGGCAACAGTGTCTGAAACTCGCTTCGTAATAAGCCCGGTCTGGATGCCGCCCAGCCGCGCCAGAGATATCGCAACACCATCATGAGCATGGAAGCCCTTGACCTCGATCCTGCCTGGGCTGGTATGGCCCGTCTTGGGCACGTCCTGTTGCGCGCCAGCCGAAGCCGGCAAGAAAAAAAGTTTGCCGTCGGTGAGGACACCGTCTACATCGAAGAGCAGAAGCTTGATCTTGCGGGCGCGAGATCGAACGGAGAGTTTCGGCATGGGCGGGATCCTAGCACTACAAAAGAGTGGCAATTCAAGAGCGACCGATCCACAAAACAGGGAAGTGACGTCCCAGCTTTTCAAAATCATGGTCAGAGGTGACCAGTGTGGCTTGTTGTCGTAACGCGAGGGCGGCAGCGATGCAGTCTACAAACGGGATCTTGTGCACTGCCTTAAGTTCAGCTGCTTTCAGAGCTTGGTCAAGGTCGACCGGAACGAGTTCCAGAGGGAGGCGCGCTAGCTTCGCGGTTGTACTTCGCGCCGTTTGTTCCCCACACACTTGCCACTCGTGATAAAAGACTTCACCCCAATTGACAACCGATATTGATAAGAGAGAAGTTCCGCGTGCAGCATCCTTAAATAAGCGCTCGATGCGATCCGCTCCATCGGCATCTTCCACGAAACGAAGCACGGCGCTGGCGTCCAGCACGTACGTTTTATCCATGGGTTAGGCGACTTTTTTCGATTTGATGCTCACGCTCGCGGGCTTCGACAAGCGAGCCTTCCCCCTTAGAACATCCGCGCAGGCTATGGATGAAGTCGTCCGTAACGGGCCGCGCACTCCGGTCCTCAACCTTGCTCTGAATGGGTTTGCCCTGGTAGCGAACTGCAAATCCTAGCTCCTGCAAAACAGCAATCGCTTGGTGCGAATTAGTAGGATCATTCGGAGTCGCTCCAGCCGCCTCTAGAATAAGCGGCCGAGCCGGAAGCTCGCGCCCATCCACAACCGCCGTCCACTTCGGCAGCTTGCGTTTCCACTGAAAGTTTCTAGCTGTTGAGGCTACGGCTTCTCGTGTAAGAACTGAGACTTTTTCACTAGGCATTTGAAAGTGCCTCGTATGAATTATTATCCATACTCATATTACTCAACATATTTTATCTGGTCAATAATCGAAACTAAAACTCGAGTTCGGCCTCCGCGTACACAGCCTACAGCGAACATTTTACGAAACTCCACCATCCCGCTACAATGTATGAATGCTGTACCTTCCTCCTTCTCTAGCGTGGGCCCACCCTCTCGTCGCGGAGTGGTTTGTCCAGCGCTTTGCCACACCGACCGAGCCACAGGAGCAGGGATGGCCGCATATTCTGGCGGGACGCACCACCCTCATTTCGGCCCCCACTGGCTCCGGCAAAACGCTGGCTGCATTTCTAGCCTGCATCGATCGACTGGTGCGAAAAGCGCTTTCGGGAGATCTAGCCGACCGCACAGAGGTTCTCTACGTATCGCCGTTGAAGGCGTTGGGCAACGACATTCAGAAAAATCTTGAAGTGCCGCTTGGCGAAATCCTCGCAATGGCGGGCGAGCGCGGTTTGCTGATGCCTGAGATTCGCACCGCAGTCCGGACCGGCGATACGCTGATGCATGAGCGTCGCGCCATGCTGAAGCGGCCGCCGCATATTCTGGTCACTACACCTGAGTCGCTCTACATTTTGCTCACTGCGGATAAGAGTCGTGCAATTCTCCGCGATGTCGAAACAGTGATCGTCGATGAAATCCATGCGGTGGCCGACGATAAGCGTGGCGCGCACCTGACGCTCTCGCTCGAGCGGCTGGAAGCCTTGACCTACAATCGGCCAGTGCGGATCGGACTTTCAGCCACGCAGAAGCCGATCGAAGAGGTTGCACACTTTCTCACCGGAAGTGATCGCCCTGATCCTGTAATCGTCAACATTGGACACAAGCGCAAGCTCGATATGGCGGTCGAAGTCCCGTCCATGCCGCTGGGACCGGTGGCTTCTAACGAAATGTGGGACGAGGTCTACAACCGTCTCGTTGCTCGCGTCGAGCAGCACCGCTCGACTCTCGTATTTGTGAATACGCGCCGCATGGCGGAGCGCGTGGCTCATCATCTCGGAGAGCGCATCGGAGAAAACAATGTCGCCACGCACCACGGCAGCTTGTCCCGCAAGCTGCGTCTCGCCGCCGAGAAAAAGCTGAAAGAAGGCCAGGTGCGAGTGCTGGTGGCGACTGCCTCGCTGGAATTGGGAATTGACGTAGGCACTGTGGACTTAGTGGTGCAAATCAATTCTCCGCGCGCGATAGCGGTCACGCTGCAGCGCGTGGGACGATCCGGACACTGGCGCGGCGCCGTTCCCAAGGGGCGCCTGTTCGCAACAACCCGCGATGATCTGCTTGAGTGCGCGGCTTTGGTGCGCGCCATCCGGCAGGGCGATCTGGATCGATTGATGATTCCAGAATCTCCCCTGGATGTGCTGGCACAACAGATCGTGGCGGCCTGCTCCGCCGAGGAGTGGGATGAAGATGCCATGTTTGCTCTGGTACGGCGTGCGTATCCCTATCGCAATCTAGCGCGTCCCACGTTCGAGTCGATCCTTGAAATGCTGGCTGAAGGCATTGTGGCGCGGCGCGGGCGGTATGGCGCATACATTCACCGGGATCGAGTGAACAGCAAACTGCGCGCTCGTCGCGGAGCGCGGCTGGCGGCCATCACCAGCGGAGGAGCGATTCCAGACAACTCGCTTTATGCGGTCGTTGCCGAGCCCGATGGACTCGTCGTGGGCACGGTGGATGAAGATTTCGCCGTGGAGAGCAATCGCGGCGACATCATGCTGCTGGGAAATACCTCGTGGATGATTCGCCGGATCGAAACCAATGCCGGCCGTGTGCTGGTGCAGGATGCGCACGGCGCCCCGCCCAGCGTGCCCTTCTGGCGAGGCGAAGCTCCGGCGCGGACGCAGGAACTTTCGGAGCACATCGGGACATTGCGGGAAAAAATCAGCGAGATGTTGCCGACCACTTCGCCGGTGGGATTCTCAGCGACGCAACCGGATGTGGCGGCAGCGGTGAGGTGGCTCAAAGACGAATGCGGCCTGGATGATTCCGGCGCCGAGCAGGCGATTGAATACGTGCTGCAAGGTCGGGCCGTACTTGGCGCAGTGCCGACTCAGGCGACTGTGATTGCCGAGCGTTTCTTCGACGAAGGCGGAGGCATGCAGCTTGTGATCCACGCGCCGTTTGGCGGGCGAATCAACAAGGCTTGGGGCCTGGCTTTACGCAAGCGTTTCTGTGTCGGATTCAACTTTGAATTGCAGGCCGCGGCCACCGACAATGGTCTGAACATTGCTCTGGCCGAGCAGCACAGCTTTCCCCTGGCGGACGTTTTCAATTTCTTGCAGGCCGCGACTGTGCAGCCGATCCTCGAACAGGCGGCGCTGGATTCTCCCATCTTCGCCACGCGCTGGCGGTGGGACGCGAATCGTGCTCTGGCGCTGCTTCGTTTTCAAAATGGCAAGAAAGTTCCGCCCCAGATTCAGCGCATGCGTTCCGATGATTTGCTGGCATCGGTCTTCCCCGACGCCGCCGCGTGCTTCGAAAATATTCAGGGTGACCGCCAGATTCCGGATCATCCACTTGTGAGTGAAGTGATGAAAGATGTGCTCACCGAGGCAATGGATATTGAAGGGCTAAAATTTTTGCTCGCTGGCCTCGCAGACGGACGGATTCGTTGCATTGCCGTCGACACCCCGGTTCCATCACAGTTCTCGCACGAGATTCTGAATGCGAATCCATATGCATATCTCGACGATGCGCCTCTTGAAGAGCGGCGAGCTCGCGCGGTACAGATGCGGCGAATGCTGCCGGAGTCTGTACTCGAAGAAGTGGGCGGACTGGATCAGGCTGCGATTGCACAAGTCCGCGAGGAAGCATGGCCAGATGTGCGCGATGCCGACGAACTCCATGATGTTCTGCACACCCTGGTAGCGCTGCCCGACGGATTCATGTGGGGACAGCCGCCCCTTCGACATGCTCAGGGCAGGCTCTCGGCTGTCCAATCGAGCGATGCTCGACCCGCTCTTGCCGCCGCACCCATAACCACTGCCGGGAACAACTGGAGCGGCCATTTCGAAAGACTGGTGAATGAAGGGCGGGCGGGAACGGCATCTTTCGATGGGCGGCGTTATTGGGTAGCAGCGGAGCGGGCCAGGACCGTCTCCATCCTATTTGGCGACGCGCAATTTGACCCCCGCTTGGCTGAGGTTGAAACCAAGACTCCCTCCCGCGACGATGCTTTGTTAACGCTGATTACCGGATGGATGTCGCATCTGGGGCCGGTGAGCGCCACACAACTCGGAGAAATTTTAGGGATTCCGGCACCTGACATTTTGGGTGCTCTTCTCCGCATGGAGGCCAGTGGAACCGTTCTGCGGGGAAACTTCAGTGGCAGTTCTGTACAACCGGGCGCCCGCCCGGCGCCTGTCGAAGGGGTGGCTGTTTTTACACAAGAGCACGAGGTCGAATGGTGCGAGCGGCGACTGCTGGCGCGAATCCACCGGCTCACCGTTGCCACGTTACGCAAACAGATTGAGCCGGTGACGGCGGCGCAGTTTATGCAGTGGCTCCTGCAGTGGCAACACGTTGCGCCAGGAACGCAGGTCTCCGGAGAGCGCGGCACGCTCGAAGTGTTGCGGCAACTGCAAGGGTTTGAAATCCCCGCAAATGCATGGGAGCGGCAAGTGCTCGCTCGTCGGATTGTCGATTACGATCCTAAATGGCTGGATCAGCTGTGCCTCACCGGGGCAGTGGGTTGGGGAAGACTATCGCCCCATCCGGCGACGCTGGATTCTGCCAATGCCACGGGCAATGTTGAGTCCGAACTGGGCGCGCCAGCTCAACGCCAGCGCCGTGTGATTCCGACCAGCGTTGCACCCATCACGTTCTTCGTCAGAGAAGATGCCGATTGGATGACGCCGCGACATCCAGGCGCACAACAGGGCGCAAACAGTGGTCTGGGTCATGGAGCGCAATTGGTGCTCGACTTTCTGCGGCAGCGTGGCGCGTCGTTCTTTGCCGATATCGTCCGCGGCACCGGAAAACTGAAAGCTGAAATCGAGACTGCGCTCTGGGAATTGGTGGCTGCGGGTCTTGTGACCGCCGACGGCTTCGACAATTTGCGATCTCTGATCGATCCCAAGCGGCGCGCAGGCCAAGGCAGCGGACGCGCAATGCGTCCTCGGCACAATGCCGGACGCTGGGCTCTCCTCCATGCCGACGAACTAGTCGAGCGACCGCGCGCTGTCGAGGCAGCTTGCTGGATGCTCTTGCGCCGCTACGGAATCGTGATCCGCGATGTGCTGGCTCGCGAAGCAAATCTTCCGCTCTGGCGCGAACTTCTAATGGCCTTCCGTCGGCTGGAAGATCGCGGCGAGATTCGTGGCGGGCGTTTTGTCGATGGATTTCTGGGAGAGCAGTTTGCCTTGCCAGTCGCAGTGGAGTCGGTGCGGGCGATGCGCAAGCTCGACTCGGCGCAAGAAACGATTACGCTATCGGCTGCCGATCCCCTGAACCTGGTTGGAATTCTGCTACCCGGCGACCGCGTGCCTGCGATCTCAGGCAACAGTGTTACCTATCGTGAGGGGGTTCCTGCCTCCTTGCCCGTGATGTCCTCTTCGCACCCTGCAGCCCTTGCCGGATAAATCTCTCCGGCCCCAAAAAAAATCAGGGGTCCGATGAGGGGGCCCCTCGGATCCCTGATTGCGCAGCTCAGCAATAACTGTTGTCAAAAAGCGCTTCCCCCATCGCTTTTTGCTAAGCCGTGGCGCACTTACTTTCCTTGCAAGTCATCTGCCAGTCGCTAAAGTTCGCGATAAAAGCCTGTTGCTACTGCAACTTGATGGAAATAAATGGCTTAGTTGGACCACATGGGTTTGCGCGCCTCCAGAGAATCCAGGTTCTCTATCCGATCAGATAGCGATCCTATCTGTTCGGATATTGGAAGAGACGGAGTTCAAATATCAATTTAGGCCCAAAGTGTGATAAGAAGGGCACGAGGTGAGGCAGCTTGCATCCCAGACTCCTGACGCTTTCCGGCCCTTTGAAGGATTCCACCGTCCCGCTTGCCGAAGGCGAAGTCACCATCGGGCGAGACGCTTCGAACGGCATCGCGGTAATCGACCCTTCGGTTTCGCGGAAGCATTGCGCACTCTTGGGCCGAGATGGAAAGTTCCAGGTGCGGGATTTGGACAGCCGCAATGGAACCCTCGTCAATGGCTTTGTCGTCCGGGAGCATTGGCTCCAACATGGGGATGAGATCGCCGCGGGAGATTCTTCTTTCCTCTTTTTGCTGGAGGATCAGGATGTCCCCGCCCTCGGACGAGTGGAGTTTGAGGACGGGCAGCGCACAGCCGAAACTACGGTAATTGATCCCAAGGACGTAGTGTATCTGCAGCCAGATCGGTTACTGCGCGAGTTGCCCGCGAACTCGCACCTCGCTCGAAACCTGAACGCCTTGCTGAAGATCAGCCGCATCGTGCATGCCATTCGCGATCTGGACGATCTGCAAGGACAGTTGTTGGACCTGATTTTTGAAGTCGTGCCCGCCGGACGGGGCGCCATTTTGCTGGCCGACCGCGAAGGCCATCAATTCAATTCTCTGTTTGCGCGTACGCGCCATACCGCGCAGCCGCAACTGGTGAATGTGAGCCGCACGGTGGCGCGTCAGGTGCTGGAGCAGGGGATTGCGATTTTGGGTACCGATGTTCCCAGCAGCGGCGATTTACGCGCAGTTGAAAGCCTGGTAGCCTCTCAGGTCCGCTCTCTGCTTTGTGTGCCGTTGACAGTATTTCAGCGGGTCATCGGATGCATCTATCTCGACAGCAACACCCTTGGCAACCGGCTTCATGAAGAACATCTTCAACTGGTGACGGCAATCGCCGGCATATCCGCAATGGCGCTGGAAAATGCGCGCCGCCTGCAGTGGCTGGAACAGGAGAACGAGCGGCTTACGATTGAGGTGAGTCAGGAACGAAGCTTGGTAGGTGAAGGCGCACAGATGAAACAGGTTTACCAGTTTCTGAAGCGCGTGGCTCCGACTGACTCAACCGTGTTGATTGAGGGCGAGAGCGGAACCGGCAAGGAATTGGCTGCGCGAGCCTTACACCGCAACAGCCCGCGAGCCGATAAGCCATTTGTCGCCATTAATTGCGCTGCGATTCCTGAAACGCTCCTGGAAAGCGATCTCTTTGGCCACGAACGAGGCGCATTCACAGGAGCGTCGGGGCTGAAGAAGGGCAGGCTGGAAGTTGCCGACTCTGGCATTGTATTTCTCGATGAAGTAGGCGAACTCGCTCCGGCGCTCCAGGTCAAACTTTTGCGAGTGTTGCAGGAGCGCGAGTTCGAACGCGTCGGCGGCACTCATCCCGTTAAGGTGGATATTCGGCTCATTGCCGCCACCAACTCCAATCTCGAGCAGGCGGTGCGTGACGGCGCGTTTCGCAAGGATCTGTATTACCGCTTGGCCGTGCTGAAGGTGACGATGCCCACGCTGCGCGAGCGACGCGAAGATATTCCCATGCTCGCGCGGCACTTCGTACAAAAGCACGCCAAGCGCTGCAAAGTGAAGCCCAGACCGATTTCCCGCGAAGCGCTGTGCTGCCTGGTGAATTACGATTGGCCCGGCAATGTGCGGGAATTGGAAAATGCCATCGAGCGCGCGCTGGTGCTAGGATCCTCCGATATGATTCTGCCCGAGGATCTCCCGGAATCCTTGCTGGAGCGCACTCCACCGCCGGAAATGACCGAGGCGAAATATCACGCTGCGGTGAAAGAGTTGAAAAAGCAGCTCATTCGCGATGCGGTTGAGCAAACCCAGGGCAGCTACGCCGATGCCGCCCGGATCTTGGGAGTGCATCCCAATTACCTCCACCGCCTGATTCGCAATCTTGAGTTGAAGGAATCTTTAAAGGATGCTTTGCGTGATATTCCCGCGAGAGGACTGAGCGGCCTTTCGGGTGGGAACGCTTAAGCAAGAACAACATGCACTTAGCAGTTTGGTGCCTAGCCTAAATCATGGGCCATACGCGAAACGTTAATTGATGCTTGCTACTGACGGTAGCCTCAACTGCAGCAGCCGCGCTGGATCAAGATATGTCCCCTGCCACCGCACCGCGACGTGCAGATGCGGGCCCGTGGCCCGGCCGGTGCCGCCGCTCAGGGCAATTTCTTGTCCGCGTTTCACCTGCTCTCCTTCCTTTACTTTGAACTCGGAAAGATGCAAGTAAAGCGTCAAAAGCCCCTGGCCGTGATCCAATACCACAAAGCCGCCTTCAAAATAGAGCGGACGCGCCAAAAGAACCGTGCCGTTATTCATCGCCGCAACCGGCGTTCCGCTGGGGACACGAAAATCGAGGCCCAAGTGAGGGCTCGATGTCTTACCGTTAAAAATTCGCACCGAGCCAAAAACATCAGAGATAGAGGCTTCTACCGGTGGGCTAAATTGCCCGGACCATTCGCGCCCCGCCGTGACCCGGTTCAAATAATCTTTCTTGATTTCCTGACCTTCCTGGATTTGCTTCACTTGTTCAGGAGTGGGCTCGGTGAACTTGCCTTCCACGCTGAGCTTGACTGCGATCTTCGGATACTTCGCGCGGGCAACAGCGAACTTGCGGTTGAAAGAGACTTTAGTGCTCGAAGTTTTTCCCGCCTTCGTTTCTCCATTTAGTTCAAGCGCGTAAACACCGGGAATTGTTTCCAGGCCGACGCCTGCCAGTGCCAACCAGGTCTTGCTGTTCGCATCGAAGCTAAAAGTGATTTCGTGCCCAAGCCAACTCCCGCTTAGCGATTGCAATCTCCCTGGCGCTTTGATCTGAAACAGTACTGGGCCGCCATTCACCAGACGCGGAGGTTGAGCATGGACGTCCCAACTCGCGGCAGATGCAGGTTCTAGGGAACTAAGAAAAATCCACCCCAGGATAAGGAGCGAGGAAAGAAAAGGATCGAGCAGCCGCCGTTTCACCCGATTAGCCTAGCATTCTTGGAGCCGGCAGGTCATTGAAAGAATTTGGTGGACCTGGTCGGGATCGAACCGACGACCTCTTCCATGCCATGGAAGCGCGCTCCCAGCTGCGCCACAGGCCCACGATTGAAGCAAAAAAGCCAAGCCCGAAGAATCGGGATCGCGGGAAAGTGCTGAATCCGTGCCTAGTCATTTTCGCCCACATCTCTGGGATAGTCAACGTGCGCTCTGCTAAACCACGAAGGACACAAAGGTTCACGAATGTAAATCGCCGTAGGATGTTCTTCGTGAAAACTTCGTGTCCTTCGTGGTTCATGAATTCCGGTCTCTCTCTCTTTTATTCTCCTATTTCCTTCCACAGCCATCTTCTGCCATAATTGTTCGTGCACCCCACCTGCACCAATTTTCAATCACAATTTAAAGCGAGGAAGAGATGCCAGCGAAGTACATCTTTGTGACGGGCGGAGTTGTGTCTTCTTTGGGCAAGGGACTGGCTGCAGCTTCCATCGGCTGCCTGCTGGAGAGCCGCGGGTTGAAAGTGAACCTGATGAAGTTCGACCCCTATCTCAACGTCGATCCCGGAACAATGTCGCCCTTTCAGCATGGCGAAGTCTTCGTGACCGACGACGGCGCCGAAACCGACCTCGACCTCGGCCACTATGAGCGTTTCACTCATGCCAAACTTTCTCGCGACAATAACTGGACCACCGGCCGTCTCTACGAACAGATCATCGCCAAAGAACGCCGCGGCGATTATCTTGGAAAAACAGTGCAAGTAATTCCTCACGTCACCAACGAAATTAAA
The DNA here is from genome assembly GCA_049589695.1 of Candidatus Sulfotelmatobacter sp. GTDB lineage: Bacteria > Acidobacteriota > Terriglobia > Terriglobales > Acidobacteriaceae > Sulfotelmatobacter. The sequence continues at coordinate 20,088 of JBAWBG010000077.1, read as the reverse complement.
GCTGCGATGAAAAAAGTCGCTCAGGATGTCGACGTGGCCATTGTCGAAATTGGCGGCACGGTGGGCGACATCGAATCACTGCCCTTCATGGAAGCAATCCGCCAGATGCGCCAGGAACTGGGCCGCGACGATACGTTATTCGTTCACGTCACGCTGGTGCCTTTTATTGCCGCTGCGCAAGAACTTAAAACCAAACCCACGCAGCACTCAGTGAAGGAACTGCTCAGCATCGGAATCCAACCAGACATTCTGCTCTGCCGCACCGATCGTTTTCTCGCGAAGGACCTCAAGTCAAAGATTGCGCTTTTCTGCAACGTGCAGGAAGAAGCCGTGATTACGGCTAAGGACGTGGCTTCCGTATACGAAGTGCCGCTGGTATTCGCCAACGAAGGCGTAGACACGCTGGTGCTGAAATATCTTCGCATGCAGGCGAAGGATCGCGATCTCTCGAAGTGGGAAGATATTGTGCACCGTGTCTACAACCCGAAAGATACGGTCACGGTCGGCATCGTCGGCAAGTATGTTGAGTATGAAGACTCCTACAAATCTCTGAAAGAAGCGTTGATCCACGGAGCGCTGGCACACAACCTGAAACTTCAACTGAACTGGATTGAGGCTGAAGGACTGGAAACCGGCGATGAAAGCTATAAAGCGCAGCTCGAGGGTTACGACGGAATTCTCGTTCCCGGTGGTTTTGGCAAGCGCGGTATCGAGGGCATGTTGATTGCGATTCGTTATGCGCGCGAGAATAGAGTTCCTTACTTCGGGATCTGTCTTGGAATGCAAACCGCCTGCGTTGAATTTGCCCGCAACGTGGTCGGACTCGCCGACGCTAATTCGAGTGAGTTTGATCAAGCCACCCCGCACCGGGTGATCTACAAATTGCGCGAGTTGCGCGGAGTGGAGGAACTTGGCGGTACCATGCGCTTAGGCGCGTGGACTTGCAAGATTGAGCCGAACACGCTGGCGCATAAGATCTATGGCAAGCTGGAGATTAGCGAGCGCCACCGTCATCGTTATGAATTCAATCGCGAGTATGAAGAGCCGATGATCGCGGCTGGGCTGCGCATTTCTGGCTCAACGCCCGATGGTACTTACGTTGAAATGATCGAACTGCCGGACCACCCGCATTTCATCGGATGCCAGTTTCATCCTGAATTCAAATCGAAGCCGCTGGAGCCGCATCCTCTGTTTAGCACGTTTATCGGCGCGGCTTATAAATATGGCTCGGAACGGCGCGCCGAAAAAGAAGTTGCCGCGGTGGAAATGTTTCATCGTCCGGAGAAAGTCGCCCGCCGGTAGCTTGTGCGAGGCGGTTTGAACCAGAGAACTCAAAACTGAAAACTGAATTCCAAGTCGGCAATGTTCACATCGGTTCGGGCGATCTCTTCCTGATTGCCGGGCCGTGCGTGATTGAGAGCGAAGAGCACGCCATTCGCATGGCCGAGATTATCAAGGGTGTGACGAAGGCGCTTGGCTTCCCGTTCATCTTCAAAGCCAGCTACGATAAAGCCAACCGCACTTCGATACGCAGCTTTCGCGGGCCCGGAATCAAGGAGGGCCTGCGCATTCTGAAAAAAATCAAAGACGAGGTTCAGCTTCCGGTGTTGACCGATGTGCACGAAGCCGCGGATGTCGGCAAGGTTGCGGAAGTTGTCGACGTGCTGCAGATTCCAGCGTTTCTGTGTCGCCAGACTGATTTAGTAGTCGCCGCAGCCCTCAGCGGCCGGCCGGTCAACATTAAGAAAGGACAATTCGTTTCGCCCTGGGATATGCGACATGCGGTGGAAAAATGCCGCGAGGCGGGCAATACGCGAGTCTTTCTGACGGAGCGCGGCACGACTTTCGGCTACAACAATCTCGTTGTCGACATGCGTTCGCTTTCCATCATGCGAAAGTTCGCACCGGTGGTATTCGACGCAACGCATTCTGTTCAACTGCCTTCGGCTCAAGCCGACGACCGCGGATCCGCGGCCGCCATTAGCGGCGGGCAACCCGAATTCATTCCCGTGTTGGCGCGTGCAGCGGTTGCGGCCGGTGCCGATGGAGTCTTCCTGGAAGTTCACGACAATCCAAAGGAAGCGAAATCCGACGGGGCCAATGCGCTTGAGTCCACCAAGCTGCGTGAAGTGTTGAAGGAACTACTGGCTGTGAGGAAGGCGCTGGATGTGGCGCGGGCTACGCCATAGATTTCTCGCCTTTCTCCCCAATGGCGCCTGCCCTGAGCGAAGCCGAAGACTCTCTCCGTGGTAAATTTGAATTCCCCTTATGAAGCAAATTGGCAACTGGGCTTTGAATGTGGCTACGATGCACGGCGCGAGCTATGCCGATGCACGCATCGTCAGCCAGAGAAGCCGCGCACTTACCACGAAGAACGGCAAGGTCGGCAGCGCATCCGACGCCGAGTCCGTTGGCATGAGCGCCCGTGTGATTGTCGATGGCGCATGGGGATTTGCAGCAGCTGAAGATTTGTCCCGCGCCGGAGTTGAAGTCACGGCTGCCCGCGCCGTCGAAATCGCGCGCGCCTCGGCCCAAGTGAAGCGGGAGAATGTTCAGCTCGCTCCGGAAAAGCCCGTGATCGCGGAGTGGACCACGCCGCACGTCATCGATCCGTTTTCGATTTCGGTTGAGCAAAATATTGCGCTGATGCTGGATATCGATTCGGAGCTGCGCTCCGTTACGGGCATCACCCTCGCCGAAACCAATCTGAACTTCAATCGTGAAGAGCAATGGTTCCTGTCGTCCGAAGGATCCGACATTCATCAGACCAAGTATTCCGCCGGTGCGGGTTACACCGCGTATGCGTTCGCCGGCAATGAAATTCAGAAACGTTCGTATCCTAATTCTTTCGGTGGCCAGTGGCAGAACAAAGGTTACGAATTGATCGACGAGTTGAAATTGGTCGAGAACGCGCGCCGCATTGCGGAAGAAGCGGTTGCCCTGCATCACGTGGATCAGTGCCCTGAAGGCACATTCGACATCATTCTCGATAGTTCTCAGCTCGGGTTGCAGATTCACGAATCCATCGGACATCCCATTGAACTTGATCGCGTGCTCGGCATGGAAGCGAATTTCGCGGGCACGTCGTTCCTCACGCTCGATAAGTTGCGTACGCTGCGCTATGGCAGTGAAATAGTAAATGTGGTTGCGGACGCCCGCCAGGAACACGGACCGGGCCTCGGAACTTTTGGTTTCGACGATGAAGGTGTCCCTGCGCAGTGCAATCCGATTATCACCAACGGATTGTTTACGGGATATCTCAGCTCTCGCGAGACAGCGCACACCATCGGAGAGAATCGCTCCGGAGGAACGCTGCGCGCCGAAGGCTGGAACCGTCTGCCCATGATTCGTATGACCAACATCAGCCTGTTGCCCGGCACCGAGCCCTTGAGCCTTGAGCAACTGATTGCGTCCACCGATCGCGGCATTCTGATGCAGACCAACCGCTCCTGGTCAATCGACGACAAGCGTTACAACTTTCAATTCGGCTGCGAGATCGGCTGGGAAATTAAGCACGGCAAGCGCGTGCGCATGGTAAAGAACCCATCCTATTCCGGCATCACGACTGAGTTTTGGAATTCGCTGGACGCGATCTGCTCGCGCGACGAGTGGACGCTTTGGGGTACACCGAATTGTGGCAAAGGCCAACCACAACAAGTGATGGGCACCGGCCACGGCGCAGCGCCATCGCGCTTTCGCAGGATCAAGGTCGGAAGTGCGTACAAAGGACGCTAAATAAAAACAGAGGTTGCGCAAACAAAACTGCTGTCGCATGCTGACTCAAGACCAAGCCTCCGAAATCTTCGATCGCATCGCGAAACTCTCGTCAGCCGACGAAGTCGAGGTTCTTTTCTCCGGCGGAAGCTTCGCTCTCACGCGCTTTGCGAACAACACGATTCATCAAAATGTAGCGGACGAAAACCATGTACTTTCCGTTCGTACCGTGTTCGGCGGACGCACCGCTCGCGCTACCACGAACAAGTTCGACGATGTCAGTTTGCGTCGCGTGGTCGAATCATCAGAAAGTCTGGCAAAGGTACAGCATCCGGACCCGGATCTCTTGCCTGTTCCTGATTCACGGGAAGCTGAAGCAAGTGCTAGGGATAACTCACCGGCCACCCAAGCGCCATCTCGACATTTTTCTCAAACTGCGGCCATAACTCCTCAGCTTCGCGCCGAAGGCGTAAGAAAGATTGTCGACGTAGCAAAACGGCATAAATTCACAACCGCCGGAATTTATTCCAGCTCCGAATCTGTCGAGGGCATTTTTAATTCGCGTGGCCTCAACCGCTGGCACACGCAAACACTGGCGGAAGTTTCCATCACCATGCTGGGAGCCGATTCTTCTGGATGGCAGAAGGCCAACTCGCCCGACGTCAGGAATCTTGAGCCGTTCCATCTGGCCGAAATTGCGGCTAAGAAAGCCATCGACTCCGCGAAGCCGGCTGAAATTCCGGCAGGGAAGTACACGGTCATTCTCGAACCTTCCGCTGTACTCGACGTTGTTGGCTTCATGTTCTGGGATTACTCCGGCATGGCGATTCTCGACCAGCGTTCTTTCCTCACCGATCGAATCGGCAGCAAATTATTTGGCGATAACATCACAATCTGGGACGACGTCACTCATCCTCTACAGAACGGGTCTCCATTTGACGGCGAAGGCATGCGGCGGCAACGTGTGCCGCTCGTCGAAAATGGAGTCGTCAAGCGTGTCGTCTATGCGCGCGCCACAGCCGAGCGCATGAAGCGTTCAGAATACAAAGATAAAGTGGGTCCGATCGTGGCGACCGGCCACGGATTTGCCCTGCCGAATGAAATCGGCGAGATGCCGCTCAACATCGTCTTCGCTGCTCCGTCAGATCCGCAGAGTCTGGCGCAGATGGTCGCCTCCACGGAACACGGTGTCTTGGTCACACGCCTCTGGTACATCCGCGAAGTGGATCCCTACGAAAAAATTGTCACCGGCATGACCCGCGACGGCACGTTTCTTGTGGAAAACGGAGAAGTGCGGGGGGGCGTGCGAAATTTTCGCTTCAACCAAAGTTTGATCCAGATGCTCTCGAGCGTCGAGGCGATGAGCGCGCCTCTCCGTTCCTGCGGCGAAGAGTCATTTGATATGGTCGTCCCCGCCATGAAAGTTCGGAATTTTAACTTCACGGAAGTGACAAGGTTTTAGCCCACCGACAAAGCCGGAAAGTCGCGCAACAGTACAACTGATTCGTTGTAATCCTCTCATCCGCAAGCAGTTAAAGCCCTATCGTTCCATGACTTCCGTAACTTTGCGACCCTGATTCCGGGGTGTACGCTGCCCATAAGTTCGTTAAAAGTCTGTGCCATGAATTTGTGGGAAGTCCGGGCGGCCAATACGCGTCCGGAGGGAAGGTCCGTCGGAACAGTGTCAGGCGAAGCGACAGAGCAGCAGTTGACGTCGGAAGCGCAGCAGCAGACTGCGATCAAGCACTATGCTGAAATGCAAAGTGCTCCGCGTTTTCCTTTGCATCTGCCTGTCGAACTGAAATCGACCAGCGGCGCTTGTGCGGCGGAGACCCAGAACATCTCTGCCAACGGTGTTCTCTTCGCCATGGATAGCGATGTCCCGGTAGGCTCGCTGGTGGATTTCACCATCCTGCTTCCGGGCGATGTTGTGGGGTCCCGTTGCGACGTTCAGATTGATTGCCACGGCCGTGTGGTGCGCAGCTTTGAGGACAAAGGCCGCCGCGGCGTAGGCGTAGTGATTGACGAATACCATTTCGAGCGAGCATAAGACAGCAGCGAGCAAAAGGAAACTGATGGCGAGCACGTTCAGCGTCGGCGAAAATCATGGAGTTCACGAAGATGGCGGGTCGACTCCGTTAATCCGCGTGATCCTCGCCGACACCCAGGCTATCTTCCGCGCTGGCCTGCGAAAAATCTTCGCACTCGAAGACGATATACGCGTCGTCGGACAAGCTGAGACACTGCCTCAGACGCAATCCGCGGTAACCAAATTTTCCGCTGACGTATTAATTTTCGAATCGGCCCTGGCGCCGAATCCGGTGGAGGCGATAACCGAACTCTTGCGTCAGGCGCCGCATCTGAAAATGGTCGTCGTCACTCCTGCATCGGATGAGCAGCTCACCCTCGATCTTTTCCGCCGCGGAGCGCACGGAATTTTATCGCGCGAAGTAGAACCTGAAGTGCTGGTCGACTGCCTGCGCAAAGTCGCTTCCGGGGAACCCTGGCTCGAGAACCAGGCAGTTCATTGGGTAATGGAAGCCTTCCGCGGCCACAATCTGCGGCCCTCCGGAGCTCGGCCTAAAGTTCAGCTCACGCCCAAGGAAACGCTGATCGTTTCCTGCGTGACTCAGGGCATGAAAAATAAAGAGATTGCGATTCGAGTGGGGACCACGGAGCAGGTGGTAAAAAATTACCTACGCAAAGTGTATGACAAACTTGGTGTCGCCGATCGTCTGGAACTCGCGCTCTATTGCCTGAGCCATCACGTTGTCGATGGTGTCAAACCGCCGCCCATGCCCGACACCGCGACTCAAACTGAGAGCCCGTTCGCTCCGGTTGCAACGAACGGCGCCGCTGCCAGCGCCGCGGCAGGTGTGAGCAGTTCGGGCGCCCAGAGTGCTTCAAAATCAAGTGTTCCGGACTCGACAGAACCAAACGACTTCTCCTAGTCGCGTCTTCGAGCCTCCGATTCTATGTTTCCTACGGCGGGGCCCCGCCACGCGCTAACTTCTTCACGCGAACATGAGCGCACGCCGAACTTGTTGACACATCGGCTTAACTTGGTTTCAACCAGCGGAATAGTAGCCTAAAACATGGTGCCATTTTCGAATAAGAACCTTACCCTGAGAGACAACCACTCTCATGAGGTGCTGCGCTTCTCTGATAGACTGCTGGTATCAGGACAGCATAGGAGACCTCTGCCGGTTTTGAAGGGACCTAAGCGTAAAGCCTTGATTAGCCGGAGAGATGGCCGAGTGGCTGAAGGCGCACGCTTGGAAAGCGTGTTTACTCGAAAGGGTAACGTGGGTTCGAATCCCACTCTCTCCGCCAGTTCTTGTGTTTTGTTATACTTGACATGCTGTGATACCGTGGGTGATACCGAAATGAGGTAGCCCACGTGAACCGGCAAGTCAATCTCACCAAAAGAGTGAAGACCAAAAGCGGCGTTCGCTACTGCCCGGTCGTTCTTGCGGCCAATGGCCGGATCAAACCAAATTACGTCCTCGTCGATGGAAAACAGGAAGCGCATCCCGAGGGTGCGTACTACCTGGAGTGGCGCAGTGGCCTTCACCGCGTTCGGGTGTCGGTAGGCAAGGACGTTGCCGACGCCGCCGCGAAGAGACACCGTAAAGAGGCAGAACTCAACGCTGTCAACAGTGGCGTCACCGTAGTTTCTCCCGACGCCCAGGAAGGTCGCAGATCGGTTCCAACGACCATCGCAGACTACCTCGCTGAAATAAAGCTCACAAAGAAACCAAAGACCCATTCCGCATACTCAACGGCTCTCGAATATTTCCAAGAGAGCTGCCCGAAGTTCTGCCTGGAGGACCTCGATCGAAAAGATCTGCTGAAGTTCACTGCATTTTTGCGGGACGACAAGGAGCAGTCCCAGCGGAGCTGCTGGAATAAATTTGCAAACGTGATGACATTCCTGAAGGCGCAAGGGATTCGTGGGCTCGCGGGCAAGAATGACTGGCCGCGCTACACCGAAGAGGAACCGGAGGTCTACGAACAGGAAGAACTCGATAAGCTGTTCGCCGTTTGTGACGCGGAAGAACGGCTCTGGTATGAATTCTTCCTGATGACGGGCGAGCGCGAGCAGGAAGTGATGTATACCGAGTGGCGAGACATCAACCTCGTCGGCTCAATCGTTCGCGTCACCCACAAGCCGGACAGGGGATGGACACCGAAGGCGTACAAGGAACGCGAGATTCCTATTCCTACGAGACTCGTGAAGAATCTGAAAGCGTGGAAGGCCAAGGCGAACAAAAACTGCAACCTGCTATTTCCAACTTCAGGATGTAACCCAAAGCTCAATTTCCTGGACAGCTTGAAAGCTGTGGCCGAACGCGCGGAGCTTGATCCAGACAACTTCTGGCTGCACAAGTTTCGAGCGACCTTCGCGACGCGGTGTCTGTGGGCAGGAGTCGATTTGAGGACGGTGCAGCAGTGGCTCGGCCATTCCGACATGGAGAGCACGATGCGCTACCTGAAGCCTTCACGTAGCCAGCATGTACGTGAGAAGGTGAACGAGATTTTCGCTTAGTGCCCTTCTCTTCCCTCGGACCATCGGGGTAGGCCTACCTTGGGCGATGCGAGAGCGGCCGATTCGTAATTTGCAAATCTTCCCACATTATCAATAGCTTACACTCGTGGAGGCGCGTCAAATCCGTGTTTCAGCCCCAGTAGTCGTGCGGACCGCCGTTGAGTCGTGAGCTAACACGAGAGAAACACGAGAGACTTTTTGGGTGATTCTTCGTTAGTGTCATCGTCAACGGAATCGAAAAGCCTTAGCGCCTTGTTGCAGTTCGCTTTTCCAAGTAGCGATAATTCCTGGATCAAAGCTGATCCTCCACAAGTCAGAGAGGCCGTTTACCCGATACCGATCTGCAAAAGTATCTCGATAGCACCACGCAAATGCGTCCGTAAGAGAATATGCGTGATACATCAAAGCCTCGATCTCAATTCGGTTGAATCGATCCAGGCTCGTGCGTACCCTCCGCACAAGCGAAAGGAGTTCGTCTGTTATCTGCTGATTCGCGCTCACGGCCTCGCAGTATTGCCGATACATGTCGATCGGCATATTTCGAACGGAACTAGCAATGCCAGCGAAAATACCCTTCATATTTCCCCTCGCGAATTCCGCCATCAAAGATCGCGTTCGAAGTGCGCTCACTTGTTGGCGGGCAATGGCATCGACTCGGTATAAAAGAGCCGCGTCACTCAAGGCTGGTATGCCGGTCACATCGAACTCATAGTTGGCCGGGGCTCCGCCGTCACTAACGACGAGCAGATCTGCTGGTTCGATCAATTCATCGTGGCCGGGTACTTTTACCGTCTTGGTAAGAGCTTCGAGGCCGGAGTTGTCGTACGCTCCTCCGTCGGTGAGGGGAATGAGCGGATATTCAGGCAGCGGGGATTCCTGGTATATGGGGGGCGTAAAGGTATAGTCGCCCCTTACGATTCGGAGAGGCGGGAACACCGGAGGGAAAGCCGCGCTAGCTCCCACACAGACGCTCAGTCTGAGGGCATTAGTACCCCAGTTCGCATGGCCCACGCGAGAATCGCCCATGCCTGCGTTAGTAAATCGCCATGCTCGAATCGACTGCAAGTTCGTAGCGTTAATGATTAGAACGGGGCGGCTCGGGAGAGAATCACAACGTTGTCCATCAAAGAAGATCTCGTCCAACAGTTCTGTGGCTGCTTGAGTCCGCGTGAATGCCTTTGATGAGATCTTGCGAAAAGGCCATCTCCAACTGCTCACCAGCCACTTCAGAAGGAAGTTATGCTCCTGAACCCGTTCCACGAATGGAGTCGAGATCAGTGATTCGAACGCCTTTGCGTCGCCACCAGCCGCCAAGAAGGAATTCCAGCGCTGAACGGCAAAGGCTCCGACAATACTCCCGCCAGACACGGTTGAAATCACATCAACTTCAGGCAGCCACCCAAGCTCAGCAAGACGGCGTAGCATGCCGAGATGAAAGATGGAAGCGCGGAAGCCGCCTCCTGAAAGCGCGAGTGCGATACGTGGCTTCATATTGCCGGACAGATCGGTTAAAGGGTCGCTTCCTCGATGAAATGTGTGACGCGGGGCCTCCCACATTAATACTTTGCACTCCATCGAGGGGCTCTATAAGCTTATAGGGAATGGAAACACTTGGAACATTCATTCGCCGAGCAAGAGATCAAAAAGACATCTCCCTAAGAGAGTTCGCTAGGCGTGTGGGCGTCTCGCCAGCTTTTGTCTCCGATATAGAACTGGGAAGACGATTTCCTTCTGACGACATGTTGGAGAAAATCGCTGACGTATTGGACTGTGAACTCACCACCCTACGAAAGCTCGACACGCGAGCGCCTGTTGATGACTTGAAGCGCCTGAGCGAAGCGGACCCTACCTTCGGAGTAGCGTTCCGCACTCTGGTCGAAAGAAAGGTAGACCCTGAAGATCTGTTGGCTTGGGTCCAAGGGCATCCAAAACAGAAGCGATCATGAAGATTCAGTCGCGCACGGAGGGGTTTTCCTTAAAACCACTCTACCTTTCAGCTTCTCATATCGAGAAGATCTGCTACGACGCGCTTCGATCGGTGGAACTGTTACCGGAAACGCCTTCAGCCGTTCGGATTGAACGATTGATCGAGAAGAAGTTCGGCTTTTCCCCAGAGTACGCCGCCCTTCCTGTTGGGGTCTTGGGATACACCTTATTTGGAACCGCTGGTCCGACTGGTATTGTCGTGGATCGAGGACTGGCTGAGGCCGATTCGATAGTTGCTGAGCGCAGAATCAGCACCACCCTTGCGCATGAGGCCGGTCACTGTCTGTTTCATGCTCACCTTTTCGCCGCGACTCAAACCTCAGCGGGACTCTTCACCGAAGACGGAAAGCGTCCCATTGCACTCAAGATCCTTTGTCGAGACGAACCTTCGCCCTCATACGACGGCAAGTGGTGGGAATACCAAGCTAACGCTGCAATCGGCCCTCTCCTACTGCCTCAAGAACTCGTAATTGAGGCTGTGCAGCCGTTTCTTGAATGTCGGGGTCTTCTGGGATTGCCGACGCTGGCAGATCGGGCGCGCCGACGTGCTGAACTGGCGATCGCGGAAACGTTCAATGTAAACCCAATTGTCTCCAGAATCCGGCTATCTCAGATGTTCCCTCCAGATGTCCAGCCTACTCTGTAGTTTCCTCTTCTGTAGTTTCCTCTTGCAAGTGTAAGCACCGTATGCTTACACTGTACAAGGAGGTTTCAAATGTCACACATCGATAAAGACTTTGCTTTGCCAATTCAAGGATATGTGCAATGGCCGGTGGGAACTGGTGACAGCACAACAGTTTGCATGGCAGACGAACTAGTCATGCAAATCGACCTTCATCACCTTGGCGTATCCGAAAAAGAGGGTGATCCTCACACCCCCATTGTCGATAGACTGATCGCGCTTCTTCCCAAACAAGGAAAAAGTCCGTACCTCGCGGTCTTCGTTCTGACCCATCCCGACGAGGATCACTGCCTCGGTTTCAAGGAGTTGCTCGCTAATGTTGCCATCGGAGAGCTTTGGTTCAGTCCGAGGATCTTTCGCGAGTACAAGAAAGAGCTTTGCTCAGATGCGCTCGCCTTTCGCGAGGAAGCCGTCCGGCGCGTCCGCAAGACTATTCAAGCCAAAGGAGATGTGACGAGCGGGGATCGAGTTCGAATTATTGGTTACGATGAACTACTCGCTGAAGACGAATACAAAGAGTTCCCCAGGGGATGTTTCTCCGTTCCGGGGCATGAAATTCTCGAATTCGATGGTGTGGATTTGAGTGATCGCTGCCGCGTGTTCCTGCACGGACCGTTCAAAGATGCCGCCGACGGGGAGCGCAATGACTGCTCTATTGCAATGCAGGTCCGGTTGGATGTTGAAGGTGCCTATTCCTACCTCATGTTGCTCGGCGATCACTGCTATCCAACGGTAAAGCGGATCTTTGAGTGCAGCGATGCCGAGGACGTCAAGTGGCACATCTTCCTCGCTCCCCATCATTGTTCGAAATCAGTAATGTATTGGAAAGAACCCGGTGAAGAGAACGAAGGACTCAAGCAGGACGTTCTCGATCTTATCGAAGCTGCTGCGCAGAACCCCGGATACATCGTTGCCAGCAGTGAGCCGATACCTGGATCGAACCAGTCAGGTGACAACCCGCCTCACGCCAGAGCCAAGGCTCGCTATCAAGAGATAGTACCTACGGACTTTCTGTGTACGCAGGAACATCCCGATCAGGACCAACCCCACCCCATTGTGTTCCAAGCGACGGGGAACGGTTTCGTGTATCTGAAGCCGAATGCAACGACAAAGCAAAAATCCGCGACAACTCTAACGGCAGCGGCGTCCGCTGCTCGCGGTTCGTCGGCTCCTCCCTCATCCCGCGTGGGCTTTGGAGGCAAATAATGTCCCCCGGTGCAACCATGGCGCTGGAGCAGTTGCGTGCCATCGCAGCAACTCCAGGAAGCCCACTGGAACTGCTCGATTTCCATGAGGTTGAGGGGGGCGGACTGAGCGTCCACGTGAGCATTGACTGCCTAGGCATCGTCAGAAGCCCAAGCGGGATGCCTTTACGTGCTCGCGAGCCTTTCTATATTGGGGTAGCGAAGGATTTTCCGTTTGAAGCGCCCGTGCTTCTGGTTTCGCACAAGCGCTTTCTTGGTTATCCCCATGTCTATTGGGGGAGCTACCTCTGCCTCTATCAAGCCCCAGAAACCGAATGGAATTCGTCTGATGGCATGTTCGGCTTTATGGAGCGCATTGACCTGTTTCTACGAAGTGCAGCAGCAGGTGAACTCGACCCGGTGGGTGCTCCAATGCACCCCCCTACAACGCCGGCCTCAAAGAGAACAGATCTTCCCACGGTGATTCCCAAAGTGGATGCGCCACACACGGGAGGCGGCACCTGGTTTGGCTTCGCGACGATCGAGAACATTTCCCGACGTCGTATTGATATCACTGGTTGGACGAGTGTTTTAGACGAGCAGTGGCCGGATGTACCCCTGGCTCCCACCGTGCTGTTGAACCGGCCTCTCAGCCACCAGTTCCCATCAAGAATCGGGGAACTCATCGTCGCTCTTCAGGAACGGGGCGTAAGCCGCAACACCTTGATTCTCCTCTTGAGATGCGCGCTCATTCAATCGGAAAACGACTCCCCTCTATTGCTCTTGATCGGTGCTCCGATGCGCGGCATTCAAGGTGAGGAAGCTCCGAAGCAACACCTCACCTCCTGGTGGATTGATTCCGAGGTTGCAAATGGTTTGCGACTGGCGATGCCAAAGACGACGGATTCAGAGCAACTCCGCCATTTGCGTGCCGAGTATGAGGAAGCTTATTTCAAGATCCTTGAAAAACAGCCTGTTCATTGGTGCCCACTTCTCGAAGATCGTCCTGAGATTATTGTCCGTCGAGATAGAGGCACACCTGCAAATTGGTTTCGCGGGAAGAGTGTAGCTCTCTGGGGATGTGGTGCAATTGGTGCGCAAATCGCAGAAGCGGTGGTACGGGCCGGTGCTGCTCGGTTAGTCATGTATGACAATGCACGCGTCAAACCCGGTGTTCTGATTCGACAACCTTATGAAGATCTTGACGTGGGCTTCTACAAGGCAGATGCTCTCAAGTTGCGTCTGCAACGGATTCGTCCGGATCTTGTGATTGAGGCGCATGTTGCGGATGTACGGCATGCAGTGCTCAATCGAGTTGATTGGAACGACAACGTAGACATCGTGTTCGACGCCACGGCTTCCCGTGCCGTACTGGCAAAGTTGGAATGGACAAGAAAGATCCATTTTCAACGAGTGCCAATTGCTTCTCTGGTACTCGGACCTCGGGCCGAGAAGGGAATGGTCCTTGTTACTGGGGCAGGGCACTCGGGCGGCCCATTCGATGCAGGCCGATCGGCTAAACTTCGTCTCCTACGAGACAGGCGAGGAAAGACGTTCCTTGAAGAATTTTTCCCTGAATTACCGGTTCGTCAGTTCCAACCAGAGCCAGGGTGCTCAGAACCAACTTTTGTCGGCTCGTATTCCGATGTGACTTCCTTGTCGCACATGATGTTAAACGCAGTCCCTGACATTCTGGGCTCGATAGAGCCCTCTGAGGCAGAAGCACGTTTTTACGGAACATCGTTAGATCAGCGGAAAGCGGTGACGCACCTGCGTTATCGTGTCGACGCACGGCTCCCGAGTGTCGATCCCGCAAATGCATTTGAGATCCGCATCAGCCAAAGCGCATGGCTACAAATGCAGAAACACATAGATCATAGCGCGTGGCGTTTCGGACAACGCGTCGAAACTGGTGGAATCCTCCTCGGTGAGCGTGACGATACTCTAGGGATTATGTGGGTCGACGAATTTAGTTCACCGCCAAGAGACAGCACTCTCAGCTCGACAGAATTCATCTGTGGTACTCGTGGAACTGCGCAGTTGCACGCGAAACGAGACCGCGAGTCGCACGGTTCAATTCGATATATCGGAATGTGGCATACGCATCCTGAATCACTGCCTGTGCCTAGCTCGACCGACCTCATCGCAATGTCCACACTTTCCAGTGAGACGGGGGGCCAGTTCGCCCATTCCTTGATGGTCATTATAGGCACCCCATATCACCGCTTGGCATTGGCTACATATGCTTTCTCGCAAGCAGAGTTGAGGCAAAGTAAATTTTCTCGCGCATGCGAAGTTTCATTCCCGCCATCGATCCTGCAAGATCGCCCAAAGCGGCGCGGATCCATTTTTCCTCGCGTCGTCCGAAAGCTTTCGCAAATTGCAGATCATGTCTTTTCGCGCTAGCCGATCTCAACGAGTGACAGATCGCCGAGCCATTCACCGGAAGCATATCGGTAGGCGGAAGTCGGCGTAGCCGAAGTAAGCCGTGACTCTACCACTGAGTTACTCCCGCTTTTCAGATCGCACGACAATAGTACGCAGCGGTCATCTTCGTAGCCAGACGCACCACCATCGTTTCTCCGAACGCCGAAACAGGATGATTGTGTTCAAAGCCGTGCTCTTCGGGCAGAGACGCTTCTAGAAAATAGGATAAGTTCCATTTTTCGCCGCTCGACTCGCCACGCCGCTCGAAGGCCTCTTTGAAGGTCCAGGACCGTGAGGCTGAGATGGCGAACACCGTCCGGTACTTTTGGTCAGGTCCATACGTAGACTGTGATAGCGGGAAAGCCGCTGTGCCTTGGTCAATGCCACTCTGCCACCGCCGCGATTCGCATTCTGCCTGGGATCCATCCTGATATTTCGAAGGTTCCGATGATTGAGCGTCGAGAGTTGAACACGAGAGCCGAAATCAATCTCAAAAGAAACCAATGACCCAAACGCGAATTCGCCTCACGCGGGCGGAATTGTACGAAAAGGTGTGGGCGACACCGGTGCGGACACTTGCCAAGGAATTCGGCATGTCCGATGTCGGTCTGGCGAAAATTTGTCGCAAGCACGACATTCCCGTTCCTCCACTTGGATATTGGCGCAAAACAGAGACAGGTCACAATGTGCTTCGGCCTCCGTTCCCTCCTGCTAAGAACGGCCTTGAAACTCTGGACATTTATGTGCGAGAACGTCTCCCGCCTGAACTGGCAGCGTTGGCCGCGGAGCCGGCGGCCGAAATAGCAATCCCCGGAGAACTCTCCCACGAGTTCGTCATGAGAACGGAAAAGCTGCTGACAAGTGGGAAAGAGAGCGAAAAGAAACTGATTGTGCCCAAGAACAGAACTCTGTCGCACGTTCTCGTTTCGCGGGAGCAGATGTCTCGTGCCTTGCGGATCATGAACGCGCTCTTCCTGGCGCTCGAAGAGAGAGGTCAATCGGTCTCGTGGCCAAAGGAGGAAGAGGCGGACTTGACGTTGGGTGTAGACGGAGAGACGGTCAGGTTTTGCGTGCTGGAGATCACAGAAAGCCTGCGGCACGTACTGACTCCGGCGGAGCAAACGCGTCCCTGGATGGCTCCCAAATGGGATTACAAACTAACCGGCAAGTTGCAATTTCGTGTGAACAGCCTTCCTTATTCCGCAGGCGTACGGGGAACATGGTCCGACGGAAAATGTCAGCGATTAGAGAAATGTATTGGAGACTTCATCGTCGGCCTCAGGGTCGCAGCTGCTGCGATCAAGAAGAACCGGCAAGAGACCGAGGAACGGGAGCGGCGGTGGGAAGAAGAGCGGAAACAGCAAGAAGAGCAAAGAAGGAAGGCGGCAGAGCATAAACGAAAGGCTGAGTTCGTTACCGAGCTGATGCGGAACTGGGAAGAAGCGCAGAACGTGCGAACGTTCGTGAAGGCGCTGGCCGAATGTGCCGGCAAACTGGAACTGTCAGACGAGGAAAAGAGTGAGATCCAGCAGGTTGTGGACTGGACAACCGAATATGCCGAATTTCTTGATCCACTCTCAGATCTGACAGATTCCATCGCCGAGTTTGTTCACCCGGAGCGGAGATATTCATGGCTGAACTGATTACGATTTCACAACCCCCGACTGCAATGAGTGGTACACGATGGGGTTCGCGTTTCGCAGACGCTATATAGGCTCCTCGCGCAACCGGAGGCGAGAACACAACGGGACTCAATAGGAACCTCTCTGACTTGCGGTGTCGCTTTTCAATAGTCGGGATTGTGAGTTGGATCTCCACGCTGGAGGATGTATGAAGAACCTCGAAGATGCACAGCGCGAGATGCGGGAACGCACTGCTCGGAAAAAGGGGGAAGAGGATCTCGTTCAGTCTGAAATTGCTGCTTCGGAGGACAGTCCAGAGGTGATTCGGCTGAAGCGCCAGATTTCAGCGTTGATCAGGGAGAACAATCGACTGCGACAGCAGAAGACGATCGTCGTCGAGCAACCTCGGGGGCAAGACGAACCTTACAGGGATTCTGTTAAGGAACAACAGCACAACTTCTTTAAGTACAGCAACGGGCGAAGATACTAGGTTCTCTGCCAGGTGCCCACTCTCCGCGGGAGTGACGAGTATGGGAGTCCACCTGCGCAGATTGCAGGTTCACGCTACCCTTCACAAACTCGCTGACACTATAACGATTCTTCCAAGAACTTCTTGATCGTGGGTCCGCCTACAACAAGCAGTAGTTTGGATGTCATGAAAGCGTTGGTCTGCACACCAAATATGGTCGGTTCAGCAGACCACAAAGGCACGGTGTGTTCTGCACTATCCCTCCAAACAGCCGCTCCACTAAAACCGTATGGTTCCATTTTCGGATCATCCGGAGTGTAGTGAAGCAAAATGTCACGCTTCGGTCGGTAACGATATGACAACAGACTCGACGTAGGGGCCTTTGCGATTGTCGCCTTCAGTATCGTCGGTCTGGCTGCATTGAAGTGAGCCTCGGCATTCGCGATCTTGGTCTTCGAGACATTAAATATTCGGTCTTTCGGATAGCCGAGGAGGATAAGAGAGCCCTTCCGTTTGAGTGTTCGCCTTTTGGAGAGGTGCTTCGGGAGTTCGCAGAACTGCATGGAGGAGCTAGTCAGATCCTTATTGCGAAGAACGATAGCCGCCAAGTCGTGCTCCACACATCGGACAATCTTTTCGATAGGCAAAGACACTCTCGCTATCACTTTTCCTGGGCTGCCCGATCCTTCCCAGTTAATGGCATCATCAACCCGCAGAAAAAACGCGAGGTCCTTGGGTTCGGCTTCGCCTATCACATGCTCAGCAGTCAGAATCAGTTTATGATCTTTCCACGTGCAAGCGGTTCCAGTTCCGATATCATCCGCCATCCTCTTTTCTCTGGATTTACGGATGCGAACGGATTAACAATGCCCACGGAATACCACGCGATCCGCTCTATGAAGACCTTGTACTCTGTCACCATCAAGCCGATCTTGTGCTCGATCGTAGTTCGTAACGTTCGCGGAATGTGTTGTTTTGAACGAACCTTTTTGCCGTGAAATCTCTTCCGAAACCACCGGACAGCCTCGTTCACCATTGCCGCTCCTATTACAGTGATAAGCGGCTTGGCAAGTTCGACAATGAAGTTGAGTTCCCAATGCGTGGGATCAACAGGATTTCGCATTCGGCGGGAACGGTGGATACGCTTTACGGGGTAACGTTCAGCGAGTTCCTGCTCCAGTTCTGGCAATGAATTATCAATGGAGCGAAAGTCAACCGTCGCGCGCGGAATCGAAACGGAGACAACAATCTCATTCGGGTTATCGGACGGGATTCGAACATCTAGTTTTCTTATGTGAGGCATTTCGCCCTCTCTCCACGTCGATGAGGGAATTGTAACTGGAGAAGGCAGGTGCCCAGCGCTGCTCTTGTGTCGTGACTTTATGCGGTAATATGAAGCCCTCCTGCACTAGCCAGAATGAAGAATGCTTCAAGATTTCGTAAGAATCAGGACACGCTAAAATCTCCCAACGGGAGAAAGCTCTTCACACCGGACAATTATCTCTTCAGTACGAAGGCGGATGCCAGGAAGGAAACGCTCTATTTCAGGAACCGCGTCACAAAGCAGACAGGACGACTTCGGCAGCAGCACAAGAAAGGCTCACGCGCTACGATTGATAAAGAGGCTAGGACACACCTATTCCTTTCGGAAAAGAGATACAAATACCTAAAACGGTGGGACAAGGAAAACCCCTGTCGGGTTCCGGCGTTCTGCTGTCGGGAGCTACGCCTAGTGGAGGGGAAGTATCATATTGAGTTCGCCTGTGAGGGAGAAAAACTGCGCTGGCATGCATCAAAAGGAACGGTAAAGGTGAGCAAGCGCCCCAAGCCCCTAGTACGCGACGCATTGAATAAAAGTCTGCGGGATCCAGCAAACTAGTCGCTTCGGGAAGTGAGCCTGTGCCAACCTGGCAGAAAGCAGCCCGCTCGGTTTTCTGCTGCGCCCGGTGCGATATTCTCAGTTTAATTGCAACTGGACCCACTGATTTCGGTGTAGGTTGTTGGTAGTCGGTTCGAGAAGATCTGCTACCGTCCAGCTACGAAGATCAGAGTGAAAGCGATTTTGCAATCGTCTTCATCGGAAGTAAGAGCTTGAGCTTGTCTTCCGGGAGTTCGATGAAACCATATTTTCGATAGAAGTTTGCCGCGTCGCTGTCAATCGCTTCTACGAATACCGCCAACGACGCAACGTCTGTTGCTGCCAGCAGACTTTTATGAAGGGCGTTCATCAATGTCAGTGCGCCAAGGCCCGTTCCCTTGCATTTCTCAGCGACCGCCATCCTTCCGAGAAGAGTCACTCCCACATGCCCGTATTTACCGGCCTTTTTCGCGATCTCCTCGGGGAGTTGGTCGAGTTTAAGCTCTCTGCTGGATAGCGTGTAGTACGCTAGGATTTGTTTGGGGTCATCCTTGGCTGTGATGACGAAAACGCTGGCGAGCCCCCGTTTGACATCCTGGGACGCCTGCTCTCGAAGGTACCGGTCTAGGGAAGTATCCCCGCAAGAAAAAGTCGCTCGGTCGTGGTCACCAAGCGGCTCGATGTTGTACTGACTTTTGTCGGCGATCACAGCTTACTTCATTCTCATGTATGCTTTTGCGGCCTCACGCAGGGCCTCATTAGGCTCCGGTGGATTCCTCAAGGCTTCTACAAACGCACGCTGATTGCGCACACTCAGCTCAATCGTTGTGTGCTCCTGAACAACGCTGATAGCGGCTCGATGCATAGTTGAGATCGCAAAATCCGTCAGCGTGACGCCCTCGATTGCGGCGGCCCTCTCAAACAGTTCCTTCTGTTCAGGGCTAACTCGTGCCTCAATCCTCGCGTATTGTGGAGATGCCATAAACGTATCCTCTTTGAAGACTGTACGGCAAATTGCCGTAACATGTCAAGGCTTCTTTTAGATTTCCCGAACGGGCTGCAGGGATGCTGAGAATCCGGATTGTCTCCCCTCGCTGTCCAAGTCCTTTTGTTTCAATATTGATGACAAACTCACTATGTCCCATGGACATAGCATGATGGCGAACAAACAACGAATATGCTACGCTGTTGCAATGGATGAAGGCCGCAAACGGGTGATCGGCATCATGGCGGCGATCCTCAACCGTTGCGCGCAACGTCAATCTTCGGCCGGATCCTTCTACCAATCAAGACGCAATCACAAAGCTCGTGGCCGGTGCGAAGGTCGAAATCCTTGAGCCGAATCCCGTCCGCGGTTACTACCACGTTCAGACTGCAGATGGAAAAACGGGGTTTGTTTGGGGCAGGAACATCCGCGGTCTCGGTGCAGCTTCGGGGGCCGTGTCCGCTGCCAAGCCCGCGAGGGCAACTTCCCCACACGTTGCAGAGGCGGGGCAGCCAATGCCCCTCCTGGCGGCCGGACACTCCGTAGATTGGTGGTTTGTGTTCAAGTTCAATTCAGCGTCCTTCCCGGCGTGCCCTGCCGCAGCAACCCGAG
>JBAWBG010000076.1:0-1923 GCA_049589695.1 Candidatus Sulfotelmatobacter sp. | reverse complement strand
GTAAAGCGAGCGGTAGACGCCATTCTTGACCGCGCTGAACCAGATCTCCGATTGATCCGGCGACCATGCCAACCCTTGGGTCGAACCGAAGGTACCGCTGAGTTGCTTGTGATTCCCCTGCAGATCGACCACCGCAACCATTCCCAGATCATCGCCGAAAACCGGATGATCGAGAAAGGCGATGTGCTTGCCGTCACGCGAAAACCGCGGATGACTGATCCATCCGGAGGTTTCGTAGAGAACCTTGCCTGACGGATATTCCAGCCTGTACAGATGGCGATCGGGAGCGAAGCGAACCACGGCAAAATCCGTGCCGTTGGGCGCCCAATCGGCATATTGCACGTTCTCCTGCAACGGCCGTGGGGCGCCACCGGAAACTGCCAGGCGGGCCAGCCGGCCAACGCGAACGTAGCCGGGTCCGATCTGGTGGGCATCCTGGAGCACGAGCAGATCGCCCGTAGAAGAAACCGAGAGCAGCGAGGTAACAGAAATGCCGAGCGGGCGAAGCCCGGGTGTCTCCACGGTACCGGTGAAGAGTGCCACATCTGAATCGGAGCCCCAGCGAGAGGCAGAGATAAAATTCCTGCCGTCGGACAGGAAGCGCGCTGCTTCGACGAATCCCTGCTGGAAAGTAAGTTGAGTGAACTTTGGCGGTTCCATATGAGCCGTGGAGCGAGCCACGAACCACGTTCCGGCGAGCAGAAGCAGAAGCACTACCGTGCCCATTGCGGCTGGCATCCAAGGGCGCGAGCGTTTCTCCTCCGTCCCCGGACTGACCTCTGTAATTGCGGTCGAACTGCGCGTCTCCCGCAAGACGTTCAGCTGAAAGGCAAGATCCCGCGCCGACTGGAAGCGCAGCAGAGCATCTTTCTCCAAACAATGGCGAACGATGTGATCCAGAGACGGTGAGATCTCCTGATTGGTAACGGTGAGTTCAGCGGGCTGCTGGTTCAAGATGGCGCTGACCACGTCGGCCGTATTGTCACCATGAAAGGCGCGGCGGCGGGACAGCATTTCATACAAAACGGCGCCAAAGCTGAAGATGTCGCTGCGGGCGTCCACTTTCTTGCCACGCAACTGCTCCGGCGACATGTAGCCCATCGTTCCCAGCACCAGCCCGAGTTCCGTTTCGTTGGTAGCCGTTGGCAACGAGGTTCGCGAATCGAATTCGGACTGCGTCAGTTTGGCGAGGCCGAAATCGAGAATCTTTACCCGGTCATCTTTAGTGATGAAGATATTTTCCGGCTTGATGTCACGATGCACGATGCCTCTCTCGTGTCGGATATTCCGCCATCTCTTACAACTCGTGTCGCAATCGGCACTTTCCCAAGTGTCAGGGCAATGCACGCCTGCACTGGCTCCAAGCGCGGAACGGGAGTTGCTGCCCGTCAGCTACGTGCATGTCGTCTTCACGCTGCCGCGCGAATTGGCTCCGCTCGCCTTGCAGAATAAACGACTGATCTACAACCTACTCTTTCACGCCAGTGCTCAGACCTTGCTGGAGATCGCCCGCGATCCTCGTCACTTGGGAGCCGAGATCGGTTTCTTCAGCGTGCTCCATACCTGGGACCAGCGACTGCAGCATCATCCCCATGTCCACTGCGTGCTTGCCGCCGGCGGCATCGCTCCGGATCATGCCCGCTGGATCTCCTCGTGCCGCTCCTTCTTTCTTCCCGTCAAAGTACTCAGCCGTGTCTTCCGCGGCAAGTTTGTCGCCGGACTCAAGACCGCCTTTCATGCAGGCGCACTCCAGTTCCACGGACACCTCTTACCGCTCGCGGAACCGCGTGCATTCGCTTCCTGGCTGCGGCTACTGTTCCGTCACGATTGGGTCGTCTACTCCAAGCGGCCATTCGGAGGACCGGAACACGTTCTGCGTTATCTCGGCGCTTACACTCATCGCGTCGCCATTTCCAACAGCAG
>JBAWBG010000075.1:0-4714 GCA_049589695.1 Candidatus Sulfotelmatobacter sp. | reverse complement strand
CAGCCAGATCGACGACCGGGACAACTTTACCGCGTAGGTTTGTGACACCGCGAATCCAGATCGGAGTCTTCGGCACGGTGGTGACCGTCTCGTACTCGATGATCTCCCTCACCTTAACAATACTGATCGCATATTCCTCGCCTGCAGTCAGGAAAGTAAGGTACTGCACGGTCTTCAGCGGGAGTTGGTTCTTCTCTTGGTTCGGCGCTCCCATAGTTTCAATCCTCACATTTCTCGTTGCGCCAACGAATGCATTCGGCTTTCGCACAGTGTTAGTTCCTGGCACAAAGTCAGCCAGCCGCAGAAGTGATTTTCAAAAGGGAGAGAAGTTGGCTTCTTCCTCAACCTTGTTGCTTGTGGGCTGTTTATGACCAGTGCGGGCGAACTCGCCTCTGAATGCCGGTTTCAAGGGCATCGATACTCTTTGTTTGCCGTCTCCGTTACGATGCGCATTTTGTTCACCCGCCACGCGGAAGAAGGTCATCAATTGCTGCAGTTGTTCGGACTGCGCAGCTAACTCTTCCGCGGTGCTGGAAAGCTCTTCCGCCGACGACGCGTTGCGCTGCGTAACCGAGTCGACCTGTGACATTGCCTGGTTGATCTGGGTCACTCCGCCGGACTGTTCGGTGCTGGCCGCGGCTACGTCCTGTACCAGGTCCGCGGTTTTCTTGATCGATGGCACCAGGTCAGAGAGTAATTTTCCAGATCGCTCTGCCACGTTGACGCTCTTGGCCGCCAAACCGCCGATTTCCTGCGCGGCTAACTGGCTGCGCTCCGCCAACTTTCGAACCTCCACCGCGACCACCGCGAAGCCCCGCCCCTGGTCCCCGGCGCGAGCGGCTTCGATGGCAGCGTTGAGCGCCAGCAGATTGGTCTGGTAAGCGATTTCTTCGATCACCGAGGTCTTCGAAGCAATTTGCTTCATGGCTTCAACGGTCTCTTTCACCGCGCTTCCACTTTCTTCCGCCGCCAGCGCTCCTTTTGTGGCCGCCTGCTCCACTTGCCGGCTATTGTCGGCATTTTGGCTGATGGATGCATTCATCTGCTCCAGGCTGGAACTCATTTCCTCCACGGACGCTGCTTGTTCACTTGTTCCCTGAGATAGACTCTGCGAAGAGGAAGAAACCTGCTGGGCGGCAGATGCCACCGCGGCAGATCCTTCGCGGACGTCTCTGATAATGCCTGACAGGCGGCTGCTCATTTCATGCATCGCTTGCTGCAGCTTGCCGGTCTCCGAGCTGTTTGTGACAGCAATCTCTTTAGTCAGGTCGCCCGCCGCAATGCGCTCCGCGTGTTCGACCGCTTGCTGGATCGGAACCGTAATGCTCTTTGTAATGCTGATTGCAACCAGCGGAGCAACGATCAAGGTAACTAACAGCAGCAACAACGCAATTCTGCGTCCCGCGGCATAGGAGTCCTGGCCCTCCTTCATGCTCTGCTCCATGGCCGCTGTCTGGAAGTCGATGAGCTTTTGCCATGAAGCGCGGTATATGTCGAGAGCCGGAATTACCTCTGCGCTCAAGGCCTCCATAGCCTGGTCCCGCTTCTTGTCGGCGAGAAGACCCTTGGCTTTTTGCCTTGCCGAAATATAAGCCTCGCGATTGTGGGTAACCGTTTCGAAGAGTTCCCGTTCCTGCGAAGAGGTAAGGCTCTTTTCGATCTCAGCGACTTGGGTGGTGATTTGGTGACTGATTCCTTCGTTTTCCTGATTTAGTTTTTTCTCTTGCTCAGGATTGACGGTCTCAAACAATTGAAGCGTGATGCGGGCATTGGTGATCGAGTGCTCGATCGTCTGGTGGGTTAGCTCAACCGTGTTGTAGCGCTTCTGCATTGACGCCGACATATTGGAATTCAGCCGGCCGAGCCAACTCAATCCAAATGCGCCGGCCGCAATCACGAATAACAGGATGATCCCGAAGACAACCCCGAGTCGTGTGCCTATTTTCTGTTCTTGCCAAGTCTTCATTGTTCTCCGCCTCTCAAATGTTTCCTTGCAACTAAGCTTGTGCTTGCAGACTCGACTGCATTACTTCCCGCAGCAAACTGGGAACGTCGATGATCAAGCCGACTCGTCCGTCTCCCAAGACGGTGGAACCGGCAATGCCCGGCACGGCTCGAAACGCTCTGCCCAGCGGCTTTACCACGGTCTGCATTCCACCCAATAATTCGTCCACGGCGATTCCTGCATAGCAATCGTTGATTTTGACCACCACGACGTTCTCCCGCTTCGGAGTGTCACCGGGCAGGCTGAAGGCATGCCTCAATCTCACATAGGGCAACGCGGTTCCGCGCAGACTGAGGATTCCGCTGGCTTCTGAGCTGCGCTGTTCCGCGGGCAATTCCGTGCACTCGGTCACATGCTCCAATGGGACGACAAAAGTTTCGGCGCCCACCCTCACCGAGAAACCTTCGATGATGGCCAACGTTAAGGGCAGGCGAATAGTGATGACGCTGCCCCTGCCGGAGGTGCTTGAAATCTCCACCGTTCCACGCAGACTGTCGATATTGCGGCGCACAACATCCAGACCAACTCCGCGGCCAGAGAGATCTGTAACTGATTCAGCGGTCGAGAATCCGGCCTGAAAAACCAGGTCGTAAATATCCTGGTCCCGAATCTCGTCCTTCGCAGACACGAGGCCGGCGCGTTTTGCTTTTTCGAGGATCCGTGTGCGATCGAATCCTGCTCCGTCGTCCTGCAGGGTGACCAGGACATTTCCACCACTGTGCGCGGCTCTAAGCCTTATCACTCCGCAAGGGTTCTTGCCTTGGCTTTCGCGCACATCCGGCCGTTCCAGGCCATGGTCGACCGCATTGCGTACCAGGTGCAGCAGAGGATCTTTCAACAGCTCAAGTACGGTGGTATCAACTTCGACGTCTCCTCCCAGCACTTCAAGCCGCGCCATTTTTCCGTGGCTCCGGGCAAGATCTCTCACCGAACGCACAAGCTGACGAAACAACGGTCCGACCGGCACCATTCGGATGCTCATCACTTCACTTTGCAGATCCATATACAGGCGCTCTGCCTCGCGATGCATCTCCAGGATGGCCCGCCCTTGTTCGGTGCCAAGCTTTTCAATCATCCGGCGCAGGCGGCCCTGCGCGATGACAATTTCGCCA
This sequence comes from Candidatus Sulfotelmatobacter sp., assembly GCA_049589695.1. Lineage (GTDB taxonomy): Bacteria > Acidobacteriota > Terriglobia > Terriglobales > Acidobacteriaceae > Sulfotelmatobacter. Next base: position 1,597 of record JBAWBG010000075.1, on the reverse strand, counting down.
GTCAGGTTCAACATGTGGTCGAGTTTCTCCACGTCGGCGCGTAAGGTGCGAGGGCCGGCATTTGGCAGCGTATCGCTCTTCACGGCTGAACCGGATTCCCCCGGGACTCCGTTGGCCCTGACGACTCTTTTCGATCGCTTCTCTACCTCGCGCGCGATCTCTCGTCTGAGATCCTGTTGTCCATGAGTGAGTTCCTGGTTCCCGGCCGACGCCGTCGACACCATGGCGCGAAGCTCATCCACTGCCCTCAATAGCAGCGATACCAATTCCCCGCTGGGCTGCGTGTGCTGCTCGCGAAAAAGGTCAAGTAGATCCTCTACAACGTGGGCAAACCCGGCGAGTTCACTGAGTTCCAATGAAGTGGCATTTCCCTTGATACTGTGAGCCACACGGAAAATGCTGTGCACATGCTCCGGGTCAGGCGGACTCGATTCCATCTGGACAAGGACCCGTTCCATCGTGTCCAGCCCCTCTTCGGACTCGGCGAGGAACGACGCGAGGACTGCTTCACGATCAAAATCCGCTAAATCCACCGTTCCTCCTTTCCGTTCGAACCCGCTATGACAGACTGTTCACTACACCTGGTCAAAACTCTTGATCATCGTGACGCCATCGGCCACCTGAAACACCAGCCTGCGTCCATGTTTTCCCGAGACTTCCCGTTCCACGATCGGAATCCCGGTCGAACGAAGAAAACTTTCGGCCAAGTCGACGTTTCTTGTTCCCACGGATTGCGATAAATCGACAGCGAAGGCGCTGGATCCGCCGAAAATCTTCGCCTGCAGATTTCGCACTTCACATCCCAACGCCAGCACCTCGCGCAGCAGTTCGGGATTTGCGACATTGCCATAGCGCAGACGGTTCGGCCCTTCAGCCTGCCCTTCAGGCAGCAGATAGTGATTCATTCCTCCTGCCCTCTTATGTCGGTCCCAGAGGCAAACAGCGGCGCAGGAGCCGAGTATGGTGGAGATGGTCACCGGTTCGCGCGTCACAAATACTTGCCCGGGGTAGAGAAAGTGCCGCGGCTGATTCGATTCCGCGGGCTCAAAACTCTTCATGACCTCAGCAGGCAGGACCGCAGGATTAAATTTAGAGGAGGTGTCTTTCATACTCTCATTCCTGATCCTTCCGCACTTGTGCCCGCATGGCCGGTCGGACCGAACAAAGGCTTGGCGGCTTCCCGGGAAAGAAGTTTGAAGATTTCCATATCTGACCGTTCGAACTCCGCCTTCTGCGGCAACAAACGCAGGATCGCGAGGACCGCTATGGTTTGGTCCCCAACTCGGATAGGAATAAACGCTTGCGCCTTGGCCATTACTCCCGCTTGGTCGCGAACTCCGAATTCCACGTGACACTCTCCGCGCATCACGCGCTGAACACCAGCATCCCCTAGAATCCGCAATAAGTCGTATTCTTCGAGATCAATTCCGAAAGACCAAAAGACTTCAAAAGTCTTGCTTCTACGATCAAGCTGGAACAAACCCATTTCTTCGCAACCGAGAAAATTTGCAACGATCTCGCGCACGGCCTCAATCGCATCCTCTTGCCCGCTGCTTTCAAGCAGCCTCTTACGAGCGGTTCGAAGGCGCACGTCGCT
>JBAWBG010000074.1:0-1793 GCA_049589695.1 Candidatus Sulfotelmatobacter sp. | reverse complement strand
GGACGAGGGCGTCCGGTCTACACGAGCTAAGTTCCCTCGCTCCACCCCGCCAAATACTCTTCCTGCTCCGGCGTCAGCCGATCGATCTTGATCCCCATCGATTCCAGCTTCAGCTTGGCCACGCGCTTGTCGAGCTCGTCGGGAACTTTGTAAACGCGCTTCTCCAGCGACTTGAAATTCTTCACCATGTATTCCACCGAGAGCGCCTGGTCAGCAAAGCTCATATCCATCACCGAGGCGGGATGCCCCTCCGCCGACGCCAGATTAATCAACCGGCCTTCACCCAGCAGATTGATCTTGCGACCATCTTTCAATGAGTATTCGTCGACGAACGTGCGCGTGGTCCGCTTCGACGATGACATATTCTCGAGCGCCGGAATATCGATTTCCACATTGAAGTGTCCGGAGTTCGAAATGATCGCGCCATCTTTCATCAGGCCGAAATGATCTTTGGTCAACACGCTCTTGTTGCCCGTGACCGTGCAGAACACGTCGCCGATCTTCGCCGCTTCGGTCATCGACATCACGCGGAACCCGTCCATCACCGCTTCCAGCGCCTTCGTCGGATCGACTTCGGTCACGATCACTTCCGCGCCCGCGCCGCGAGCCCGGCTCGCGAGGCCGCGCCCGCACCAGCCATATCCGGCAACAACAAATTTGGAACCGGCCAGCAAGAAGTTGGTCGCGCGGATAATTCCATCAATCGTCGACTGGCCCGTGCCGTACCGGTTATCAAAAAGATGCTTGGTGTCCGCATCATTCACAGCGACAATCGGAAACTTCAGCACGCCTTCCTTCGCCATCGCGCGTAGCCGGATCACGCCGGTAGTCGTCTCTTCAGTTCCGCCGATCACGCCGTCGAGCGCATCGGTGCGCTTGGTGTGCAGAATTGTCACCAGGTCCGCGCCATCATCCATGGTGATCTGGGGTTTGTGATCGATAGCGGCCATGATGTGCTGGTAGTAGGTATCGTTGTCCTCGCCCTTGATCGCATATACCGCAATGCCCTGATCGCGCACCAAGCTGGCGGAAACATCATCCTGGGTAGAGAGCGGATTCGACGCGCACAACACCACGTCCGCGCCGCCATCGCGCAGGCAGATCGCCAGGTTTGCGGTCTCGGCTGTAACGTGCAGGCAGGCTGAAATGCGAATGCCCTTCAACGGCTGGTTCTTGATAAATTCTTTGCGGATAATCTGCAGCACCTTCATGGACTGATTCGCCCACTCAATGCGCTTCTTGCCCAGTTCGGCCAGTTCTAAACTCTTGATATCGGAATTAACCTGTGCTGCTGTTGACATACGCCTCCTGTGGCGCCTTCATGCGAAAAATTTGAGTTTGTTGACGAAGAATAGTCGGTACCAGTGCTCTGTCAGAATACACGAATCAGACGTGGATTCCGTATCTTCAAAAACTCCTAGGGGAATAACACCTTCGGCGAATGACCGATATCAAAATGTTACCCCGAGCGAAGCGAGGGACCATAGTTTCTCTTCTGATTGGGCAGAAAATTCAGCAATACCCTGTGCCCCCCGTGTCGCCCGTGGTTAGGTCTTACTTCCGGGCCCCCACTGTCTCCCGCAAGCCCGCATCGCTAGCCAGCTTCGCCGCCTTGTCGGTAGCTTCCCAGGTGAAGTCCGGATCATTCCTCCCGAAATGCCCATAAGCCGCGGTCTTCTTGTAAATCGGCCGGAGCAAATCCAGAGACTAGATAATGCCCCTCGGCGTCAGCTTGAAATTCGCGCGAATCAAATCCGAAAGAATTTCCGGATTCACTTTTTCCGTGCCAAACG
>JBAWBG010000073.1:0-6599 GCA_049589695.1 Candidatus Sulfotelmatobacter sp. | reverse complement strand
AGTCCTCCCTGATCCGCTTCGGCGATTACTTGACTCGCATCTCTGTAGTCTTGCGTTGAGTCGAAGCCAAATAAGACGTTGTCATCTACCATGGCTGCCGCTACGTCGGCGATTTCTGCTTTGGAGTTGAGCTGCGAAATCCGGTCCAACTGCGGCTTGAGAGCCTCCGTTTCCTTCGCGTTGATAGCTGTCTCGTCCATGCAGGAAGCGTAGTAATCGCCGATTTTTTGCTCGGATGTATCGCGGCTGGAATTTGGCTTCGCGGCTGCCTCCAGAATTCCGCGCAGGCGCTCGCGGTTCTCATCTTGCATTTTCGAATACGTATCCCACGAAGACTGGTCGGGAGGAATCGGATTAGTCTTGATCCAGCCACCGCAGGAATATCGAAAAAAATCCACGCAAGGGTCCACGGTGCGATCCATGGACGTAACATCCAGCGCGGGTTCGTGCTTGGAGGAGACGGGCGCAGTCTGCTGCGCGCTGGCCAGGGAGATGAGCAAAGCGACCAAAGAGACAACGAAACAATAACGGAGGATCGCCATGAAAATGAAAATACTTTCTGAATTTACTTATCGAAGCAGTCGATGATGCGGCATGATTAACCGTCAGAACACAAGAGTATAAGCTTGGCGTCAAGAAAGCAGAGAGCGAAGTTTCAGAGAGCCGAAATGCAGTCCTAGCCCTTCCGCAGCCGGATTGATCCATCTCCTGTATGAATCACTAGCAGGTTTCCTCCGCCATTCAGTTTGCCGCGAACTTCGTTCTCGCGAATCTTGCCCTCGGTCGTGACTGGCATATCCAGATCGATGTGGCCATCGCCGGTATGCAGGTCCACATCCGCCGCCAGGTTTTCCGGAACTTCCAGGGTCACGGTGCCGTCGCCGCTCTCGAGCCTCCAGCCGCTGGCCAGGGCAGATCCGCTGCCTGCGCGGGCTTCGAGCCGGCCATCGCCTGTCTTCAACTCCAGTTCGTCAAAACGGCCACTGGCGCGGATGTGTCCATCTCCAGTAGTGGCGTGCAGTTTGCCGTCCACGCTGTCAACATCCTGAGAGCCGTCTCCACTGCGCAGTTGCATTTCGCCTTTGAAGTTTCCGAGCTCAATCTTGCCATCGCCGGTGTGCAGATCGACCCGGCCTTCGCGCGGCATGTGGATATCGATGTCTACGCGATGGCTCATGGAGTTTCCCCAGTTGATCGACACACCTCGATGCGGATAACGCACATCGATTTCGACCGCATCGCCAGTCTGGTGCTCTTCGATCTGGATGCCATCGTTGCCAATCTTGTAGCGCACAGTCGTTACCCTGGCATCGATCGTTTTCTGGTCCCACGTGGAAACATGAATGTTCGCGTCAGAGGTTTCCACGCGAAGGTCGGGCTTGCCGGTAAGAGTGTAAGTTTTCGACCATTCGTCGGCGTGCGCCGGCAACGCCGCCAACGAGCAAACGACAACTCCGAGCACCAGAGACATCAATAGCCGGTATTTCGAACGGGCCTGCTTCATATTTTCCTCCGCGAACATGCACACTGCTGCCACCCACCTCTTAGACGTCATTACGGACGATTCGTGAGTTTGGTTCCGCTGTTTGATAGGCCATGCGAATCAGGGTTCGTTCGGAAAACGGCACGTATAGCAGCGCCGCGGTTGCCGCGAAGGCCGCGCCCAGCCCAATCTTCGGCGTCAGTAGAAACGGGGCGACAGCCCAAAGCTGATCCAGCGCCAGGATGAAAGGGAACATTTGCCGGAATTTCTCTCCCAGGCGCTGGTAGTCGAATCCCACGGCCGAGAGCAGATAACAGCGCAGCGGGATTCCAACTCCTGCCGTTACCATTACTGCACTTACCAGCAGAGTCGCGCGCCATCCCGACAAAAAAGAGTCCGCGATTCCTTGCACCGCGTGCAGACGAAAAAGAGCAGCCAGATAGAACGCAAGGTACATTATCTGTGCCAGAGCAAACAATCCTCGCGTCACACCGCGATACGGAATCGGAACTTCCAGTTCGGGATGCAGATGGGTCGCACTCGGATTTCCGGAGCAAGCTTTCCCACTCGTCACGCTAGGGCCGACTTCGGTCTGCACGGCTGCGATAAAACGATAGCCACGACGGGCCAGGGTCTCGATGTAACGCGGACTCGATGCGGAGTCCCCCAAAACCTCGCGCAATTTGTTCACAGCCGTGTTCAAACTGTGATCAAAATCCACAAAAGTGTCCGCGGGCCACAGTTTTTGCCGGATCTCTTCGCGCGTGACCACATCGCCGGTTCGTTCCAGGAGCAAAGCCAGGACGCGGAAGGGTTGTTCCTGCAGGCGCAGCTTCGCGCCATTCTTGCGCAGTTCGCCAGCGGCCAGATCGAGTTCGAACACGCCGAACCGCGCGATTTTAACCGTCTGATTGCCTTGCGAATCGGGCATGGACACCGTACAACCGTCGCCGACGCGTAGTGTAGCACCAAGCCACGCGCGCAGGTTTCTGTGCGGCGTACAATACCGACGTGATGAATGCTCACCAAAACGATTCCGGCCGCAAGCAGCGCCGGCACGCGATCTACGCCTCGGAAACTTCCGGCTTACTGCTGATCGCTTTTCTTCTGCTGCTCGTCACCGTAATTCGATACTGGCATGCCATTCATTGGAGCGTGCGCTGACAGTGGCAGCGGCTCAGCTTGATCCGCTGCTCGTGGTCGTGCTGGGACCCACAGCCAGTGGCAAGACCGCTCTATCTCTGGCGCTGGCCGAACGCTTCAACGGCGAAATTGTAAATTGCGATTCGGTCGCTATGTACCGCGAGTTTGACATCGGGACTGCGAAGCCCACATTCGCCGAGCGCGCGAGGGCCCCGCATCATCTATTCGATTGCGTTGCACCTACGGACCACATCACAGCCGGCGAGTATGCACGCGAGGCGCGGCGGACGTTGGAAGAAATAAAAAAACGGGGGCATCTGCCAATCGTCGTTGGCGGAACCGGACTTTATCTACGCGCTCTGCTCGAAGGCCTTTTTTCCGGCCCGCAGCGGTCTGAAGAACTGCGAGAGCGGCTGCGCGAACGAGCCACCAGCCGCGGCTCGAAATATTTACACATGATTCTGCGTCGCCTCGATTGCGCCGCCGCCGAGAAAATCCATGCGAATGACGTTCCTAAGCTTATCCGGGCGATAGAAGTTTGTCTGACCTCGCGTAGCAAGATGACAGAACTCTGGAACGAACGCGGGCGCGACCCTTTGCGCGGTTTCCGTATAGCGCGCCTCGGCCTTGAGCCCAATCGGCAGTCCGTCTACGAGCGAATCAACCGCCGCGCCCAACAAATGTTCGAGACCGGGCTTATCGAAGAAACTAAGATCCTGATCGAGAAATATGGCAATGCCGCAGGTCCACTTTCTACACTCGGCTACAAACAAGCTGTGCAATTTATTCGCGGAGAACTGACGCTCGAGCGAGCGGTGCATGCCGCCCAACAAGCCCACCGTAATTACGCCAAGCGACAGATGACCTGGTTTCGTCATGAACCAGATGTTCAATGGCTGCGCGGCTTTGGCGACGATGAAGAGATTCAAGCTGAAGCGGTGGACATTATCGAAACATCACTCTCTGCCGGCTTTCGCGGATAACCTCCATCTCTGGTATCGTTTTCGACATGCGTCGAACTCTGGGCTTTCTGCTTTTCGCCTCTCTCATTACCACCACGGGCGTTGCTAAAGACAAGTATCAGCACCCTGGCCCCATTCATCTCACTCACGGAGGAGAAAAGTGGGCCGAGAAGACGCTCCGCAAGCTCACGCTGGAAGAGAAAGTTGGACAAGTATTCATGATCTGGTGCCGAGCCAGCTTTCTGAATGTGGAGAATCCCGAATATCTGCAACTGCGCGATGCCATGCAGAAATATCACGTCGGCTCCTTCGCAATGACGGTACACGTGGACGGCCCATTTCTACTCCGTAGTGAACCCTATGAAGCGGCAGAATTGCTTAACCGCCTGCAAAAAGATTCGAAACTTCCGCTCTTGTTTGCTGCCGATTTCGAACGCGGCTTGCCCATGCGACTGATCGGAGCGACGGTTTTTCCCCATGCCATGGCCTTCGGCGGAGACGGCAAGTTAGACGATGCGGAAAACTTCGGCCGCATCACCGCCGAAGAATCGCGGGCTATCGGCATTCACTGGAACTTCTTTCCGGACTCCGACGTGAATTCGAATCCGGCGAATCCCATTATCAATACACGCTCGTTCGGGGAAGATCCCAAGCAGGTCGGCGATCTGGTCGCGGCCTATATCAAGGGTGCTCACGAAGGTGGAATGCTGACCACGGTTAAGCATTTTCCCGGACACGGCGACACGGCGACCGATTCGCATCTTGGAGTTGCCAGCGTGAACGTTGACCGCGCCCATCTCGATTCCATTGAACTGCCGCCGTTTCGCCAGGCCATCGCGGCCGGTGTCGACTCGGTCATGGTGGCGCACGTTACTGTTCCTGCCCTCGATCCCGATCCCAATCACGTAGCAACGATTTCCCCAACCATTGTGTCGGATTTGCTCGAACAGCAGCTTGGTTTCAAAGGAATTGTTATCACCGATGCTCTCGACATGGGGGCTCTTACGCATCTCTTCGCCAACAACATAGGGCGTGCCGCGGTAGAGGCATTTAAGGCCGGCAATGATTTGTTGCTGATCCCCGCGGACTTTCCGGCCTCGTACAACGCTATGATTCAAGCTGTTCAGTCCGGGGAGATATCCCAGGAACGTCTTGATCGCTCTGTGCTTAAAATCCTAAAGGCAAAGGCGTCCTTAGAGCTGCAGAAGGCTCGCATGGTGGATATAAACGCAGTTGCCGACGACGTCGGCAAACCGCAGAACCTGGCTTTTGGCCAGCAAGTAGCCGACGATGCAGTCACCCTGGTTCGCGACAATGGCAAGGTTCTGCCACTGAAACCTTCGGTCAAAAACCAGGGAACCGCGAAGACTGCGCTTCCGTATACAACAAAAGAGGAGACGCACAATCAGGTAGTGGCGGTATTGTTTTCTGACGATGTGCGTACCGAGTCTGGGCGCGCTTTCGTGCGCGAATTTCGAGCGCGAATTCCGGATGCGCACATGCTGTATGTAGACCCGCGAATAGCGGCTGGGATGAGCGAGGAAGTGCTCCAGGCGGTGGATGCCGCGCAGACCGTAGTGGCTGCTGTTTATGCCGTGCCGTCTGCCGGCAAAATTGGAAACAGCCTGGCTATGGCGGATCCAAGCGGAGCGCTGCTGCAGCAATTGCTGGAGCATGCGGCGGAAAAGACCGCCGTAGTAGCGATGGGGAACCCTTATCTGGCTGCGGATTTCCCGAAGATTGAAAATTACATGTGCACGTTTTCCAATGCGAGCGTGTCCGAAATTGCCGCAGTCGAGGCCCTGTTCGGTGAAATCGTGATTCATGGGCATCTCCCCGTCAGCATCCCCAACGTTGCTGCCCGCGGCGCCGGCTTAGAACGGGCTATGCAAGGAGGCGCTCAACATGCGCAAAACTAAACTATCGTTATTCGAATTTGAAGCATTCACTCCATTAACCGCGTTGGTCGCGATCTTACTCATATCCGCATGCAGCGTGAACGTTCAGAAAGAAGCCAACGGGCAGGATAAGCAAGTGGACATTAAGACGCTGCTCGGCGGAGTTCATGTCAGCAAACAGGCAGACGCTGCTGATGTTGGTCTGCCGATTTATCCTCACGCGCACCTCAAGGAGAGCGATTCAAACGGCAGCGATAAGAGTGCAAACGTGAATATTTCAGGCTTTGGATACGGCCTGAAGGTGGTGGCGCTCGAATACGCGTCCGATGACGCGCCAGGCAAAGTTCTGTCGTTCTACAGAGACCAGTTGAAGAAATATGGAAGCGTTCTCGAGTGCCACACGTCCCGGGGAAACTGGAGCCTCAACATGGGATCGCACGGGGCCAAGCATGGCTCGAACGAATTGACCTGCGATGGCAGCACCGGCGATGAGACGGAACTCAAAGTGGGCAAACAAGACGATCAGCATATCGTCGCCGTGGAACCCGAAGGCAGGGGATCGAGCTTCTCACTCGTCTACGTGCGAACGCACGGTAAAGATGCCGATATCTAGAGGTGGGACCCGGGTAGGGGAAGTTTGCCGTTAGAGAATTTTTGGGAGGAACACATGCTTCGATCCATCGTGTTTCGCGGAGTGCTTGCGGTGGCGCTCGGTGTGGTAGCGGGAAGTTCGAACTTCGCCGCATCGCAGCAAAATCAGGACGGTGGCCAGGATAAACATCTTGATATACAAAGCTCTGCCGGTGACCTGCACGTCGGCAATGATGCGGATGCCCGAAAAGCCGGACTGCCACTCTACCCTGGGGCGCGTCTGCGGCATGACGAAGATAACAGCAGCGCGGCCAATCTCAGCCTTTTTACCGAGGCCTTTGGCGTGAAACTGGTGATAGCGAAATACGATTCCGACGACGCGCCGGGCAAGGTCACGGATTTTTATCGTGGCAAGCTGAAGCAGTACGGCAAGGTGATCGAGTGCCACACTCGCGAGCACGGGGGTACGCACACGGATTTCAACGACGACGATTCTAAGGACGAACATTCCCAGCCGGTCAA
>JBAWBG010000072.1:0-11261 GCA_049589695.1 Candidatus Sulfotelmatobacter sp. | reverse complement strand
GGCGAGTGTTTGTTTCGACGCCGACGGGCGCATGGAGGATTCCGGTCTACGATGACGGCGCGGAAACCGAGTCTCTGCTCGTGCTAGAAGAAGACAAGCAAAGGGTACCGAATTAACTTTGTCATCCTGAGCGGAGAAGGCGCTTCGCAAAAGCGAAGCACCTGCGGAGTCGAAGGACCCGTAGAAGTGCATTGCGAGACCGGCTTGGCCGGGAGTTCGCACGATGCTGAGTACGCGGTGAGAACTCCTGGATCCGTTCGTGGTGGAATCGAGAGGCAAGGGGTCCTTCGACTACGTTTCCATTCGCTTCGCCGAATAGAAACTTCGCTCAGGATGACAGGTTTTTTCGCTTTGCCGCAGTTTTACGGAGTTGCCGTGAAAGTTAACGAGTATTGCGTTTACATCGTGTGCAGCCGCACTGGAACGCTTTACATTGGAATGACGAACAGTATTTATCGACGCGCGCTCGAGCACAAGCGCGGTGATATCGAAGGGTTCGCGAGCAAGTATCATTGCGACCCGCTGGTTTATTACGAAAGCTTCGACGATGTACATAAAGCTATCGGACGCGAAAAGCAACTGAAGGGCTGGATTCGGGCGAAGAAGATTGCTTTGATCGAGTCGAAGAATCCGCGGTGACGACTTAGCGGAGACGTGGGGCGCGCAGATGGCGTTTGCCGGAGAGGCGATCAAGGGCAGATGAGAGAACTCCCTGACAAGTCCGCGCCGGTGCAAACTTGCATGGGGTCCTTCGACTGCGTTTCCTTTCGCTTCACGAAAGAAAACTGCGCTCAGGATGACAGATTGTTCTAATGGCAACCACAACCAAAAAAGATTATTACGAAATTCTCGGGGTAAAGAAGTCCGCCTCGGCGGAGGAGATCCGTAAGGCGTTCCGCAAGTTGGCGCGCAAGTACCATCCGGACGTTAATCCCGGGGACAAATCCGCGGAAGAAAAGTTCAAGGCGCTTTCTGAAGCCAACGACGTTCTCAGCGATCCCAAGAAGCGCAAAATTTACGACCAGCTGGGCTTTTATTCTGACAATATCGATCCCGCAGCCGCTGAAGCTTACGCGCGCGGTGGCGCCACCGGAGCCGGCGGTTTTGGCGATGTCTCTGGTGCGACTCCCGGCGGCAATGCGCAAGGCGTTCCCTTCGATTTCGGCGGCTTTGATTTTTCCGATCTGGTCGATAACGCCGGACGCGGGAGAAGAACTGGCGCCGGAAGCGGCAGCGGTGGATTCCGCGATATCTTCTCAGGAATTTTCGGCGGCGGCCGTGGCGGAGTCGCTACCGAGATTGGTCCCGAGGCTGGCTCCGATCTCGAATACCAGGTCAACGTTCCGTTCTGGACGGCAATCCGCGGCGGAGTCATGCGCCTCAATATCACGCACCAGGACGTTTGCTCGAATTGCCACGGCGAAGGCTACATTGAAGCCCCGGGAAAGTGTCCGGAATGCAACGGCACCGGCCAGATCACGCAAACCGGTGGCCGCATGAAGTTCAATGTCACCTGCCCGCGCTGCCACGGAACAGGTAAAAACATTTCCACCTGCCCTGTCTGCCATGGCGAAGGCACCATCAGCCGCACCGAACCCATGGAGGTTCGCATCAAGGCTGGCACTCGCTATGGCCAACGCATCCGCCTGGCCGGAAAAGGCAATGCCGGCGCTCACGGAGGCCCGGCCGGCGATCTGTACGTCATCATTCGGATCGAGCCGCATCCGGTTTACCGGCGCGATGGCGATGACATTTATCTCACGGTTCCCGTCACCGTTGCCGAAGCCTCGCTCGGCGCCAAAATCGAAGTCCCGACCATCGATGGCCGCGCTTTGCTAAAAATTCCTCCCGGCACCCAGCCCGGACAAAAACTCCGCCTGCGAGAGAAGGGCGTGCCGTCGGCTACCAAAGAAGGCGTGCGCGGAGACGAGATCGTCGAAATCACGGTCACCGTCCCAATGCCCCGCGACGAGCGCACCAAAGAACTGCTGAAAGAGTTCGCCAAGCTTAATCCGGAAGATCCGCGGGAAGAGCTTTGGAAGAAAGTCTAGTTCAGATTGGGAACTAAACCCAAAATCTTTAACACAGAGGGCACTGGGATCACAGGGTAGACCTGCCTGACTGTGTTATGTAGGGGAATGGCAGCTCCGACTCCCTTCCGCAGTCTTCGAATCAATCAAGTCACCGGCACCATCATTTCTTCCGCAATGCACGTTCATTCCGTGCTTGGTCCCGGCTTGCTGGAAAGTGCCTATCAAGCTTGCCTCGCCCACGACCTCAGAAAGCGCGGACTTGCAGTCGCCTGCCAGGTCGGTCTGCCCGTAGTTTTCGACGGAGAAAAGATCGAGCTTGGTTACCGCATGGATTTAGTCGTCGAGAATTCGGTTATCGTCGAGGTGAAATCTCTGGAGGCGATCCATCCGGTACACCAAGCTCAGCTTTTGTCCTATATGCGACTAAGCGGGATAGGGATCGGCCTGCTCATCAATTTTCACGTGGCGCATCTGCGCGATGGAATCAAACGCATGGTCGACGGAAAGACGTGGGAGAAGTAGTCCTACTCCTGTGATCCTCCGTGTCCCCTGTGGTAAAGATTTTGAAGTTACGTCCGTACCCGACCCCTCACAAAACTTTTTCCGAGAATTTCACATTTTTCTTGCATCGTTCCAAATTTCCCGTAATCTCACAAATGCGAACTAACTTCAGCGCGATTTCTGGAATCTAAAAACCAGAAAGCTCAAACACGACCCAGCCCGTTGTGGAGTAGCTGAGAGTGAGTCGCTTGAGGAGGGACACATCGAAATTGGCAACAGCTAGCGCCCCGCACCAGCAAACCGGAAATCCCCAGCCTCTCTCCGTCATCCCCAACCGGAAAAAAACGGCTCGAAAAAGCTTGGTCCGCCTCACCTTGTGGCCCTTGGTCGCCGCCACCTTCTTTATGGTGTCCGGTGGAACCTACGGAACCGAGGACATCGTCCACGGCGCCGGCTACGGCCGCGCGATCCTCATCCTGCTGCTCACCCCGCTACTCTGGAGCCTGCCCACCGCATTCATGATCGGCGAGCTTTCGAGCGCCCTTCCTTACGAGGGCGGCTACTACGCCTGGGTGCGCCGCGCCATGGGAAATTTCTGGGGATTTCAGGAAGCCTGGCTCTCGCTGGTCGCCTCCATTTTCGACATGGCCATCTACCCCACTCTTTTCGTGGCCTATCTCACTCGCATGTTCCCCTGGTTTCAGGAAGCCAATCGCGGTTGGTGGGTCGCTTTGGCAGTGGTGATTGCCTGTGCGCTCCTGAATATTGCCGGCGTGAAAGTAGTTTCACTCACCTCGCTGTGGCTGTTCTTCGCCCTATCGGCGCCGTTCGTAGCCATCGTAATCCTCTCTCCGTTCAAGATCGGTGCGCTGGCGAATGCCGTGACCAAACCGACCACCTCTACAGTAGACATCCTTGGCGGTCTGCTCATCTGCATGTGGAACTACATGGGCTGGGATAACGCCTCCACCATCGCCACCGAAGTCGAGCGTCCGCAGCGGACCTATCCGCGCGCCATGCTGGTCGCCGTCGCAATTGTTGCCCTCAGCTACGTTCTTCCCTTTGCCGCCATGTGGATGACCGGCCTCAAAGCCACTGCATGGGAGACTGGCTCCTGGGCGGACATCGCCGGCCTGCTGGGCGGCCCGCTGCTGCGCATCGGCGTGGTCCTCGGCGGAATCATCAGCGCTTTCGGTATGTTCAACGCGCTGGTCATGAGCTACTCGCGCCTGCCGCTGGCCATGGCACAGGATGGCATGCTGCCCGGCATCTTTGCCAAGCTACAGAAAAAGTCCCGCGCCCCCTGGGTTGCGATCCTCGCACTCGCTGCGGGATGGGCCATGTGCCTCGGCTTGGGCTTTGCTCGCCTGGTCACGCTGGACATTCTCCTCTATGGCTTCAGCCTGATGCTGGAATTCATCGCGCTGGCCGTGCTCCGCTTCCGCGAACCCGATCTTCCGCGCCCATTCCGGGTTCCCGGAGGCTTGTTCGGTGCAATCGCAATCGGCATCCCTCCCATGCTTCTTCTCGCCTTCTCCATCATTCGCAGCGAGCATGAGCAGGTCTGGAACATGAGCTCATTTGAATTCGGCATGATCCTTATCGGCGCGGGCGTCGTGGCTTATGCGGTCAACCATCTGCTCAAGCCTCAAGGCTGGGCGGCAACCGAACGCAAAGCCGAACCTGCATCGTAAGAACCAGCAACCATAGGAAGGTCGATCCGTATCGGCCATTACTTCGTCGATCTTATTTTCGTCGATCTTATTTCGCCGATCTTCCTTCAGCGATCTTCCTTCGTGTGCCTTCGTGCCCTTTGTGGTTAAATTGGCTGTTGACCCGACAGTACAGCCGATGACCAAACGTAAGTCTAAAGGCGCATACATGATCTCGGCCGTGGCCGAAATGTATGGCATCCATCCCCAAACCCTACGCCTCTACGAGCGCGAGGGCCTGCTCAAGCCCTCGCGCACCGAAGGCAACACGCGTCTCTACACGGACGAAGATCTACAGCGCCTCGAGTTCATCCTGTCACTGGCCCGCGACCTGGGAGTGAACATCAGCGGCATGGCCATCATCCTGCAAATGCGCGAGCGGATGGAAGAGATGCAGCGCCAGATCCAGGAGTTCGTGCAGTATATCCAGGAAGAAGTCCTCACCCGCGCTCACGCCGCCGCCGATCCGGCGAAGGGAGCGATCGTCCCCGTGCGGCGGTCGATACTCGCAACGACGATTCCCCCGGCGAAGAAACGTTAGCTATTTTGCTTCTGTCATCCTGAGCGAAGTAGCTGCGCCGCGAAGCGACACAGCTCGCAGTCGAAGGATCCCTGCATCCTCGGCTCAGCCTCTGGCACGTTAGCTTTTTTGCTAAGAGCAACCTCCAGGCAGATTTAGCTGTCCGCACCAAGGTGGCTTATAGGGATGCTTCGACTCCGTGAAACGGCCCGCTTCGCGGACTGTTCCACTCCGCTCAGCATGACAGACCTAAGCCAGGCATTGCCGCAGTATCATGGGAAGCGTACGCTCATGCTCCCCTTCAAACTCGTCTACAGCGACGGCTACTATCTCCCCATCGGCCAACACGTCTTCCCTGCCGAGAAATATCGCCGCACGCGCGACCGGCTACTGGCAAATGGCGTAGCCGAGGCAACCGACTTTCTTGAGCCGCAGCCAGCCAGCGACGAGGACATTCTGCTCGTGCACACGCCCGAGTATGTCAACAAGCTAAAAACCGGCAGTCTCAGCGCGCGGGAGGAACTAGCCCTCGAAGTTCCCTACTCGCGCGAACTGGTAGACGCATTCTGGCTGGCAGCCGGCGGCTCGATTCTGGCAGCGCGCCATGCCTTGACCGACCGCGTCTCAGTCAACATCGGCGGAGGATTCCATCACGCCTTCCCCGATCACGGCGAAGGATTCTGCATGATCCACGACGTCGCCGTTGCCATCCGCCGCCTGCAGCGTCATAACAAAATCCGCACGGCGATGACGGTCGACTGCGATGTCCATCAAGGCAACGGCACCGCCGCGATTTTTGCCGCCAAGCGCGCGCCGGGCGAACCGCTGCCATCGGCTTCGGGTTCGCCAGTAGCTACGCAGGGAGTTCGCCGCAAGAATCCAACTACCGGCAACGTCTTTACCATCTCCCTCCATCAGCACAACAATTATCCCCAGTGGAAGCCGCCGTCTTCTATCGATGTAGACCTTCCCGATGGCATCGGCGACGATGAATACCTGTCATGGCTTGACAATGCTCTCAGTTCCGGCTTGCGCCAGTCGGAGCCTGACCTGCTCTGCTACATCGCTGGCGCTGACCCCTACAAACACGATCAACTCGGCGGCCTCTCGCTTTCGATCGAAGGTTTGAAAAAGCGCGACGAGCTCCTCTTCCGCATAGCTCGGGCTCGCGACATCCCCGTCTTGGTTACCTTCGCCGGTGGCTACGCCCAGAACGTAGAAGACACAGTGACCATCCACAGCAACACGGTCATCGCCGCCAAAGAAGTCTTTCAGAAATGAAGTAAGCCACGGCTATACTCAAAAAATGATCGTCAGCCCCTCGGAAATCTCCCACAGCGAACTCTACAGCCTCATGATTAATTGCGTGGTGCCGCGTCCCATCGCGTGGGTCTCGACCATCAGCCGCTCGGGAGATCTCAATCTCGCGCCCTTCTCTTTCTTCAATGCGGTCTCCGCCGACCCTCCGTTGCTGGCATTTGCCCCCGGACTGCGTCCATCGAAGCAGCAATCCAGCGATGGCGTAGCCAAAGACACGTTGCGAAATGTTCGCGAGACCGGAGAATTCGTCGTGAATACAGTCACCTACGAACTCCGCGAGGCGATGAACCTGACCAGCGGCGATTACGAACCATCCGTAAGCGAATTCGATCTAGCGAAGGTTACGAAGGAGCCGTCAAAGATCGTGCGCCCGCCGCGCGTCGCCGAATCTCCGGTGAGCTTCGAATGCAAACTTCATCAGATTCTGGATTTCTCTCCCGCGCCGACCGGCAGCAGCCTGGTGATCGGCCAGATCGTTGCAATTCACATCAACGACGCACATTTGAAAAACGGCCATCTCGATCGCAATTCTCTCGATCTGATCGGCCGCATGGGCGGCATGCAGTACACAAGAACGACACAGAGATTCGAGATGGTCAGGCCGAAGGTTGAATGAAACCTCCGCCGTTGTGCATCCGAGTAAAATCCTTGCCAGGAGAATCCTCGATGCAATGCGTGACTGTTGCCTATCCGAACCAAGCTGATGCGAACTTTGATTTTGACTACTACATGAAGAAGCACATCCCATTCGTTGCCGCGCTGGTGGGAAAGAATATTGAGGTCCGTCGAGGAATCTCCACTGTGGCGGGAGCGCCTGTCAAACTCCTTTGTGTGGCGACCATCCCGATCGATTCGGTCGCGGCATTTCAGGCCATCCTTTCGCAACATGGCGTCAAGATTCTCGCCGACATTCCGAACTACACCAACATCGAACCGATCATTCAGTTCGACGAAATCCTGTCGTGACCTGGTGGCTGATAAAATAGTCTCTATCTTCTATGTTTGAGAATCTCCAGGAAAAACTTCAGCGCGCCTTCAAATCCCTTCGCGGCCAGGCCCGCCTGAGCGAGGAAAATATCGCCGAGGCGCTCCGCGAAATCCGGCTTGCGCTGCTCGAAGCCGACGTCAACTTCAAAGTCGTCAAAGAATTAATCGACCGCATTCAGGCCAAAGCCGTGGGCCAGGAAGTGCTGACCGCTCTTTCCCCCGGCGAACAGGTCATCAAAATCGTGCGCGACGAACTGGTCGAAACTCTCGGCAAAGACACCGCGCGCATGAAGTTCGCATCGCAGCCGCCCACGGTCGTGCTCATGGCCGGACTGCAAGGCTCCGGCAAAACCACCACCTCGGGCAAGCTGGCAAACTGGTTTAAAATCGGCGGCCATCGTCCGCTACTGGTTTCAGTCGACGTCTACCGTCCCGCCGCGCGCGAGCAGTTGAGGGTTGTTGCACAAGCCGTCAAGGCACAGATCTACGAAGGCAAAGTAGCCGGCGATGCCTATGCCACTGGAGCCCCGGACGCCCTCGTCCGGGGTGCGGCGGATGAACTCCCGGCGGACGAAGGCGTCCGCCGCTCCATGTCCGCAGAGGTCGAGCGTCTAGCGAAAGAAGCGCGCCGCGAGGCCATCGTCTCCGGCTGCGACGTGCTCATCGTCGATACCGCTGGTCGTCTGCACATCGACGACGAACTAATGAACGAGATGCAGTCGCTGAAAAAGCTGCTGAATCCCTCAGAGATTCTGTTCGTCGCCGACGCCATGACCGGACAAGACGCAGTCCGCTCCGCCGACGAGTTTCACAAGAAACTTTCGCTCACCGGCGTCGTCCTCACAAAAATGGACGGCGACGCTCGCGGCGGCGCGGCGCTCTCCATCCGCCAAGTAACCGGCCAGCCCATCAAGTTCATCGGCACCGGCGAAAAATACGATGCGCTCGAACCTTTTCATCCCGATCGAATCGTGTCGCGCATTCTTGGCATGGGCGACATCTTGTCCCTGATCGAGCGCGCCGAATCGCAGCTCGACAAGAAGAAAGCGCAGGAGATGGCCACCAAAGCCCTCACCGGCGACGGCTTTTCCCTCGAAGACTTTCGCGACCAGCTGCGCCAGGTAAAAAAGATGGGCTCGATCAAGAACCTGATGGGAATGCTCCCCAGCATCGGACCATTTTCCGGCCTGCAAAAAGCCGCCGATCACGTGGACGAAAAACAAATCAACCGCGTCGAAGCCATCATCAACTCGATGACAATCCACGAGCGCAATCACCATGAAGTGATCAACGGCAGCCGCCGCAAACGCATCTCCCGCGGCTCCGGCACCACCGTGCAGGAAGTCAATAATCTCCTCCGCCAATACGCGCAGATGAAAAAAATGTTCAAGCAAATGGGCAAGCCCAGCTTCGCGCGACGGATGGCGGGGATGAAGCTGCCGGGAATGTAGCGGGGAGGAAGGATGAATTTAGCCATCGGTTTCGGCTATGCCCTGGTGGGGTTGATCTTGATTTTCTGGGCATCGCCGCTGTCCCAGCGCTACAACGCTTGGACGACTAGCTCCGTGAACGACACCCCAACATCAACCCTCCACCAACTCCTGAGTGGCGAGCGCGAAATACGAAGATCATGACGGTCATCTTCCGCACTGCAGGGCTTTTCTTGATTATGCTGTCAAGCGAATATCTGTTACCACTCGTTACCAAACTGCCGGCTCGGCATTAACTTGCCGAACTCGTCAGCGGATGTCGAAAGTCAGCACGATGAAATGGCGCTCCCTCGAAGAGTCAGGTCCCGAGACCGAAGTCCGCCCGCTGCGCGAAATCTACGCTGAGCGCAAAGAATTGATCTCAAAATACGTTCTACCGGAGACGCAGGCCGTTCATTCCGCGACTATCGCTGCCCTGAAACAACAACGCTTGGCAGCGAATATTCTTCCCATCGGCTCAAAGATTCCTGAATTCCAGCTCCAAGATCACGATGGCAAGAACATCGCTTCCTCCGACTTGCTGGCAAAAGGACGCCTCATCCTGTGTTTCATTCGCGGCCGCTGGTGCCCGTTCTGTGTAGCACAGATGGAAACCATGAATCTGATCTTGCCGGAGATCGAACAAGCAGGCGCAACTCTCGCGGCTGTCTCTCCACAAACTGTGCAACAATCTTTCTTCATGCGCGACCAGCACAAGCTGCGCTTTCCGCTTCTTTCCGACGTCGGAAATAAAGTAGCGAGACAGTTCGGCCTCACCTACCGCGTTCCGGAAGAACAAAAAGCCATCTACCAGCGCGCCTTCGTCAACCTGCCATTCGTGAATGGAGAGGATAGTTGGGAGTTGCCGATTCCAGCGACCTACATCGTTGACCGCGATGGTACTGTGCTCTTCGCTTCTGCGAATGAGGATTACACGGAGCGACCGGAGCCTGCGGATGTCATGCGTTTTCTGACCAATCGCTCAGGCGCTTGACGCAACGCGGGCGAGGGCGCCCGCGCCACACCTCCACTTTCGGTACACTGATACTTCATGAACTACATCTACGGCATCAACGCCGTCACCGAAGCGCTCAAGGCCCGCGGACGCGCCTTCCAGTGGGTCGGCATGGCCAAGGAGCGGCACGATATCCGCCTGCAGCGCATGATCGAAGACTGCCGAAAGCTTGGTGTGCCCGTACGCTTTCTTACCCGCGTGGAACTCGACCGCATGGCCGGCAACGCGGCGCATCAAGGAGTGGTGGCTGTCACCTCGGCCAAACAATATAGCGATCTCGATGACGTGATCGGCGCCAAACGCGGACGCTATTCTCTCGTCATCGTCCTCGACGGCGTAGAAGATCCACACAATCTCGGCGCCGTTTTGCGCACGGCTGATGCTGCCGGCGCCGATGGCGTCGTTATTCCCGAACGTCGTGCCGCGCCCGTCACCGGAACCGTCACAAAAGCATCAGCCGGAGCCAGCGAGTATTTGCCGATTGCGCGAGTCACCAACATCGCGCGCACTATCGAAGACCTCAAAGAACGCAACATCTGGACCGTCGGCCTCGATGAACGCAGCAAGCAGACCTATGACGCTCTCGACTACAACATGGATTGCGCCTTGGTTCTCGGCGCGGAAGGCAAAGGACTACACGACCTGGTGAAGAAGAAGTGCGACTTCCTGGTTTCGATTCCAATGCTCGGAAAAGTCTCCTCGCTGAACGTATCCGTCGCAGGAGCAGTGGTGATGTATGAAATTGTGCGCCAGCGCCGCACGAACACGAACGAGGCATCCGCGGCCGCAAAATGAAGTTACCGATCCTGCTGTTATGCGTCTTTTATTTGCCGTTTGCCTTTGCCCCGAACGCGTTTTCTATCGACCGCGAAGCGTTCACTTTCACTCACTATGACCTGAACGTTCGGATCGAGCCTGCTCAGCAAAGGCTTGGCGCTCGCGGCAAAATCACTCTTCGCAATGATTCCCCAGCTCCGCAGAAGCTCGCCGTCCTGCAGATTTCGTCTTCCTTAAACTGGCGTTCTATCAAGGCTAACGGTAAGGCAGTGCAGTTCGTCTCGCAGCCGTACACATCCGATATTGATCACACCGGCTCGCTCTCCGAAGCCATCGTAACTTTGCCGGAAGCAATTCCTCCGAAAGCTTCCATCGAACTGGAGATCGCCTACGAAGGCGTGATCGTGCTGGACGCCACACGGCTCACCCGCATCGGGGCACCCGAAGATCAGGCCCACAGTTCTGACTGGGACCAGATCGGCCCCAAGTTCACCACTGTCCGCGGATTTGGAAATGTGACGTGGTATCCCGTCGCAACCGAGGCCGCCTCTTTATCCGAAGGCACAAGTCTGTTCGAAGTTGAAGGCCGGTGGAGAGCCCGAGAGGCCGCTTCCAGCATGCGTTTGCAAGTGGCAGTGCCGGATGATCCGGAAAATGCTCAGCAGGAAAATACTCAGCAGAATGATCAGCAGGCTCCTGAACTTCTAGTCAATGCAACCGCCTGCCCAGTAGCGCACGAAGTGCAGCACGAGTTCGTTGCCGAGTGTACTTTTCGCCAATTGGCCTCGATAGTGCCGACGTTCGTGATCGCTGACTATGAACTCGTGGATAGGCCGGCTGTGGCTGTCCACTTCCTGCCTGGGCACGATACCTCTGCCGCAAGTTACGCCGACGCTGCCGAGAAAGTAATTCCGATGACTACCGAAT
>JBAWBG010000071.1:0-8780 GCA_049589695.1 Candidatus Sulfotelmatobacter sp. | reverse complement strand
TTTTGGTAGCGGGGCCTTTTTCTTCTTTCGGATTCACAAGGAGCCTTCACTATATCTTGTATCGACAGCAGCCCTGACTGGAGTTGCTTTTCTTTGGGCAACGCGGGCGGCCTGGCATGGCTCCTTTGACGAGGGGTTGACGGTTTTGCTGGGCCTTGGATTCGCCTTACCTGGCGTCTTTGTCTGCAGGAATTACTGGCGCGTTTCGCCGGGCACGCTGACTGTTGTTGTCGGCTTTCTGTCCTGGGGCGCGGTTTTTCCCGTCGGAATGTTGATTGACCGCTTCGCCCCAGGAGTGAACGTTCCGGCAGAATTGTGGAATGTCCCCAAGATGTTCGTCGCCTTCGGAATGATTCTGGCTATGGTCGAGGACAAGTCGGAGTCGATCGAGGCGATGCAGCGGAAGGAGCGAACCCTCAATCGGCAACTGGAGCGTTTCTCTGCAATCACGTCTCAACTATTGAGCGGCGCGGACGTGGATCTGCTGTGCAGCGAGATTGCACTGGCGATCACCGAAGTCAGCAATTTTCAAGTGGCCGCCATTCATTTGGACAATGCTGGACACAGTCTGCGATTGGCCGGCGCGAGCGGGCTCTCTTCCAAAGCTTTGACGGAACTGGAAAGCAAAGCAAGGCAATGGAAGACCGAAGACATTAAGGATTTCTGCAGCCGGGGACGACGCATTGGCGAAAACTCATTTCTACTTTCGGCAGATCTTGCGGCGAAATATGGGCCGGTGAAGAGCCAGCTGAACTATGAGCCGAATCCTCACTGGAACACCGGTGATGAATTGCTCATACCCCTTCGGTCTGTGCACGGCGGTTATCTGGGATGTATCGCACTTGACGACCCAAGAGATCTGGAACAGGTCAACGCTTACCAATTGTCTCGCATCGAGTTGCTGGCTGCCGATCTGGCAGTCGCTGTCGAACTGAAGTCGCTGCAACGGCAACTGGTGCGCTCGGAGAAGCTCGCTGCGCTGGGACAATTAGTTGCGGGTGTAGCCCATGAACTCAACAACCCGCTGACTGCAGTGATGGGTTACGGCGAGTTATTGGGAGACGACATAACGTCCGCGCCCGTTCGCAGCCGGTTGGATAAGCTGGTGGCCGAGGGTCGGCGCATGAAGAAGATCGTCGAAAACCTCTTGCGTTTCTCGCGGCAGAGCACCTCGGATCGTCAGTCCATAGACTTGCGGCCGGTTGTTCAGGATGTGCTGGCGCTGCGCGAGTACCACGTACGAACCCGGGATGTAGAAATCGCGGTAGAGATTCAACCGAACATTCCACTCGTGGTCGCAGACGAAGATCAATGCAAACAGGTCTTGCTCAATCTGATCAACAACGCGATCGATGCCGTAGAAGACGGGAAAACCCCAAAACGCATCGGCATTCGTATCTTCCGGCGTGGAGGTCGGGCCGTGATCGTCGTCGAGGATACGGGTCCTGGGTTCTCCGATTTGAATCGCGCTTTCGATCCTTTTTACACGACGAAACCAGTAGGAAGAGGTACTGGACTCGGTCTCAGCATCTGCCACGGAATTGTTAAGGAACACGGGGGCGAGATCAGACTGGAAAATCTACAGCCGCGCGGCGCTGCCGTGACGATTGAACTTCCGCTAGAAGAAGGAGCGTTTTCGAACACCGATGTCGAAGCGCTGCCCTGGGGAGCAAGCAGAGACAATAATAATGCTGTATCAGGAAATGACTCGCGTTAGGAATTCTGGGGATCTTTAAGCGCCGGATGCTGCGGTCTATTCTCTTCCGTATAAACCGCAATGCGTCTGGATTTCCGGTAAACGTTCGCCACTGCCATTGTCCAAAGAGGAACCAGGTCCATCCCCGGCACGAGTTTGCCCAGAAATGAAGGCAGAAATTCCCAATGCCAGCCTAGAAGGTTCACCATCAAGGCTCCCACCCCGAAGTCAATGATGTCATCCGCGGGCGAGACCGCGCCCTCGATGAAGAACGGAAAAATGATGATTTGCAGTGCATCCGCGACCACCGCCAGCATCATGGCGGCCTTAAACCGCGAACCGGGCGAGACGGTAATGGTGTCTTGAATCACAGCCAGTCCATTTCCTCTGTCCAATTTATTTTAAACCCAAAAACGCGGGTTGGTTCAGATGCCGGTCCAGCAAAACGAAAGCGCCCCAGACTTTTTCAAGTCATAGGACGCTTTCGTTGAACAGCCCTCCCCCGAGTGCTGCTCAAATCCAAGCTAGACTTTGGAGGGGAGGTTGTGAATGGCTCGTGTGTGCCACATAGCCCCACTGTCAGGCTAAGTCACTCGGAGTAGCCGTCGTCGTTGTCTTCATCATCGTCTTCGTCAGCGCCGTTGTCGTCGTCTTCGTCGTCGTCCTCTTCGGGCTCGTCTCGAAGAAGAATATCGGTCGCCGCTGCGCAGTCGTACTGGTCACGGCTCGGGTATATTTTTCGCATACTCAATGTTACGCCCCTTTGATTGGTGCTTAACCTACTGCAATGGCGAAGATACGTGTTCGTGGACGATCAGCCACTTGCCGTCCTCATTCTCCCAAACCACGGTCCAGCGGAAATTGCCCATTTCGACCTTGCCGGCATTTGTGGTCATCTCTTCTTTTACCGTCGCGGTGCCCCAGACTAAGTCGCCGTGGGGATGAATCGTGGCATCGTCGTTCACTGTGAACTTCGCGCTTTTATAACCGGCCAGTACGCCTTTCACGCCTTTCTCATATTCGTCCCAGCTGTCGTACTTCAAGGGAGCGACATCGAAGAAGGTGTGCGGGCCACCAGCGTAGAACTTGGAAACATTGTCCGGGTTGAGGGTAGACCAGCCGTCCCAGATTTTCTGCATATAGGCTTTGTCGGGGGTGGTGCCCGCTGGAGTTTTCTGCGCGGCAGGCTTTGGAGACTCAGCGATGCTGGATAGCGTAATGACGAACAGAATAAGTAGCACGCTGCAAAGGCGATTCATGGGGGCGCTCCTCGTGAACTTTGTATGCGGTCTTGATCCTGAAGATCCTGGAAGAGACCGCGGAATTCTCGCACATGGTCGGCGATCTGCAAAGCTTGCATTGACCGATTTCCACAGCGCACGCTAAAATAACGGAGTTTGCCTGTACACGCCGACCCGTTCTGGGGACGCCTGTCTTGGCTGCTGAAGCGCCGGGGCGGAAACACAGCAAGCATAGAAAGTTCAGTGGTGCCATGGTTGCACGCGTGTGCGCGAGAGTCGCGCCTGATGCCCTGACTTTCACGACATCTTGATGGAGGCAGACGTATGTACGCGGTCATCCGCGCCGGTGGAAAGCAGTACCGGGTGGCGCCCGGGGATGTGATTCGAGTGGAAAAACTGGCTACGGGAACCGATGGCGAGGTGAATTTTCCAGACGTTTTAGCAGTATCGGCCAGCGATGGACAAATTGGTAAGCCTGAATCGGAAGCGCGGGTTGTCGGCGAAGTGGTGGAAGAAGGCCGGGGCGCCAAGATTCTGGTTTTTCATTACAAACGGAAAAAGCAATATAAAAAGCTACGCGGGCATCGTCAGTCCTACACTGCGGTGCGCATCACTGAGATTGCATTTGATGGGCAGAGCTTTAAGGCTCCGGAAGTTGCGAAGAAGCAGCCAAAGGTAAAGAAAGCCGCCACTGTGGATGAACACGAGTCTGATGCAGGAGTGAAAAGCATCAAAGGACACGCGACCAAGGGGCACGCAAAGAAAAAGTCTGCGCCCAAGAAAGGCGCAAAAAAGACTGCAGCAAAAAAGAAGAAATAGTTCGCGAGGGGCTGACATGCTCCCTCGCGAGATACCGGCGCTACTTCAAAAGGACTGAGAGCTGATCCATGGCACATAAAAAGGGACAAGGAACATCACGAAACGGTCGCGATTCGAACGCGCAGCGGCTTGGATTTAAGGCATTCGGCGGGCAGATTGTACCCGGTGGGACTATTATTGTGCGGCAGCGCGGCACGCGCGTGAAACCTGGGCTGAACGTGGGGCGAGGCAAAGACGATACGCTCTTCGCCAAGATTACCGGCCGTATCAAGTTCCTGAACAAAGGTTCGATGGGCAAGTTTGTGATGGTCGAGCCGATGGAAGTGCTGGAGTAGTTCGGCGTCCATCTGCTGAAATGGCATTGTGCTTTAGCGGCCGTGCGACGCGGTTCAAGCCTCGCCTTCGGGACGAGGCTTTTTATTTGCTAGTGGCTTTTTTGATAGCGACCAGCCATGTTTATCGATGAGGCGAAAATTCGCGTGAAAGCGGGAGACGGCGGCAATGGCTGCATGGCCTTCCGTCGCGAAAAATATGTTCCGCGCGGCGGCCCTTCTGGCGGCGATGGCGGCAAGGGCGGAGATGTGATCATGGAATCCAGTGAGCGGCATAATACGCTGGTCCACTTCCACTTCAATCCCGAATATAAAGCCGAACGCGGACGGCATGGCGAAGGTTCAAATAAAACCGGGCGCGAAGGCGAAGATATTCTTCTCAAAGTTCCGGTCGGAACCATTGTGTACGACGAAGAGACCGGAGAGAAAGTGTTCGATTTTTCCGGTCCCGATCAGCGCGTGGTGATTGCGCGTGGCGGCCGCGGCGGGCGCGGGAATGCGCGCTTTGCCACTTCGGTGCATCAGGCTCCCCGCGAGCACGAGCCCGGACGCCCCGGAGAAGAACACAATTACCGGCTGGAACTGAAGTTGCTCGCGGATGTTGGCCTAGTTGGCTATCCGAATGTCGGTAAGTCTACATTGATCTCGCGCATCTCAGCGGCCCGGCCGAAAATTGCGGATTATCCTTTTACTACGCTGGAACCGAATCTGGGTGTGGTGGCCGTCGGCGATCTCAATAACGAAATCAGCTTTGTCGTCGCCGACATTCCGGGATTAATCGAGGGCGCGCACGAAGGCTCTGGGCTGGGCATTCAGTTCTTGCGCCACATCGAACGCACGCGATTGCTGGTTCACCTGGTCGATGTATCGGACGCGAGCGGGCGTACGGACGTGGTCAAAGATGTAAAAGTAATTCTTGGAGAACTGGCTAGCTTTGGCGCGCACCTGGAAGATAAGCCAATGATCATGGTTGCGTCCAAGATCGATGTTGTGAACGAAGAAAAACTTGCGACGCTAAAACGCTATTGCAAGAAACACAAGTTGAAGCTTTATGAGATTTCAGCGGTGACAGGGAAAGGGATCGAGGAACTCAAGTTCGCCATTGCCAAAGAAGTCGATGCACTGCGTCAGCAGGCATCGCGCCACGCCGAAGCTGAAGCCAGCGACAGCCGCAGCGCATAGAGGCATTTACGCCCGCGGCAGCTGCGATCCGTGCTGGAAATGATACTGAAGAATCTTCGCCGCCAGGGCGGGCGACATCTCCTTTCCCAAGGGTTCGATCGTGCGCACGATTTCTCCGCGACAGATCACTTCCGTAGGAGAGAGCCCGGCGATTTCTGCGGGCAATACCAGATTGATTTCAAGTTGAATATTAGGCTGCAACGCGTCTTCTGCTCGAAAGAGCAGGCCGGAGCGGCTGATATCTCTGGTTTCCCCATCGTGCCATTTGTCTTCATCCAGGCGGCGATATTTCAGGGGCAAGTGCAGTTGAAAACGAGGCGCACGCGAAAGCGGAAGTTCGGGCCCCCGCGCCGCGGCGGCGTAAGCACTTCGAACCGGCTTGACTGCATCTTGCGGGAATGGTGTGGAATCCAGCACTTCCCGAACTTTGCTTTTCAGATCACGTAGGGTGAATGGTTTCTGCAGCAGGCGCACACCGGCATCCAGCGTGCCATTGTGGCCGATCACATTTTCGGTGTAGCCGGACATGTAAAGCACTTTTGTCTGGGGACGAATTTCGGAAATCCGCTGCGCCAGTTCGCGACCGTTCATGCCGGGCATGATGACGTCGGTTAAAAGCAAATGAATCACGCCTTCGTGAGCTACGGCGATCTGCATTGCTACGGCGCCGTCGGCGGCTTCGATTACTTTGTAGCCTTGTTTCTCCAGAAACTGTCGCGCAAGATAGCGCAGGTTCGCTTCGTCCTCAGCCAGAAGGATGGTTTCCGTGCCGGGTTCGGTGAAGGCAGACTCGTTCGATGCAACGACCTGGGCGGGCTCTGCTCTTTCGGCGATGCGCGGCAAATAGATCTTGAAGCTCGTTCCCTTACCGGGCTCGCTGTTCACCCAGATGTAGCCGCCACTCTGTTTCACGATCCCATAAACAGTGGAGAGCCCCAGCCCTGTTCCCTTAGGGCCCTTGGTAGTGAAAAAGGGCTCGAAGATATGGGATTGAGTTTCCGAATCCATTCCGAGGCCGGTGTCGCTGATGGCCAGCATCACGTAGTCTCCCGGCCGTAGCGGAGCGTGGAAGCGGGCGTACTCTTCGTCGAGAGATACGTTTGAGGTCTCGATGGTCAGCTTGCCGCCGGAGGGCATGGCATCGCGGGCGTTCACGGCAAGATTCATGATGACCTGGTCGATCTGGCCGGCGTCGGCTCGCACCGCGCCGAGGGAAGGAGCCGGGACCATGACGAGATCGATGTCCTCGCCAATGACGCGCGTGAGCATCTTGAGGTTCTCGGTGACGACGCCATTCAGGTCAAGAATCTTCGGCGCCAGCATCTGCTTGCGGCTGAAGGCGAGCAACTGACGGGTGAGAGACGAAGCGCGTTGCGAGGCGCCTGCAATCTCTTGTGCGGGGCCGCGCAGCGCCGGGTCCGGACCCAGGCGATCGAGCAAGAATTCCGAATAGCCGGAGATCACCATCAATAGGTTGTTAAAGTCGTGGGCGATGCCACCGGCAAGTCTGCCGATAGCCTCCATCTTTTGTGATTGCTGGAGTTGCTGCTCAAGAGCACGCCGTTCGGTGACATCTTCGGCGAACAACTCGAAGGCGGTTTTTCTTTCGTCGTTGCAAACCGCGCGTCCGGAGACCCGGACCAGGATTGTGATGCCGTCCTTGCGTTTCCATTCTGCGATCAGACCATTGAACGGCGCTGCGGAACGCAGATAGTCCGCCAACTCGAACCAGCGATGAGTGTCGGAGTAAAGTCCGCCCAAATGTTTACCGACGAGTTCCGAAGGTGAGGCATATCCCAACATGGTGAGTAGCGCGGGGTTCGCATCCAGGAGTTGGCCTGCCGAATCGCAACGGCAGATCCCGTAGGGAGCGTTGGTTACCAGCGAACGGAAATTTATCTCGGAACGTCGTAAGCTTTCCTGTGCCGCTCGCAGCGCCGCATTCAACCAGCAGATGAGGGCCGCCAGCACAACAAACAGCGACAGCCGAATCATGGTCGAACGGAACTGAGCCGGCGTCTGTTCAGAAGAAAAGGAGAAATAAGCGCTCACGGTCAGCGCAAACGAGGTGGCAACCAGGCCGGGCTTCCAACCGCCATACCACGCGCTTACCATCACGGCTACCGCGAACACGGCCAGACGACTTTCCGTGATGTTGGGGAGAAGCAATGCCGGAATCAGCGCCAGAGTGGTGCTGAGAACGGCAACCCCATAGCGCAAAATGGGCGCACGGGCAGGTTGAATGCTGAGTAGGGGGAGGGATACCCGCATAGTGTCGCAATGCTAGTGTTGGATTCTTAGATGCGCGAGATTACAGGAGTTCATTCTAAATTCTCGCGAACCTGTTTCCTAAATAGGTATCCGGCCACAAAGACCGTGGACTATCGGCCAATGGAATTTCGGACTTACGATCAGCGTGGCTAGGGAGAAAAGTCGCGCTTGCCAACCGAGCCCGGAAACGATGACACTAGCCGCGCATGAACATTGGATTGTTTGGCGGCACTTTCGATCCCATTCATCGTGGACACCTGGCATTGGCGCGAGCTGCGGGTGAGCGTTACAAACTCGGGCGCGTCCTGTTTGTGCCTGCCAGTATTCCACCGCACAAACAGAGCCAGCCATTATCGGCATACGCACACCGCTACGCCATGACCGTCCTCTCAACAGCGCAAGAGAAAAACTTCGTCCCCTCGCTGCTCGAAGCCCCTGCCGAAGTTGATTCCGGCGGAAAGCGCAATAAAAGGAATAACGAATCTGCGGCCAGGCCGAACTACACAATCGATACCGTCAGGCGACTAAAAAAGGGATTCAAGCAGGCGGATCGGCTGTTTCTGCTGATCGGCATCGACGCCTTTTTGGATATCGGCAAGTGGCACGAGTGCGAAGCTCTCTTCCGCGAGTGTGAGTTTCTGGTCGCCAGTAGGCCCGGATATTCGTTGGCGGATGTGGCCAATGCCCTGCCCGGCAGCCTTCGTCCGCGAGCGGAGGCGACTCGGCCGTTTCAGGAGCAAGCCGCCCATGGCGACTTGATGCTGAACGGGGTGGCCATCCATCTTCTTGATCAGGTTTACCAGCCTATTTCCTCGACTACAATTCGCCAGGCTGCCGTCGCGGGAAAGCCACTCGGGCGCTTCGTCGAGCCGGGAGTTGCGGACTACATCAAGAAAGTAGGACTGTACAAAGTGCACTTTCCACAGCCATAACGCAACGCTCTATCAGCTTCCCATTTACAATGAGCAGGACCACGAACTACTCTGCATGAAAAAAAATGAGTTGAAGAACCAGGTAGCGGCGGCCATTCAGGCCTGCCTAGACAAGAAGGCAGAAGAACTTTCCATACTGGAAATGGAAAAAGGGTCGGCCTTTACCGACTACTTCGTGCTCTGCAGCGGAACCAATCCGCGACAGGTGCAAGCGATCGCAGACGAAGTAGAGCTGCGCCTGAAAGCGGCGGGGCTACAGCCAGCGCACGTTGAAGGATACAAGCAGGCGGAGTGGATACTTGTCGAC
>JBAWBG010000070.1:0-26521 GCA_049589695.1 Candidatus Sulfotelmatobacter sp. | reverse complement strand
ACAAAACGCTAAGCGGGCAACATCGGCCCATAATGCGGCTGAGTTGCTATAGGGCGTCATTTCGGTCGCGCTAACCGACCTTACGCGCTCTTCCGCACAACAAACTCACTGGGTGGCGCAGGCCGCGGTTTCTTCGACTGTTAATCGACAATACCGCTGCCGTTTTTTTCCCCAGTTATAACTCACGTGGTCAGTGGTGATTGGCTACGGCTACTTCTTTGGTGAAACAGCCTTCGGGCTGTGAGGTTCGAATCCTCGCGGGCGTAAGCCCTGCCGTAACCGCATGTTCCCTGACCCATGAGTTACCTAACCGCGTGATGACGTTTCTCGCGTGGAAAACATTCAGTCAGTGGTGAAGTTCACGGCAACTTCGTGGCGTGCCTGTTATGAAGGCCGGGGTTCGAGCCCTCAACCGTGATCCAAGTTCCCTGGCGGCGACGCAGACGCAGCGCGGGTGGAATGTACCCGCGCTGCCCAACCGGGCAAGTGCCCGTAGATTGAAGTCCGTAATTAGTTTCGCCGGTGGTGAAGAGGAGAGATACTTCGCGCCAATCACGACGCGCAGGGCGGCGGCCCTGGCCGGGGACCAGAGTTCCAGGGACGGGGCCGTAGTCCCGAAGCACAAGGTACCTGGAGAAATCGTGCCCCGAGTCGGCTCCTCTCGTTAGTTCCCCGGCGAGGTCTTGAAATGTTGAGTTTGGCCGGTGGTGAAGATTACGGTTACTTCGCCTCAGGAGCGGGAGATGCAGGTTCGAATCCTGCCGCGGGAATTAATGCCCGCGTAGCTGAATTGGCAAAGCGCCTAATGTTCCGTGGTCGCTGATTCCCCGGCCAAAGAAATTTTGCGCAGGCAGCTATTCAACAATTAACTCCGGCCTGTTGCCGGTTAGAAAAATGAGTATGCTTCAAATTCTAAAAGGCGTGTTGAGCGGCCGGAACGAGTTCGCCTCCGGCGGGCTTCTGCTGATGATCATCGGCGCGGTGAGTGTGTGGCTGCGGACCGTGCCTGAAAGTCTCTGGGACTGGATCGTCAGTCAGACCACCATGATGATCACGGTGAAGGATGATGACGCCGCGTTCGTATGGGTGAAGGAATGGTTTCTGGAGCAGAAGTTTCTCAAACGAATTCGGCGGCTTGATCTCGACACGACGCTTCGCAATGAGCGGATCGCCATGATTCCAGCGCCAGGAAAACATTGGTTCTGGTACGGAGGCAGACCCTTTGAGGTTTGGTTCTCACGCACGGAAAACACGCACGAACGGAGTGGCAGGCGAGTCGAGTCGCTCACGTTCCGAACGTTGGGTAGAAAGCGGTTCTTCCTTCAACAGTTCGTGGACGACATTGTGAAGTGCCATCTCAAGAGACAAGGCGTGCAGTCGTATTTGTATACGTACAACGACGGTTGGGATTACGTGGAAGGGTATTCGCCACGTTTGCTCGAATCAGTAGTTTTGGAACCGGGAGAAAAAGAACACATGTTGCGGGACATGATGCAATTCCGGAGATCGAAGCAACGGTACGAGCGCTTGGGAGTTCCTTACCATCGGGGCTATTTGCTTTACGGGCCGCCGGGAACAGGGAAAACCTCTCTGGTCTCCGCACTGGCTGCGCACTTCGGCTTATCGATCTACGTCATCAATCTGGCGGATTTCAACGATCGCAGTTTGGTGAGTGCGGTCAACAACGTTCCGGCGAGTTCAGTCTTGCTGTTTGAGGACATTGATTGCATGAAGGGCAGTCAATCGCGGATCGAATCAAAACCGAGCACTGCGCAGAGTGGTGGCGCGACGCCCGGCACAAAAGAGGTTGCGCCGAACCAGAATGGCGTGACGCTTTCTGGGTTGTTGAATGTGCTGGATGGTTTTGCTGCGCCGACTGGGGTTCTGTTTGTGATGACGACGAACCATGTCGAAAAACTGGACCTAGCCCTTCTGCGTCCGGGAAGAATTGACTACAAGCTTTACCTGGGAAAAGCGAGCGATCGCCAAAAGGTAGAGCTGTATCGCAGGTTCTTCCCGGAGTCTACCGAAGCCGCAGCATGGCAATTTGTAGAAGCCTCGGGGTCTGCGGAAACGATGGCTGAATTTCAAGGCCTGCTTTTGGCCTTAGAGGTGAAGTCGTTCGAGAGGCGAGAAGAAAGCTCGGGTTCAGTGGCAGCAAGTCACGGGATCCTTGCATAAGCTTCGCCGGTGGTGAAGACGAGGGTTCCTTCGGACTCCGAAAGCCGCAGGTTCGATTCCTGCCATGGCCTTCGAGCCATGTAGCTCAGTGGTGGAGCATCGGAACAAATACCGTTGTCGACATATTCCCCGGCAAATTTTCAACCAAGTCGGACCTTGGCCGCATTGGCCAAGGTCCCATTTGCTGGATGCTCGAGCCAATAGCCGATCAGTAAAAGCTGCAAGTTGAAAGGAGGCCACGAATGGCCCGACTGAATCTACTGAACCTTAACTTTGGAGCGCACACGCACGAGGGCGCGCCTGCGCGAAACATTTCTCCTGAGCTGCAGCTACGCCGCTCGGTGCTGGCATGCCTGCTTTGGGAGAGCCAGTTTTATGAGGACGGAGTCGAGATCGCCGGCCGCATTGCCGAACTCGTTCCCAAGGTCGCAGCCGAGAAGGTGGCGGCGCTGGCAGTCGAAGGACGCGAGCGGATGAAGCTGCGTCATGCGCCGCTTCTGCTTGTCCGCGAAATGGCTCGCCACAAGACGCACCGCGCCGTTGTGTCGGAGGCGCTGGCCCGCATCATTCAGCGGGCCGACGAACTCGCGGAGTTCGTCGCCATTTACTGGAAGGACGGGCGTATGCCGCTTTCCGGTCAGGTGAAGAAAGGTCTGGCGGCAGCGTTCCCGAAGTTTGATGAGTATCAGCTCGCCAAGTACGACCGCGGCGGGCCGATCAAGCTGCGGGACGTGCTCTTCCTCTGCCATGCCAAGCCGCGCGACGAGGCGCAGGCCGACGTGTGGAAG
This sequence comes from Candidatus Sulfotelmatobacter sp., assembly GCA_049589695.1. Lineage (GTDB taxonomy): Bacteria > Acidobacteriota > Terriglobia > Terriglobales > Acidobacteriaceae > Sulfotelmatobacter. The sequence continues at coordinate 23,552 of JBAWBG010000070.1, read as the reverse complement.
AAGCTGGTCTCGGGAAGCCTGACGACCCCAGACACGTGGGAAGTTGCCCTCAGCTCTGGCGCTGACAAGCGCGAGGCCTGGGAGCGCCTGCTGCGTGAGCAGAAGCTGGGCGCACTCGCGCTGCTTCGCAACCTACGCAACATGCGGGAGGCCGGAGTGGACGAGTCGCTCGTGCTCTCCGCGCTTGGTTCGATGAGCACGACGCGCGTTCTGCCGTTCCGTTTCCTGGCTGCGGCTCGTTACGCACCGCAGTGGGAGGAAGCGCTTGAGCAGGCGATGCTGAAGTGCGTGGCGGAAACCGAGAAGCTGCCGGGAAAGACCATCGTACTGGTGGACGTCTCCGGCTCGATGACTGCGCCTCTGTCTCGCCGCTCCGAGATGCAGCGCACTGACGCGGCTTACGGTTTGGCCGTGCTACTGCGCGAGATCGCAGAGAAGGTTGCAGTGTACAGCTTCTCTGACAATCTGGTTGAGGTGCCGGCGCGTCGTGGCTTCGCCCTGCGCGATGCCGTTGACGTTTCCCAGCGCCACAACAGCACCCAGCTTGGGAATGCGGTTGAGAAGCTAAGCCGCAACGAGAAGTGCGACCGCCTGATCGTGATCACTGACGAGCAGGCGCACGACAAGGTACCGGCGCCAAGTGGCATGGGTTACCTGATCAACGTCGCCAGCTACAAGAACGGTGTCGGCTATGGCAAGTGGATGCACATCGATGGTTGGAGCGAGGCAGTCATCGAATACATTCGTGCGCTGGAACAGACGACATGGGTGAACTAAGCAGGGTAGGGCAGGCGAAAAACCGTCTGCCCTACACTTACTATTTACTTCGTTGCAAGCCTTCGGAATTTCCTGCACAGAACCAGTACATCATCCGATGACGAAGTACGTGCGAATTGCCGCAATGAGATCCGCTGGATTCAGCTTCGTTCCGCCGAACGTGGTCTTCAACGAATCCAAGATTGCTGGCCAGTCCGCACTTTCAGGCGGAAACGCTTCCAAGAATGCGCTAAGGTCGGCGCGAACCGAATCGGGGATTTTCGGACCGGGCTCTCCCGGCAGTGTGGCCGCTATCCGGAAAACGTCGGCTCGATGCTTAGCGATGTCCTTGGTGTCCACCTTCTGCCCTTCTTTGTCACGTCTCGTCAGGTCTAGCCAGGCCCGGGCCTTCAGGGGGATCAGCCCAGCCGGATTCACCAGTGGCAAATCGTTGCCTCGCGTGCGATGACTAATGATCAACGAGTAGTAATCGTCGTCTAAGAGGATCGCGGAGAGACTCGCGGATCCTTCGTTAATTATGACTGGAATGACGCGTTGCTCTTCGGCAAGTTCGATGGTTGCGGGTTTCCTGCTGAAGATCTCGATCATTGCTGGGTAACTATCGTCTTTCGGCTTCGAGAACCGATAAAGCTCCCGATTCCCATCCTTTTCCCTGATTTCGTAACCGCCGGCTTCAATGAACTCCCACAGCCGGTTCGTGAACGAACGATCGAGTGCCTCGATGATTAGCACTAGATCGATATCCTTTGTGGCACGGAATGGCAAGCCCTGGGAAGCAAGCCACTCGTGGCACGCGACACCGCCGATCAATACAAATGCATCACGGCTCTGTTCGAAGTGCGCCCGGAATTTGTCCAAACCCTTGATCATTTCAGAGATTCTCGTATGAGCGTTTCGAGTTCTTTCTGGACTCGTTCGTCAGCGGAATGACGGAGAGTTAGATAAAGGGAACACGGATCAACCGCATCGGCTTTCGCGACGATCCAAGGATCATATTTCCAACCTTCAATCCGGGCCTCAGCATCCTCGCGACCGGCGCATCCGACAATCTCACCTTTTTCCAAAGCGCTGGTCAAACCACTATTCTTCATTGCAAACGTGGGGATCGAGTCGTCAGCCAACATTGTGTACTTGGCCATCGCCGTCAGCCCCGCAACTACAGCGCGGGGTCGGGGATGCCCCCAACGAATCCAATGCATTCGCCTTACCGGAGTTGAGAGCAATGGCAGGGCATGTTGCCAAAGCTGCAATCCCTGCCACTTGAAATGTATTGAGAGCGCTCTGCCGGATTTCACGACTTCGCACAGTTCTGAATTCTGCAACTCATCCTGAGCCTGGCTGATCGCCATTGGCGAATATCCGAGTTGCGATGCGATCTGGGCCAGGGGCATATTGCCGATGCTTTCGCGTACGAGGTGGTAGATGATTATGAGTTGGGCTATAGGGGTCAGCTTTCCAGATTCTGTCCTCCCCCTTGGAAATCGTTCCCTTAGGTCAATCATCAACATTGGAAGGAACATCTGAGTACCGGGTACGATAAAAGGGACATGTTGGCGCACAAGACGACTTCGGACGTAGGAGGCAAGCCTTGAGAGGACAAGGACAACGTCCGCCGAAAGCGACTGTTTGAGGGACGACGCATCGTGTGCGTATTCAGTCGGCGACGCCTCGTCCGTGCGCTTGGCTTCGAAGGCGAAGAAGCATTTACGCCCAAACAAATCGCCTCGGGAAATCTCATATTTTTGTCGCAAGAACAGTGGCAGGCTGGAGGTGGCCTGGTGGTCAGCTGGGTCGATCCACGGGGGTTCGCCCGTAATCGAATGTAGGTAGCTGCTTAATGCGGTCTGAAGCGACTCTGCCATATAAAATAATATAGCACAGTAAAGTTATGTTGTGTATTGTGCATAATAATTTTATCTATTAATTTAAACCATTTATAATGAGCCATTTACACTTGTAATCGAGGGGGCCTTATCGGTTGACGTACTCCCACCGTCCCCCTACAGGGCTACGTTCATGAACGACACAGTTGCCGGGACAAGCACTGAGCAAGCAAAAGAACTCATTGCACTCTGCCGAGCGGGAAAGCTCTACGACACTGAGAAATGGATTGCCGCAGGCAAACCGCTGGATATTTCGGCTGCGACAAAACGCGGCCGGCAGACCACCCTTCTTCAAATCGCCGTCGAGACCGGATTCCATAGTTTGGTTGAGCTGATTGTGAGGCGCGACACTAGTCAGTCGTCGAAGAATGCTGCTCTCGCAGATGCAGCATCGGCCCGCCGACTAGATTTGGTGGAACTGCTGCTCGCACATGGAGCCGATATCAAGTCTGTTCCCCTAGCTGACGTTCTGCTCACTTGGGAACCGAAAATGATTCGCTTCTTCCTGGACCATGGCGCCGACCCCTTGGAGGGTCGCCCCTTCGCGGTGGCGTTTGGCGAAAAAATTCGAACGACGCTTCGACCATTCGTTGATTACAAGCGGGCACACCCTGAGCTCGCTGCCCAATTGCAGGACCAGCTGGATTGCGCGCTTCGGCATTTCTGCAATAAGGGAGATCTGAAGTGGGTGAGTCTGCTCATGTGGGCTGGAGGCGATCCGAGGTCACGTGGCCCTTGCCTGTATGAGGAGTACACCGAAGACCCGGAGTGCTACACGTCAGGGCTAGAGGAGGCATGCCGTTCGGAAAACACCGACGTGTTGAAAAGACTGAAACCAGACCCAAGCCGCGACAACTTCTCCGAACTGCTCCACCGCGCTGCATTCTGGCCCCGCAAGGCCACATTGACGTACTTGCTGGAAATCGGCGCAAAGCCAAACGACAAACCCAATGGCGGATCATCAGCGCTAGATGCCGCGCTGCGGGACTTTAGTTTTGCGGGGTTCGACCCCTATCGCAGCAAGAGACTGAAGTCCAAGTACGACGTTTCGAGTTCTCTCGACTGTGTGCGCGAGCTGCTTTCTCACGGTGCGATCTGGAATCCAGACGAAAAATATGATTTGAGTTCGCTGCGACGCAGCCTATTTGAATGTGAGCCGGTCGTCACCATCGAACTTCTCCAATTATTCCGAAAGTATAGTGCCTGTCCTGCGGAGCGCGTTCACAAGCTGCTGGGAACGCCGCGAATGAAGGAGCATTTGAAACCCGAAACAAGTGCGCTGTTGCGACTAGGAATCCATTTGGACGCTGGGCCGAACCTACACAAGCAAAACAAGAAAGACAGGCTGACCAGTCGTCGCACAGTCGCTTAACCAAAATGGATTGAGAATCGGAATGGGAGGAATCGTGTGGGAGAAATATGATCGCGAAGAGCTCTATCAGAAGGTCTGGGAGCAGCCGCTATTGAAGGTGGCCGAGGAATATGGCGTATCCTCTGTGGCTCTCGGCAAGACATGCCACAAATTATCTGTGCCCGTTCCTGGTCGAGGGCACTGGGCGAAACTTGCTCACGGCAAGGAGGGCACGAATAAGCCTCCCTTGCCGAAACTCGACAAGGTTCCCGTCATCTTTCGCTCTCCGGTAACGCCGAAGGCAATCTCGGATCAGAATGATCCAGAGTTCGCCACGATCAATCAGTTGCTCGCCGCTGGTGCGTTGGCGGCCCCGTCAATCGATCCCAGTGCTCGCCCACATCCGCTGATCCGACTCACTCAAAATATGCTGCGAAGTCGAAGCAGGAAGGATGAACACGGCATTCTTCTTCCGCGAGAGTCAAACGGGCTCGAAGTAAAGGTGAGTGAGGGTACGTTAGAGCGTGCTCTACAGGTAATGGCGCAGGTCTTGGCAGTCCTGGAGCGGCAAGGCTACGCGGTCGAGGTGTCAGAGGAAGGCCGCACGACAGCATTTATCAATGATGAGCGCGTTTCGTTCGGGATTGAGGAGCCGATACGGAAGGTTGTAACCCAAAAGCCGCGAGTACCGAATCCGACCGATCGCTGGGATTACGACGAGATCGTCACAGAGGAACCCGGCGGAAAACTGGCGCTAGTCATTCATTCAGGTGCATGGGGAAAATATGAGCAACGGACGCGTTGGAGTGATGCGAAAGTCCAGCGAATCGAAAAGCTAGTCGCGGACTTTGTTGCCGGTCTGATGCGAACCGCTGTCGCGCAACGGCGTCAAGAGGAGGAGCGCAAACAGCGTGAGGCCCAGGAGCAGAAACGGGCAGAAGAAAGAGTGCAATTGCAGAAAGACATTCAAGAAGAAGAAAAGAAACTAGAGCAGTTCAATAAATGGGTTGACGAGTGGGAACGTGCCGAGCGGCTTCGGCGTTTTATAGCCGCATATGCTGAGAAGACCCGCTCATCGTCCGCGGAAAAGCAACCACAGTACAAGGCATGGATTGAGTGGGCGACACGTCAGGCCGATCGTATCGATCCGTTTATCGACGAAAGACCGGCGTCTGTTTTGGATCGGAAGCCTGAGTTGAGGTGGTACTGAATCTCGGACAAAATACTGGCGCGAACAACGTCAGCACGCGACGACTTTTTTTGACACGTGCCATTCGGACCGATACGCTCGGAGCAATGATGCTCGAAAAGGACATGGAAACGGCTATTGCTACTTGCCCTGATCTGTTCATCGAACCTGGTCTTGCACTTGTGCGCAGGCAGGTCGTTATCAATGGTCGGCGCCCCGATATCCTTTTCGAAGACCGCCTTGCACGTAGGCTGTTGGTTGAGGTTCAAAGTGGTCGGCTCGACGAAGATCATGTGCAACGGCATTTTTATTACTTTTTCGATTACCGAGCAAAATATCCATCCAATCACCTGCGACTGCTGTTTATCGCGAACCGGATCGTTCCACAGCACAAAGAGTTTCTCGACGAACACGGCTATGAGTTCCGAGAAATTCCCGATAGCGATTTCGCGCGACGTGCGGGTGAATGCCGTTCGCGGGCAACCCCCTTGGATCTTGGGGTAGAAGTTGTCACGACTCCCGGTGTGCTGAGCCCCTCGACGTACGACATTTTGTACGACATCGAGAGGGAGCGGATGACGCTTTCGTACAAAATGCTTCTACTTCTGTTCTTGGCAGAAGGTGCGGATGCAAGCGGCAGAGTCTCCCTGCGCACGATGGCCGAACGCTTTCAATCCTTTTTCGTGGATCGCTCTGTCCGAGGCAAAGCGGAAGAGAACCCGAATGTCGTCCAGCCAGATGTGCTGTCTGGTCGCAATTTGTCTGGATGGGAGCGAACAATTGTCGACCAGCCCTTGCGTTACATCAGTCCGGCGCTGGTCGTCAGAGTCGGGGAACATATAAGTTGGGCCCCGCGAGTATGGGCCGTTTGGTCCGATCAAGTGCGCGACGAGCTTCGCCGCGCAGCTCTTGATCGCCTTGTGAGGTACTTCGACCGGAATGTGCCAGGCGGCTTCTAGCACGATTCATCAATGTCAGAATAGACAACAAGGTCGTCTCAAAAGTCCTGAACGGGGTGATCCGCGATGAGTGGGATGCCTAGTTTGGCTGGGCTCAACGAGGGTCAATAGACAACTAGGCCGAGCGAGAGAGCGCCCGGTCAGTTCGGTACAACTTCGGTACAATTGAAGGCGAGAAAAAGAGTGGCTTTCTGGCTCCTAAGCGACGCCAAATGAAGCACTTAGATTGTGTTCGGCTCTTGGTTCGGGACCAGGGGGTCGGAGGTTCAAATCCTCTCTCCCCGACCAATATTTAAAGTCCTTATTGAATGTCCACCGTTGCCGACCGGTACGGACGCCCGACCGAGGGCCAACTATCGTCTTGACGATAGTCGTCACAACGAGTATCATTTTAGGCCAATGAAAGAAACGGTCCGGCCAAAAAAGACCAAGCGCAGAATCGGCTCTCCTGAAGAGACGGCGTTTTTAGAGTTGCTGCGCACCACGGACATGCTGTCCCGCGGACTGGTGCCGATTCTCAAGGCCGAGGAGCTATCTTCGACGCAGTACAACGTGCTGCGGATTCTGCGCGGCGCGCCAGGGGGGCTTCCTTGTGGGGAGATTGCTAGCCGAATGATTACTCGGGACCCGGATGTGACGCGTCTCCTCGACCGACTGGAGAAGCGCCAATTGATTTCGCGTTGTCGTGAAACCCAAGACCGGCGAACCGTAAGAGCTCGAATCGCGCCGGACGGTTTGAAACTGCTGGCGCGCCTCGACGAGCCAGTTCAGGCGGCTCATTGCAAACAATTGGGCCACTTGGGGCAGCAGCGATTAAAGGCTTTGACCGAACTCTTACGCGTCTCTCGTAGCCAAGTGACTTGATTTCTTAGCCCCAATATCTGTTGCAACGAATATCGGTATAACGCATCTAACGAGCAGAAAGGAACCTTGCCATGAACGCAACTACTGCTTCGCAAATAGCAACCACCACATGGAACATCGATCCGGTTCACTCCGTCGCCGAGTTCAAGGTGAAACATATGATGATTTCCAATGTGAAGGGACAATTTACCCGTATTAAAGGCGTGCTGAATCTCGACGAAAACGATGTGACGAATTCTGGCGTCGAGGCTTCGATCGAAGCAGCCTCGATCAATACTCGCGACGACCAGCGCGATGCGCATCTCAAGAGTGCTGATTTCTTCGACGTGGAGAAGTTTCCTGCTCTGACATTCAAGTCCACGCGAATAAACCGCGTGGGCGATGGAGAACTGGCTGTCGCGGGCGACCTAACAATTCACGGCGTCACCCGTAGTGTGGTCTTCAATGTTGAGGGACCAACGGCCGCCGCCAAAGATCCTTGGGGCAACATCCGCAGAGGGCTGTCAGCTACGGTAAAGATTAACCGTAAAGACTTTGGGCTCACTTGGAACTCGGCACTTGAGACGGGCGGTCTTCTCGTCGGTGACGAGGTCGCCATTAGTCTAGATCTTCAGTTCGTCAAAGCGTAAACGACTTGCCGCGCGGCATAGAACGGCGGGCCGTACGGCACAGAAAAGAGGAACAATATGTCACTCCGACCAGTAAGACAAATCATTCAACCGAAGCCGACGATCGAGGGCGCCGGGGTAAAGTTGCAACGCGCCTTCGGTTTCGGCAAGACCAAAGAGTTCGACCCTTTCCTGCTGCTGGACGATTTTCGCAACGAGAATCCGGCAGATTATCAGGCGGGATTTCCCTGGCATCCGCACCGCGGGATAGAAACGATCACGTACGTGCTTGCGGGATCCGTTGAGCACGGCGATAGTCTGGGCAACAAGGGCAAGATGACTGCGGGCGATGTGCAATGGATGACGGCCGGCAGCGGCATTCTCCACCAGGAGATGCCTAAAGGTGACCCGCAGGGACGCATGCACGGTTTTCAGCTGTGGTCGAACCTGCCCGCATCAATGAAAATGATCGATCCGCGCTATCAGGATATTCCGTCGAGCGCGATTCCTGAGATCACTGACGATGACGGCACGCGCGTGCGCGTCATCTGCGGAGAATTTTGGGGCAAAAAGGGACCGGTGGAAGGTGTGGCGGCCGATCCGAATTATCTTGATATCTCCATTGCTCCGGGCCAGCGGAAACGGCTCAAGGTCGAGACTACGCGGAACGCCTTCGCCTACGTGTTCGCTGGCTCGGGCACTTTTCGGGATGGCTCCGATCCGCGCGCGGTTCTGACCGAACAGGCGGCCGACCCGAATGCTCCGGCCAAATACGACGTCAGCAACCACTCGCTGGTGTTGTTCGACCGCGGAGACGAGCTCACCGTGCAGGCCGGCCCTGAGGGAATTCGCTTTCTGCTGGTATCTGGCAAGCCGATCGAGGAACCCGTGGCTTGGTACGGTCCGATTGTGATGAACACTCAGGAGCAACTGCGCCAGGCTGTGGATGAACTGCAAACCGGAGCGTTCATTAAGCATGGCTGAATTTCTACGAAACGGTTTGTGGAGTGTAGCTTTTCCGCGCCGACAGTATTTTCGCTTGATCCGCCAAGGGAACGTCGTAAGAGAAGGCCACTACTCTCGAGAGGGCTAATCTCTAGGGCTTTTCCCGCGCGGAGCTTTTTCTGGTCCGAGCGATTGCACGGACGAAAATGTCCTGATCAAACCGTTTGCGGCGGCCGGATGCGAAATCTCTTTGCCGCAACAATCGCCAGTGCGGCAAAAGTCGCCATCACGATAAGCTCCGCCGCCGGGAACAGCGGCTCCTCCTGCGTGGGAGCCGGCGCTTCGAGAGCAGGCACCTTCTCGAAAAGCTGCACGATTAAAACGAAGACATTGAGGTAGAGCGCAATAGCGGCCGTGACCACATGAATCTGACGCCAAGCGCCAGCGAGAGTTTAGGTGAGCAGTTCTCGCTCCAAGGTTCGTGCGTACAATGCTTTTGGCTTCTGCAATCCGAAATACGCTGCCGAGTCCAAGGCGTGAGGGCAGGCTAGAAATTTTCGAATCATGCGGCGTACGCGCGATACAATGGTTCCTCTTCTTATTCGATGCGTAACAAGATTACAGAATATTATTGCGAGCGAGCTCCGGAGAAGCGTTCCTAACCGTGCGAAGTCAAGTTCAACTGCTTCTTATCGCACTGGGCGCGATCGGGATTATTGCCATCCTGTTTATTGAACTGGTGAGACGTCCGGGCTACTTTGCGAACAGCACCTACCTGGGAGCGACCATTGCAATCGAACTTGTCCTTGCCTGTCTATGGCGATTTAAGACAGTTTTCTTTCCCATGACGATGTGGTGTTTTCTTTCGGCAGCTACAGCATTACCGTTTGGGGAGGAAAGTTTTACGGTTCGCTGGCTTTTTCTAGCCGTCGGAGCATTGGCTGGGTCGGTCATCTGGATCAGAAGCAATCGTACTCAGCACTTTGGAGTATTTCATTTAGTTGCTTTGTTCGCTGTGCTCGCCGCGTTAGCTTCGGCGAGCGCTTCAGGTACGCCTCTGACAGCCTCGCTGAAGGCCGGAAGTCTGTTCTTGCTTTTTTTGTACGCTTCCACCGGCGGACGGGTTGCGCTTGCTGGGCGAGAAGCATCCTTTGTCCGCAGCCTCGTTCTTGCTTGTGAAGTTCTGGTTTTCATTACGGCGATCCTTACCTTTGCTGGCCACGATCCATTCGGAAATCCCAATAATTTGGGAGCTTTTGTGGGAGTTGTGGCAGCGCCAGTGCTGCTCTGGGCAGCTTTAGTGGCTGATAGCCGAGGCGAGCGTCAGCGTCGTTACACCGCCGTAGCCTTGTGTGTGGTTTTGCTTTATGTCAGCGTTTGCCGTGCTGCCATTGTCGCGGATGCAGTTGTTACAGTCGCACTCACGATGGGCCTACGCCGTCCACGCCTCTTGCTGAAAACCGCTTTCGTTGCGGCTTTTCTTCTTGAAGCCATGGCGGTTGCCAATCCCTCTCACATGGGCGAATTAATAGATTCCCTCAGTGGACGTTTCGTTTTTAAAGTAGAAGGACGTCCGCACCAGGGAATTTTGGGATCGCGGGATACACCGTGGGATGACACCATTGCCGCAGTCAAACAACACCCTTGGTTCGGAACAGGATTCGGAACCAGCGACTTGGGGAGCGAGAGCTCTACGGTTCAGGGTTCGTCGATTTACACCGTGGAAGGTTCGAATCGAGAACACGGCAGCAGCTATCTGGCCATGGCAGAATACATGGGACTGCTGGGTATTCTACCTTTTCTACTTTTGTTGTTTCTGCTGCTGAGGGCGGCAGGTCGAGTCTATATGTGGATGCAAAGAAGTGGCAGCGCGTATCACTATGCTGTGCCGTTTGCCTTGGTCACATTGGCGGGACTTATTCACGCGGCCTTTGAAGACTGGTTGTTTGCAGCCGGATCCTATGTGTGCGTATTTTTTTGGGTATCGGCGTTTCTATTGATCGAGCTTGTTTCGGAGATGGAAGCGAAAGGGAGAACCCATTCTGCTCCTCTCTCGGCGCTTCGTCCGCAGTTGGGTTTTCGGCGGCCTGTATAGCCGATACCAGTCACCATTAGGACAAGGATTTTGAGACCGAAACAAAGCCATCCTCGTGATGGCTACGCCCGAAGCTAGAGGTCCCGGAGAACCAATAATGTTTTTCAACAGAGTCAACGGATGTTTCGCAATTTTCATCTTTCTTATCATGCTTACAACTACAATGCAGGGGAAGACCAGTATTACCAAGCAGGCATTCGGGCGGACTTCTGACGGTGCGGCCGTCGATTTGTATACGCTGGCCGATGGCAAGGTCGAAATTCGCATTATGAATTATGGGGGAATCATTGTTTCGCTGCGCGCGCCGGATCGCGAAGGGAAACTTGACGACGTGGTGCTGGGCTATGACTCGTTCGATGGCTACCGCACCAACCCTGCTTATTTCGGAGCGATCATCGGCCGTTACGCAAATCGGATCGCGCATGGCAGTTTTCAACTCGACGGGAAGACCTATTCGATTCCCAAGAATAATGGTGACAATACGCTCCATGGCGGCATCCGAGGCTTTGATAAAAAGCTTTGGACGGCCCAGGAGATAAAAGATGGAATCGAACTCACCTATGTAAGCAAGGATGGCGAAGAAGGATTTCCGGGCACCCTGACTACGACCGTGCGTTACACGCTAAATGATGATGCGCTGCGTATTGAATATTCGGCGACCACCGACAAAGATACCGTCCTGAACTTGACCAACCATTCGTATTTCGATCTTGCCGGGCAAGGGAAGGGCGAAGTTTTGGGGCACGTGGTAAAGATCGATGCGGCGCGGTTCACGCCGGTCGATTCGTCGCTGATTCCCACCGGAGAATTGAAGCCAGTCCAAGGCACGCCATTCGATTTTCGAACACCCCACGCCATAGGTGCGCGGATCGATACGAATGACGAACAGCTGCGGCTGGGAATGGGATACGATCACAACTTCGTATTGGACCATCCTGAGGGCCAGTTGGCGGAAGCGGCGGAGGTATATGAGCCAACTACGGGACGGATTCTGCGAGTGCTCACCACGCAACCAGCAGTTCAGTTTTACACCGGGAACCATCTCGATGGATCGATTACCGGAAAGGGCGGCGTTGTCTACAAACCACGATTCGCATTTTGCCTAGAGACGCAACACTTCCCGGACTCGCCAAACCATCCCAGTTTTCCATCGACAGAGTTGAAACCGGGTCAGAAATTCCACAGCGTGACCGTTTTCCAATTCAGCACGGGCTCGCGCTGATTATACCGCTGATCGATTCCGGTTCTGAAAATGAAGGCCATGAGGTTATCGTTCTGAGTGGGTTAAGTCGTCGCAACTTTCTCGTCCGCTGTTGCCAGGGAGCCTCAGCGGCGATGCTCCCGGCCAGCTTGCGCGGGTTCGCGCTCTCATCGAACTCCCCGCTCGATCCTTTCAACGAAAGTTCCTCAGACGGCGAATTTCATTTGCACCCGCACTATCGCTCCGAGAGGCCGCTGGATAAGACTCTATCTAAAGTGCAGCCGGGGCTGGACGGCTTTGTCAGCGAAAAATATCACGACCGGATTGCCTTGATTCTTGCGGAGTGGAGTTCAAGCCTGCTGCAATCTCCACGGCAAGTGCAAGCGATCGAACAGGTTTTGTCTGCCGAGTTCGCCGGCTCATCGATGATTCCGGCGGAATCGCGACCGGTTCGTACCGGACCACCGGTCGAGGTTCACCAGAACAAATTCGTTCTGGGCTCCGATCTCGGACGTGATGCCTTCCTGCAGGCGTGGCGCTCCTCTTTCAGCGTTTTTTCGAAGATCACATCCGCCGAGTTTCAAGTAACGAGGATGCAAGCGACCCCTGCATTCACATCTCAGACTCCGCAGCAACTGAGCACTCACGTGCGGTACGAGGTAATTGGGACAGGAGATGGTTTCTACCGCGAGCAGCGTGTGGGGGTCTGGGATCTCGAGTGGGAAAGCCAGCCGTCGTCATCGGCACCTGAATTCAGGCTCCGGCGTTGGCAAACACGAGACGAGACCCGAAGCCGGTCCGCATTTCCAATTTTCACCGATATTAGTTGCGCCGCTTTGGGGCTCAATTCCTCATACTCCGCTCAGTTGCTGGAAGGCGTCGACCACTGGAGGACCGTTCTCGATGGAGCGTGCGGCATCGACATTTATGGACACAACGGAGTTTCCGTCGCCGACATCGACAACGATGGCTTCGAAGATCTCTACATTTGCCAACCCGCTGGCCTTCCTAATCGACTCTACCGAAACCGGGGAGACGGAACATTCGAAGACATTACCGCTACATCGGGCTTAGGAATTCTCGACAACACATCTTGCGCGATCTTCGCCGATTTCAATAACAACGGACATCAGGATGTAGTCATCGTGCGCGCGAGTGGCCCACTCTTGTTCGTCAATAAGGGCGACGGCACATTTCGCCAGAAGGTGGACGCATTTCCATTCGCCAACCCACCGCAGGGAACTTTTACCGGCGCAGCGGTTGCCGATTATGACCGCGACGGATGGTTGGATATTTATTTCTGTCTCTATGTCTATTACCGGGGCACCGACCAGTACAAGTATCCAGTCCCGTATCACGATGCCGAGAACGGCCCGCCTAACTTTATGATGCGGAACAATCGCGACGGCACTTTCCGCGACGTCACTGCCGATACCGGGCTCAATCAGAACAACACGCGTTATAGCTTCTGCTGCGGCTGGAGCGACTATAACGGCGATGGTTGGCCCGATCTCTATGTGGTGAACGATTTCGGCCGGAAGAATCTGTACCGTAACAACGGGAACGGAACATTTACCGATGTCGCCGCCCGGGCGGGAGTTGAAGACATTGGCGCCGGAATGAGCGTTTGCTGGAACGACTTCGACAATGATGGTGTCGAGGATCTCTATGTCGCTGATATGTGGACCGCCGCCGGAGAACGCATTTCCTCTCAGGAGAATTTCAAGAAAGACGCTCCCGAAAGCGTCCGGGCGCTGTACCGAAAGCACGCGGTGGGGAATTCGCTTTTTCGAAACAGCGATCTTCACCGCCTTGGTAGTCAAGGAGGTGACCGGGCTTTCGAGGACGAGACCTCCGCGGCGGGAGTTGGCATGGGCCGCTGGTCCTGGTCGAGCGATGCGTTCGATTTCGATCACGACGGGTTTTCTGATCTCTATATTGCGAATGGAATGATCTCCGGCCCCTCGCATCGAGATCTGAATAGTTTCTTCTGGCGCCAGGTAGTAGCCAATTCACCAGGTCAGACAAAGCCCGCGCACGACTATGAAGAAGGATGGAGTGCCATCAACGAACTGATTCGCGCGGATGGTACCTGGAGCGGGTTCGAGCGAAACGTTTTCTACGCGAACAATCGTGATGGAACGTTTTCTAACGTTTCCGGCGCGGTGGGATTGGATTTCATCGAAGACGGAAGAGCGTTTGCCTTGGCTGATTTTGATCACGACGGCAGGCAGGAGATCTTTCTAAAAAATCGTAACGCTCCGCAGTTGCGCGTATTGAAAAATCGGATCGAGAATCTGCCGCCATCGATCACTTTCCGCCTGCGCGGCACTAAGAGTAATCGGGACGCCGTCGGCGCCGCGATCACAGTGGAAACAAAATCTGGACGACAGACTCGCATGCTTCAAGTGGGATCGGGATTTCTCTCTCAGCACAGCAAAGAAGTATTTTTCGGTTTGGGGGAAGCTAAGGGTGCGGTGCAGGCGTCGATTCGCTGGCCGAGCGGACTTGTACAGGAGATTCACGACCTTCCTTTGAACCACAGGATTTGGGTCGAAGAAGGATCTGAAAACTTTCGAACCGAACCTTTCAAGGCGCCAAACCCTTTCCCAAATAGTCTCAGCAGCGTCGAGACCGATAAGGTCGAGCCGCTTCCTACCGCGTTTGCGACTTGGTTGCTGGTACCAGTAGCCGCGCCGGATTTTTCGCTTCCCGACGTGGCTGGTGGAGCACGGACGCTCTCAGCATTTCGTGGGAAACCACTACTGCTGAACTTCTGGACAGCGCAATCCTCAGACTGCCTGAAGAACCTCAACGCGTTCCAGTTGCTGACCAGCCAAGAGCAAACGCGACGTGTTCAAGTTCTTAGCGTAAACATTGATGACGAAGCGGGCCCAGTTCTTCGCAGTTTGGTGCGCGAGCGTGGTTTAACATTCCCGATCCTTCGCGGCGCAGATGAAGTCTCAGCTATTTACAACATTCTGTACCGTTACTTGTTTGATCGCCATCGCGACATGGGACTGCCGACGTCGTTTCTAATTGATCAGGGAGGAGACATAGTCAAGATCTATCAAGGGCGGGTGAAGCCGGAACACATTGGAGAGGACTCCCGCGCCATTCCTGAAAACAATTCCGAGCGGTTGGCTCTAGCCTTGCCCTTTCCGGGAGTCGGCGAGACCTTTGAGTTCGGCCGAAACTATCTTTCTCTCGGCTCCGTTTTTTTTCAGCGAGGCTATATCGACCAAGCCGCAGCGTCATTTGATCTGGCCCTTCGCGACGATCCATCTAGCGCCGAAGCGTGCTACGGTCTTGGCAGCGCTTACTTGAGTCAGAATAAAACGGACCAAGCCCGCGAAACCTTCGAACGCGCGACCAAACTCCACGCAGATTATCCAGATACTCTGGCCAACGCATGGAACAACCTCGGTCTTCTTGCCACGCGCGAAGGACATACCGACGAGGCAATACGTTGTTTTAGAGCAGCCCTACAATTGAACCCGGATCACCTAATCGCTCTCGACAATCTAGGAAATGCGTTTCGCCTCCAAAAAAACTGGGATGACGCTCGCAGAACTTTCGACCGCGGTCTTGCAGTAAATCCTTCCGACCCTGAGGCAAACTACGGCTTGGCAATGGTTTTTGCGCAGGCTGACGACAACGCACGCGCTTACGAGTATTTGCAAAGAGCGCTGAAGGCGCGTCCTGTATTCCCAGAAGCCTTAAACAATCTTGGAATACTTTATCTGCGCACTCAGCGGCAAAATGAAGCAGTCGCCAGTTTCGAAGAATGCATTCGAGTGGCGCCAGGCTTCGATCAGTCATATCTAAATCTGGCCAAGGTGTATGTGCTAGAGGCTGCGCCGGACAAGGCTCGATCGGTTCTGATCGAACTGCTTAAACAGCATCCAAGCCACGCTCAAGCGCAGAGCATGTTGGGTCAACTTCCACACTGACCGGCGGAAGCCGTGCCCTCTAATTCTTTGGCGTTGGCGCGCTCAATAGAGTCACAAACATTTTGTAGAACCTATCCAGGTCCAGATCATCCTGCACTTCGACCGGCCGCACCTCGAGCTTCGGCGTGTCACGCTCCGTCCAATTCAGAGTGTTGCCATAACCCGCGCCCCGGTCCAGGTCGACATCCATGTAGCGCGTTTCCTTCTTGGTGATCAGAGTGGGATCTAGCCATGCCAAAGCCGCCAGTTCATCCCACAAATAATTGTAGTTGCCGCGCAAGCTGGAGTATTTGGCGATGTAGCGCGCTGCTGGGGTGTCGGCTGTTTTGATGCGGTCGATCAAGTCGGAGGTCAAACGCGTTTTCACCGAAATATCCACGGGCGTGCAGACAATCTTCTTCCAGGGCGCTACCAACGCGATGTGAGATGCTTCTGGATCGAACCACAGATTGAATTCGTGCGTGGGATTGTTGGCAAACTCGGGGTCATCGGTTCGCGGATTCAAGCTTCCGCCCATGAACACCAGCTCTTTAGCCAGTCCCGCGAACTCGGGATCGATGGAAATAGCGAGCGCGAGGTTTGTGAACGGCCCGCCTTCATAGATGGTGATCTCGTTCGGAAATTTATGCACCATACGTATCAGGAAATGAGCTGCGTCTTCGTTCGACGGCTTTGTCGCTGGCATGCCTTCGGGCATGTCTCCCAACTGATCGTGCGGGTGATAAAACTTCGGGGTCCAGGCTCCAAGCCACATAATGCTGCCATGTTGCTGCTCCCATAGTTCGGTATCCTGTTGTCGTCTTACCAGCGGATACTCGGCTCCCGGCACAACCGGAATGTCGGTTCGGCCGATGAGTTCGAGCATGCGCAAGGTATGCGCCACCTCTGCATGTAGCCACTGGTCGCCCGTCACGACCGTGATCCCCAATACTTCCGTCTTCGGTGATTGGATGAGAAGCAGCATCGACTGCTGATCCGTTCCGCCAGGTCCGGCCGCATCTTGATCAATGATGATTTTTTGTCTCTCTTGACTCCAGCAAGTCAGGCAGGTAGTCAGCAATAACACGGTCGTAAGATAACGCATTTTGCAAAAAGTCATCGATGGCCTCGGGTCGTGAGTATAAACAAATTTACCTTTTGGATGGACAGCGTCCTGAACTTAAATGACAGAGGTCGCGCTTTCAAGCGCATTGACCACAGCCATGGAGTGTACGCTATACGGGCAAGGTTCAAGCATGCCAACTAATATAGAGATCAAGGCGATTTTGAAGAACCGGCCGGCGGCTGAAGCTGTTGCTGCTCGGTTGAGCGATACTTCTCCGGAGACGATTCACCAGGAGGATTTCTTTTTTGCATGCGATCGTGGCAGGTTGAAGCTCCGGATATCTGCGGCGGACCATGGTGAACTCATCCGATACGAAAGGTCCGACGTCGCTGATGCACGCGAGTCCCGTTATCTGATCGCGCGCACTCCGGACCCTCAAATCTTGAATGAAATACTGACGGCCACGCTCGGTAGAACCGGGATGGTTAACAAGACGCGGGTCCTATATCTGATCGGGCAGACACGTGTTCACATTGATGAGGTCCAGGGGTTGGGAGACTTTCTGGAACTCGAAGTCGTGCTTCGGCCGGCGCAAAGCGAGCTTGAGGGAAAGAATATTGCGACAGCATTGCTGGCAGAGTTTGGAATCGCTCAGAATGAACTCGTCGCCGAAGCCTACGTCGATCTCCTGGCTCGCCCAGCGGCTAACAATTAGAAGCTAAGAATTACTTCGATGGATTGCGGATCGTGACTCCGGCGACTAAAATTTTCGATTACGCGCGTACGCTTGGGCTTTAGTTTGCCTTTCCGCGGCGCACTTGTCTTATGGGACGCTCCCTCAGTATAACGGTATGCTCTCTTGCGGTGATGGCGAGTCTTCTTCCGTCGGTGGTTCTCGGACAATCGATTTCGGGAGCACCCGCCGATTTGCGATCGGACTCTGCCGACACGGCGACATTGCACGGCGTCGTAAGGGATTCGCTCAATCGTCCTGTCGCCGGGGCAATCATTTGTCTTCAGGCTCAGAACTCGCAGATTGTGAAAGTGCATACCGACTCCGCGGGCGCCTACGTTTTTACCGAGGTTCGCCGAGGAAATTACAGCGTTCGAGCCGAGATGGCCGGATACCTATCAGCAAATTCCCGACCGTTTATTCTTGAACCGAAAGAATCCAAGGCAATTGATTTGACGCTCGATTCTGTTAAGCCGGAAACAACGAAAACCCCGGACGTCCGGCCTGCGTTTTTCGACGAGCCGCACTTTAGTGTCGCAGGCGTTACGGACACCACAAATCTCGGCGGTCATGGTGGCGACACGATTGTTCGCAACAGAGACGCTTTGGCCCAGGAGACGGCTGCCCGCGGTAAACGATTGTCCGACCGCGCTCCACTGGATTCGTCACGCGCGGCGATGGAACAGTCTTTGCGGGACGCAGCAACGCGACGGCCGGAAGACTTCAGTGCAAATTTTCAGCTGGGAAAGCTGTTGGTGGAAGACGCAAAACCGCAGGAAGGGCTGCCTTATCTCGAGCGAGCCTATCGTCTGAATGCCAGCGATTTGGACAACGCCTCCGAAATGGCACTCGCCCGCGCGGACACCGGAGACTACGCGCAGGCGCGGAGCGATGTGCGAGCACTGCTCGCAGTTCAGGACAAATCTCATCAGGAAAACGCCGAACTGCATCATCTGCTTGCCGAGGCAGACGAGAAACTGGGTGACCCTCTGGAAGCTGTTCGAGAATATCAGCGTGCGGCCGAACTTAGGCCAAGCGAAACGAATCTTTTCGACTGGGGCACGGAACTCATGCTGCATCACGCGGCTGAGCCCGCCATACAAGTTTTTACAAAAGGGCACCGCTCGTTCCCGCGATCTGTTCGAATGCTCGACGGCTTGGGTGCAGCCTGGTATTCCAACGGCTCTTACGAAGAGGCAATGCGGAATTTTTGCGAGGCATCGGATCTGAATCCCGACGATTCGAATCCGTACCTCTTAATGGGAGAAATGCAGGAGGCCGAGACTACTCCCTCGCCGGAGATCGAGGAGCGACTGGCGCGATTTGTCAGGCTTCAACCGCGAAATGCCTGGGCTAATTACTATTACGCGACCAGCCTTCGGAAGCGTTGGAGTTCGCCGGATCAGGCTGGGGATGCCGATCAAGTGAAGTCATTGTTGGAAACTGCTATCCAGCTTGATCCAAAACTTGGCGTTGCCTACCTACAGTTGGGCGTTCTTTATTCGGAGGAGAAGAACCTTCCGCAAGCCACCTCCGCTTTGCGACAGGCTATCGAAGTCAATCCACAATTGGAAAAAGCGCATTATCGTCTGGCGCAGCTCTATCGTCTTGAAGGAGACACCGCGAAAGCGCAATCCGAACTGCAAGCGTACGAACAGATAACAAAGAAAAAAAACGAGGAGGCTGGCCGCCAGAGACACGAACTGCAGCAGTTTGTCTATGAAATGAGAAATCGTACACCCGCCTCACAGCCGCAATAGACGGTCAGGCTCGGCAAGAATTGGCTCGCTCACTAGACTTGGGTTTTCGGCGGCGGGATCGAAACACATCGAAGTCTGAACCGGATCGGATTTTACTCGCCGTACGGAACCCAGACGTTCTTCACTTGAGTAGCGTGCTGTAGAAACCACCGGCCTTCGCCTTGCTTGGCGTCAAACCAGTCGATGACTCGGCCTTCGTTGGTGAAGACCTGTTTAAGATTTCCCGCGGAAAGCGACTTGGCTGCCGCAGCATTGGATTCATCCGAAAAACACCAGACAGCGTCCACATCGTCATGTTCGGCGATGGTCTTGAGCAGCTCAGAGCGGTTTCCTGTGACAATATTAACGGCGCCTGCCGGCACGTCGCTGGTGTCGAAGAGCTGATAAAGATCGCCGGTGATAAGGGGATATATTTCTGATGGCACAACGACGGTAACGTTGCCCACGGCTAGCACCGGCAAAACGAGAGACAACAAACCCAAGAGTGGTGCATCATCAGGGCAAATAATGCCAACCGTTCCGATGGGCTCATTCATCGCAATCGCGATAGTCCGCGATGGCGGATTGTGCACCGCGCCATCGAACTTGTCGGCCCATGCTGCATACGAAAAGATCCGCTCGATGCCGGTCGCGACTTCCTTGGCTGCCCGGGTTTTGCCAACGACAATCGCTAACCGGCGAGCGATTTCTTCCTGACGCAGGGAAAGATTTTCCGCCATGTAATAGAGAACTTGGGCGCGGTTGTGGGCTGTACTCTTGGCCCAACTCGTCGCTTTGCGCGCCGCTTCGACGGCATTTCGAATATCTTTTCGGTTGCCCAGCGGCGCTTCGCCGAGCAAGTCGCCACTCTGGCCGCGAACTTCGAAACTGTAGCCCGAATCTGGTCTCGTCTGCTTTCCGCCGATGTAGAGCTTCACCGTGCGGTCGATCTCGAAGTCTCGCGGGTGTCCGTCCGTCGATGGTTTAGGTTTTTTGCTTGAAGCGGAAAGAGCAGGAGCGTGTTTAAACCAGGCCGGTTCGAGATATTCGAACAACCCTTCGCGTCCTCCCTCGCGGCCGTATCCACTCTCACGATAGCCGCCAAACCCGCAGGCAGCATCGAACATATTGGTGCAATTCACCCATACCACACCTGCCTTGATCTGGGCCGCCACTTCCAGCGAAACGTTGATACTCTCACTCCATACGCAAGCCGCCAGTCCATAGACACTATTGTTGGCTAGCTCCACGGCTTCGGCAGGCGTACGAAAAGTCATGGCAGCGAGTACGGGACCAAAAATCTCCTGCTGCGCAACCACTGACGTTGGATGTACGTTGCTCAGTAAAGTCGGCGGAAAATAAAGTCCTTGCGCCGGCATTTCAATCTTCGGCTGCCAGCAGCTCGCTCCATCAGCGACTCCCTGATCCACGAGCCGACGAATGCGCTCAAGTTGCACGGGCGCAACGATGGCGCCAATATCAATCGCTTTATCCAACGGAGGTCCAACGCGCAGCGTTTCCATGCGGCCGCGGATTTTTTCCATCAGAGTATCGGCGATGCTCTCCTGCATCAGCAAGCGTGAACCCGCACAGCAAACCTGTCCTTGATTGAGCCAGATTCCATCGACCAGGCCTTCCACTGCGCTGTCGAGATCGGCATCCTCGAAGACGACGAAAGGAGACTTGCCGCCAAGCTCTAACGACAGCCGCTTATGAGTCTCCGCGGTCGCGCGACGTATGGAACGTCCAACTTCGGTTGATCCCGTGAATGCAATTTTGTCGACTCCGGGATGTTTTACCAACGCCTCGCCAGTGGAACCATCGCCAGTGATGATATTCACCACACCGGGCGGAAGGCCGATCTCCAGGCAAATCTCCGCAAACGCAAGGGCAGTTAGCGGTGTGAACTCCGCCGGCTTGAGCACGACGGTATTTCCGGTCGCGATTGCCGGCGCAATTTTCCATGCCAGCATCAGCAAAGGAAAATTCCACGGGATAATCTGCCCGACCACTCCGCAAGCAACGAAGCCTGGGAACTCAGATTCCAGCAGCTGCGCCCATCCAGCGTGATGGTAGAAGTGGCGAGCAACGAGCGGAATGTCGATATCCCGGCTCTCGCGGATGGGTTTGCCATTGTCGATTGTTTCGAGCACCGCGAGCCGGCGCGAGTGTCGTTGAATTGCTCTGGCCAGGGCATACAAATACCGAGCCCGCGCATGTGGTTTAAGAGATTGCCATTTCGTAAAAGCATTTCGCGCGGCCTGCACCGCTGCATCCACATCGGCGCCCGATCCCTGCGCGACGGTTGCGATTTTGTCTCCGGTAGCAGGATTTGTTGTATCGAAAAATGCGCCCTCGACCGGTTCGTGCCATTCGCCGTTGATGAAGTGGCCAAAACGTCGCTGATGTCGGTCGAGCCAGAGCAGCGCATCTTTTGGATCTTCCAGCGCCGGGCCATATTCCATGGTGAGAAATTTTTCAGCGATGCTCATTATTGAGTCTTTAACCCTCGCTCCCTATGCAATCGGATGGCGGTAATCTGCGGAGTACCGCCCTGTGGCGTGGTGTTCAAGCTGCCGTTCAATATCGTTTAGGAGTCCGCTCGCTCCGAACCGAAATAGTTCCGCCTTCATCCAAGCCATCCCCAGTTCTTCTTTCATCAGAGCTAGCCATTCCGTGGATTGCTTAGCCGTGCGAATTCCCCCAGCTGGCTTGAAACCAACTGCCATCCCAGTCTCTTGCGCATATTCCCGAATGGCGCGAGTCATCACAAATCCAACAGGAAGCGTGGCGTTAGTAGATTCTTTGCCGGTCGAAGTCTTGATAAAGTCCGCGCCTGCCATCATCGCCACGAAGCTGGCACGCGCAACGTTGCGCAGTGTCAGCAGGTCCCCTGTAGCAAGAATGGCTTTCATGTGGCAATGCCCCGAGGCTAGTTTGAATTCAGCAACCTCGTCGTACAATTCCTGCCATTTCCCACCGAACACGTGAGCCCGCGTAATCACGATGTCGATCTCATCCGCTCCGGCTTCCACCGAGCGGCGAATTTCCGCGACTCGTTCCTCCACTGGCGACAATCCCGCCGGAAATCCCGTGGAGACTGCGGCCACTCGAACCCCGCTGCCCTCGAGTGCCCTCACTGCGGTTTCAACAAAGCGATGGTACACGCAAACTGCCGCCACCTTGATGTTGAGGCTTTCGATCTGCAATCGCCTTACCAGATCCTGCTCGATCGGTTGCCGTGCTTTGGCACAAAGGCGGCGAACCCGCTCATCTGTATCGTCACCGGAAAGCGTGGTCAAGTCCATGCAGGAGACTGCGCGCAGAAGCCATGCGGCCTGCCACCCTTTTTTTACCGTGCGGCGTGCCACGTGAGTTTGTGCTCTTCGCTCCACCGCACTGGTATTGATCCGAACGTGCTTCACCCAATCGAGATTGAGAGGAATGCCACGATTCGAAAGTAAGGGATGGCCCGAAAGAGTCGCGATGGTCGCCTGTGAGTTGGCCATAGCTTCGTCTGCCGCGCCGTTGTTCGGGCGGTCAGCAACACTGAAATGTTTCCTGGGCTCTTCTGACATCGTCTTACCTTGTAGGCTAGATTGTACGGCAGAAGGCCGGTCGGCCACAGTTTTCTGCTATAGTTTCGTTTTTCGGAGGTCCCGGCTCATGCCTCGAATTGTGCGTTGTGCACTGATTCAAGCCAGCAATGCGCTCAGCACGGAGCGTCCCCTTGCTCAGATTAGAAAAGCGATGATCGACAAGCATCTGAAGTTGATCGAGCAGGCAGCGCGAAAGAAAACACAGGTTCTGTGCTTGCAGGAACTCTTCTACGGACCTTATTTTTGTGCCGAACAAAACGCTCGGTGGTACGAACTGACCGAGCGCGTGCCGGAGGGCCCCACGGTGCGCATGATGCAAAAAATTGCCGCAAAACACCGTATGGTGATCGTGGTTCCGGTTTACGAAGAGCAGATGCCGGGCCTCTATTTCAACACCGCCGCAGTTATCGATGCCGATGGCCGCTACTTGGGAAAATATCGTAAGCACCACCTGCCACATTGTCATCCTGGATTCTGGGAAAAGTTTTATTTCACACCCGGCGATCTAGGGTATCCCGTCTTTGAGACCAAATATGCGCGCGTCGGAGTGTACATTTGCTACGACCGCCATTTTCCCGAGGGCGCGCGCATTCTGGGATTGAATGGAGCCG